>JAHFLN010000002.1 GCA_023244835.1 Candidatus Harrisonbacteria bacterium
AAAAGGCCATAGGCGATGCTCGCTCTATGGCCTTTTAACGAGCCTTCTCTTAAAAACTTTCTGCTTCGGTCTCTGTCTCGCCCCCGTGCATCGGCGCTTGTTCCGGCGCGATGCCGCGGGTCGATCCTTCGGGCTCCTCGATCTTCAGGTTTACGCGGGCATTGTTCTTGATGCCCACTATCCGGAGGAGGGAGCGGATTGACTTCGCGGTCGCTCCTTGGCGGCCGACGACGTGCCCCATATCCTTCTGATTAACCTTTAGCGAGAGAAGCACTCCCATCTCGTCGATCTTCCTGACTACCTGGACATCGTCCGGGTTGTCCACGATCGATTTGACGAGATATTCGAGGAATTCCTGGTCTGCGAATCGTTCCATTTCAGTGCTTATCGTATCATACGCGACCTTTCCGTCCCATGGTACGGGTTTTTCTATGCGGCGGTCAATACGCCCGCTTTTTTCAAGAGCACGGCGACCGTCGCGGTCGGGGCGGCTCCTACGCCGATCCAGTGATTGATCCGGACCGCGTTGAACTGGGACTTCTTCGTGTGCGGATTGTACCAGCCGAGGTCTTCGAGCTGGCGGCCGTCGAGCTTTTGGCGCTTTTCGCCCACGATCAGGCGGTACATCGCCTGATGCTTCTTTCCTATCCGTTGGAGCTTGATGGCTAACATGTGCTATCGAGTATGCCCCATATCGCCTATTTTTTCAAGTGCTGTCTTGGCCGCTTCGGTTTCGGCTTCCTGCTTCGAGTAGCCTTCCCCTTCCGCGACGAATTCGTTGTCGAAATATACCGCTACCTTGAATAGCTTCTTATGCTCGGGACCGTCTTCTTTCACGACGCGGTAGGTGGGGGTGAGCTTGCGCGTCGCCTGCGTCTTTTCCTGCAAGGCGCTCTTCGGATCGCGGTACGCGCCGCTTTTCATGATCTCGTGCAGGCCGTTCATCACGACGGCATTGATCACTCTCCGGCATTCCGCATATCCCCCATCCAGGTAGATCGCCCCGATGACAGCCTCGATCGCGTTCGCCACGATCACGTCGCGGGCGCGGCCCGTATCTTTCGCCTCGCCGCGCGAGAGGAGTACCGCGGCGCCGACGCCCGCGTCAGAGCCCGCCTTCGCCATGAATTGGTAATTCACGAGAGCCGCACGGAGCGCGGTGAGCCTTCCTTCGTCTTCATCGGGGAATCGCGCATAGAGTTCTTCGGTGACGACGAGCTCGAGCACCGCGTCACCTAGGAACTCGAGGCGTTCGTTGTGCGGGACGCCCCAGGAGGGGTTTTCATTGAGATACGAGCGGTGCGTCAAAGCCTCCTTCAAAAGAGCTTTATCCTTGAAAGAGTATCTCAGTGACGTTTCGAGCGTTGTAAGATTCATACAATTTTCTGTTCCGTTCCGCACCAGGGGCAGTACCAGAGCTTTTTACGGGCCGGTGCGTCCCCTATCGTCCACCACTTCGCGCATTTCGCGCATGCGAAGTGCGCGAGCGATTCCTCGGAGCGCCTATTCGGCAGCGGCTTCTTCGACGGGTTTTTCTCCAGCCGTTTTTCCGGCATTGCTTGCCTCAAGTTCCTTGAAAACGGTGCCGAGTACGCCGTTGATGAATTTCCCGGAGTTCGGGCCGCCGTAGTTTTTCACGATCTCGATCGCCTCGTTGATGGCGACTTTCGGGGGCACTTCTTCGGGGTTCGCATAGAGGAGCTCGTAGAGGCCGATACGGAGCGCGTTGCGGTCTATGATCGCGATGCGCTCCAGGGGCCATTCGGGCGCGGCTTTCACGATGATGCCGTCTATGGTTTCCAAATGCTCCTTAACGCCATCCGCGATCTTCCGTGCGAATTCCGGTTCATCGATGCCCGGACCGAACTCGGCGAGATTGCGATCGATGATCGTGTCCAAGCTTTCCTTCTTGCCGAAAAAGTCCCATTCGTAGAGGGATTGGAGGACGATGGACCGTGCAAGGTGCCGTGTTGCCATGCGGTGCTAGGCCTTTTTAGCCGTGCGCGCTTTCTTCCTGTATGCGCCGCATTGCGCGCAGGTCTTGTGCGGCATGACGGGGCCTTTGCATTTGGGGCATGCGGCCATGTTCGTCTTTTTCATAGCCAAGTGAGACCGCCTGCGGCCTACTTTTCCCTTGCTGTGATGCTTTACTGGTACGCCACCCATAGTCTTTACAGTATACGGAAGTTGCGGATGAAGGTCAATCGGTGGATATCGCACGGGCCGCATTTCTTCAATGCTTTGATATGCAGCGCGGTTCCGTATCCCTTATTTTTCTCCCATCCGTATTCCGGATAGTGTTGCGCCTGTTTCGTCATATATGCGTCCCGGGCGACTTTCGCGAGAATAGACGCCAGGGCGATCGCGGGTATCTTTTCGTCTCCTTTCACGACGTTTTTTTGAGCGATTCCTTGCGGGAGTCTGAGGCCGGCGTCGAGAAGAGTGGCTAGCGGGTAGTGTTTGGCGGACAGGGATGCAATGATTTTTCCATAGGCGCGATTTGCGGCGCGATTTGCGGCTTGCGTTATATTTATCCTGTCTATCAGTTTCGGGCCGCATCGTGCGACGGCATATAGTATTTCCCGATTCTTCTTGATCCATGCGCACCATGCCTTGCGCTGATGTGCCGTGAGCCGCTTCGAGTCGCGGAGCGGCAGGTCCGATTTCTTTAAATCCAGGCGGCTCGGAAGGGCGACTGCGGCGACGAATACCGGTCCTGCGAGCGGTCCACGGCCGACTTCGTCTATTCCGATCGTCATGATAGATTGGATTGTGTCATGCCCGTGAAATTTGTCCATCTCCATACGCATAGCCACTATTCCCTCTTGGACGGCCTTGCGACGCCCAAGGCGCTCGTCGCTCGCGCGAAGGAGCTCGGCATGGAAGCCTTGGCGCTTACCGACCACGGCAATCTCTATGGCGCTATCGAGTTCTACAAGGCGGCGAAGGCTGCCGGCATTAAGCCTATTTTAGGTGTCGAAGCGTATGTCGCCCAGCGTACGCGGTTCGACAAGGCGTCCGGCGCGGACGACCGGAGCTTTCATCTTACGCTCCTTGTCGAGAATCTCACGGGCTGGAAGAATCTCATCAAGCTCATAAGCCGAGCGAACCTCGAAGGGTTTTATTATAAGCCGCGCGTGGATCACGAGCTCTTGCGCGAGTATCATGAGGGATTAATCGCGCTTTCGGGCTGTTATTCAGGCGAGCTGATTCGCACGATCTTGAGGAAGGGCATGCCGGAAGCCGAGGAGGTCATCCGTACGTATCAGGGCATTTTCGGCCCGGATAATTATTTCATAGAGGTTTCGCATCACCCGCATTTCTCGCCCAAGGACCATGCGATCGTGCGGCCCGCGCTTATGGCGCTTGCCGCGAAGTTCCAGATTCCGATGGTCGCGACGCAGGATATCCATTATCTGAAGAAGGAAGATGCGCCGTACCACGACATCCTGCTCGCGGTCGGCACGGGCAATAAGCTTTCTGACGAGAAGCGGATGACTCTGAAGGCCGATGATTTCTCGATGCGGAGCGAGGAGGAGATGGCCGCGTCATTCCCTGACCTGCCGGAGGCGATAGAGAATGCCGCTATGGTTGCCGCCCGGTGCTCGGTTGAGCTTACGCTTGGAAAGAATATCCTTCCCGCGTTTCCTCTGCCGAATGGCGAGACAGCCAATTCGTATGTGCGCCGGCTCGTTATGGAGCGTTTCGCCGGGCGGTATCCTGACGATTCTCCCGCGGCGCATGAGCGCGTTGAATACGAGCTGTCGGTCATCGATCGGACCGGATTCGCCGGCTATTTCCTCATCGTGCAGGACTTCATCAATTGGGCGAAGGATCGCGGCATTGTCGTAGGGCCCGGCCGCGGATCGGCCGCGGGGAGCATCGTGGCTTATATCTTAGGCATCACGAATGTCGATCCGTTGCCCTTCAACCTCCTTTTTGAGCGGTTCTTGAATCCTGACCGCATACAGATGCCTGATATCGATGTCGATATCGCCGATGCCCGCCGGAGCGAGGTCTTGGGCTATCTCAAGGAAAAATACGGCGACGATCGCGTTGCGAACATCATAACCTTCGGGACTATGGCCGCGCGCGCCGCGGTACGCGACGTGGGCCGGGCGCTCGGTGCCGATTATGCTTTATGCGACAAGCTCGCGAAGCTCATTCCTTTCAAGGTCGGGCAGGAGCTTGCGACCGCGCTTGAGACGACCGACGAGTTACGTTCGTTCATCGCATCCGATCCCATGGCGAAGAAGATCATTGACGGCGCGATGCATTTGGAGGGCGTGGCGCGTCATGCTTCGGTGCACGCGTGCGGCACCGTGATCACGCCCGGGCCGCTCATGGACTACTTGCCGCTCCAATACGCGCCGCAAGACCCGACTGCGATCGTTACGCAGTTCGAGATGCATGCTGTCGAGGACCTCGGCATTCTGAAGATGGATATCTTAGGGCTCAAAAACCTCACGATTCTCGAAGAAACGATCCGGCTTATTCGTGAGTGCGGCAAGGGGGAGGTCGACGCGAACGATCTGCCGCAGGGCGACCAAAAGACTTACGCCATGCTTCAGGAGGGAGATACGACCGGGGTTTTCCAGTTCGAATCCGCGGGCATGCGGCGGTATATGAAAATGCTGAAGCCCACTCAGCTTGAGGATCTGGTTGCGCTCGTTGCCGCTTATCGCCCCGGGCCGATGGAGCTTATTCCCTCTTTTATCGACCGCAAGCATGGCAAGGAGGTCATTACCTATCTCCATCCGAAGCTCGAGCCGATTCTCCGTCCTACGTACGGCATCGGCATATATCAGGAGCAGATGATGCAGATCGCCCGCGATCTCGCGGGCTATACGCTTGCCGAAGCCGACACGCTCCGTAAAGCGATCGGCAAAAAAATCCAGTCGCTCTTGGACGAGCAGCGTGAGAAAATCATTTCCGGCATGAAGGCGAACGGAATATCGCCTTCGGTCGCCCAGGCGATCTGGGACCTCTTTCCTCCGTTCGCGCGTTACGGTTTTAATAAGAGCCATGCCGTGTGCTATGCCGTGATCGGGTACCAGACGGCGTATTTGAAGGCGCATTATCCCGTCGAATTCATGACCGCGCTTCTGAATGCCGATGCGGGTGATACCGAGCGTATGGCATTTCTCGTGTCCGAATGCCAAAAAATGGGTATCAAGGTCCTGCCTCCCGACATAACGAAGAGCGGTATCAATTTCATGCCGGAGGGCCAGGATATCCGCTTCGGCCTTTTAGCTATAAAGAACGTGGGAAAAAATATCGTCGAGGCGATCATTGCCGAGCGGGACCTGCACGGGCCGTTCGCCGCGCTTTCCGACCTCCTGTATCGCGTGAATCATAAGGATCTGAACAAGAAGTCCCTCGAGAGCCTCACGAAGGCGGGCGCGCTCGATTCGCTCGGATTCGACCGGTCGGCGCTTCTCGGGAATATGGATGACATATTGAAATTCAGCACGCTCGTCAAGAAATCGAAGAATGAGGCGCAAGCCGGGCTTTTCGGCGGCACGGGTATTTCGGAAACCGCCTTGAAGCTGAAGCCTATGGATCCGATCCCGCACGAGGAGCAGCTGCAATGGGAAAAGGAACTGCTCGGCTTCTACATATCCGACCATCCCCTGTCCGCATATGCGGACAAGCTCGCGGCTATCAAGGCGCGGGCGATCAAGGACGTGCTTGAGGTGAAGGATGAGAAGGAGGAGCTTATCGTGGGCGGGCTTGTTTCGAAGGTGCAGTCGATCATCACGAAGACCGGGAAGCCCATGGCATTCGTGACTATCGAGGATATGACACATACGCTCGAAGTCATCGTGTTTCCCAAGACGATCGAGAAGACGGGCGAGGCGTGGCAGGTCGGGGCCGTTGTGGGCGTCTTGGGCCATATGTCGTGGCGGGATAACGATCCGCGGTTCATCTGCGATAACGCGCGGATCCTATAACGCCGATGGAAATGCCTCTGAAGACGGTTCCGACTCATGGCGCGTCCTATTTGCTCTTTGCGTAAGACGACAGAAAAAATAAAACTCAACGCCGACGGCGTTCCGGCGGATTCAGACAGTTATTTTTTCTCGTCTTATGCTTCATCGCTCGGGACGCACAGTATTCGTCTTGGCATACCGTCTCTAGAGGCATTTTCATCGGCGTTATCTCCTTTAAGGGGATAAGAAGGAAAGAAAAGGACGTCGTAGCGACGTTCTTATATTAATTCTTTAAATTCAAGCAATATTCTTCTTTCCCCTCTTTTATTGCTTTACATGTCGCCTCATCCCTACCAGAGTATATCGAGCAATCATTCTCTTGTTGGAATTTTTTAAGCCCTTCGCGAATTCTTTCGCGGTTGGCATAAAAATAACTGTTGTCTTCTCTCGGTCCGCTATATTTAGCCGTACCATATTTCTCTTCGGATGATTTTCTTAGGCTCGTTTCCCTAAATTGATAATAACATCTACAATATTCCACTTCTGATGCTATGAGGGAGCATGCTTCGGTATTTTGATATCGAGAGGCCCAATACCTGACGCATATGTCTTTTGTTATAGAATCCTCTCGGTTGTCTTCGCGGCATATTATATCGAAGCACGATGCTTGCTCTGTTCTATCTCCAGCATCATTGCATTTCATGATCGTTATCTCCTGATCATATTTAGGCGGGAATAATATTTTTTCCAATACAGTATTTGCAATATATGCCCCCACTACGCAGAAAATTACTAGTAAAACCCGCGTTTTCGTGATTTGTCGAATGTTTCTCCTGTATTGATCTAATGAGGCGATGATAAAAGGGATGCATAATATGACTACGATGATGTCAATGATAAGGAAATCGGATCTCATTATTGAAGTGAGTAGTCCTTTTTTGTATAGCGAGACGATGTATAGATTGCTTACGAGGATTGAAATTACCGATAGTATGATTCCAATAGCTAGCCATGGCTTCCCCACGATTTCAGGTGTCGAACCTTCATAATCGGAATTCCTTTTGCGCGTTATGAGGTGGCCGAATATGCATCCGAGTATGAAGCATACGAAGATGAATATCGGATTTATTGTGAGCGCGAACAACCCCTCAATAAGGGGATTATCAAGAAGATTATAGTTGTTATGCTCATAGTAGAGCGAAAAACCGATTACGATACCTGCGATATCTAGTGCAATAAATAAGATTCCAAATCCGAATATCCAGAGATATTTCATGAGACTATCATAATAGTAATAATAACATGATTAAAAAACCCCGCTCGCTCCGGCATCGTGCCGGAGGGCGGGGTCAGGTTCTATTTTCCGGGTACGGCCTGTAGATCTGCCACTGTTCATTCCCGTCGATGATGTGGAGCGTACCGATCTTCCAGGCGGGAGGAGGCGGGTACATCATCATATAGACCGCGTCGTCCGATCCTTCGATCGAGTTCAGGACCATCGCGGGGCATATGAACCCCATCTTTTTGAAGAAGAGGTGGGCGGGGAGATTGTCATCGCGAATCTTTACCCTCATATTCATGGGCGTTTCTTCGCCGAATGCCTCCACGAGGCCGTTCCACAGGGCGGTTCCCACGCCGGTATAGTGATCCTCTCGCTTGACCGCGATATGGATCACCATTCCCTGTGAAGCGACTATGAATCCCACAATTTTCCCTTCGCGCAGGGCGACGAGGCCCAAGAGGCCAGACCCGGTTATGTGGTCCTTCAGCATCGTCTTGTCGAATGCCATGCTCGCCTGTCCCTCGCCTTCCATCACGTCCATGAGTTCCGAGAGATCTTCCCATGTCCATATGCGGATTTCCGGAATTGGGCGATCTTCGCCCTTTCCCCGAGGCTTTTTTGGCTGAGGTTTGCATTCTGCATCTGCTGGATTTCTTCCTATTCTCTCAATTTCCGGTTTGGGCGGCTTGTTTTCCCGTATCGGCCCATCTTCTTCTACTTGTCCTACTTGCGGTTCGGGCGCTCTCCTCGTTCGTCGGTTTTTAGCCCGCTCAGGGAGCCTTATGGTACGGAACTTTTTCTGAAGCACGTACCACGCATACATGAGCATGTCATGCAGGTTCATAGCACGTCCTTTCCTTATATTTTTTCGATTTCCTTCCGCTTTCGGGCGGACCGGATTGCCGGCATGATCATACTCTTTTCCGCGCGTAATTGCCACATCGCCGTCTTTTCGGTATGCTCTCATGCATACTAGATACATACTATGGAATCTGAACGAAAACCGCGTGACCATCGGGAGCTCGGGCAATTGCTCGACCTTTTTTCGTTCCACGATATCGCTCCCGGGGCGCCTTTCTGGCACCCGAACGGCATGACGGTATTCCGCGCGCTCGAGGCCGCCGCGCGGCAGATGAACGATCGCGCCGGGTACAAAGAAATCTCCACGCCTATCATGGTGAAGAGCGAAGTTTTCAAGAAATCCGGCCATTGGGACCATTATCGCGACAATATGTTCCATTTCGCGAATCCGCGCGACAAGGACGAAGAGCTCGCGATAAAGCCTATGAATTGCCCGGAGTCCACGTATGTCTTCAATGCTTCGACGCGGAGCTATCGCGACCTGCCGCTCCGTTTCGCCGAGATCGGCCGCCTCCACCGCAACGAGCTTTCGGGCACGCTTGGCGGACTGTTCCGCGTGCGGCAAATCACTATGGACGACGCGCATATCTATTGCCGGCCCGACCAGGCGGAAACCGAGATCCGGGATATCGTCACGACCATCTCGCGTTTTTACGGATCGTTCGGATTCAAGACAACGTACGTGCTCGCGTTACGGCCGGAGAAATTCCTCGGCGCTCAATCCGATTGGGATAAGGCCGAATCCGCGCTTGAATCCGCCCTGAAGGCGACCGGCGTTACCTACTCCATCGCTCCGGGCGAAGGCGCTTTTTACGGCCCGAAAATCGAAGCCCATCTCTTGGATTCCCAGGGGCGCGACTGGCAGATGGGCACGGCCCAGCTCGATCTCGTGATGCTTCCTAAGCAGTTCGAGACGATGTATGTCGATGAGGATGGATCGAAAAAGATGCCGTGGGTCATCCATCGCGCCATATTCGGCTCCTTTGAGCGGTTCGTCGGCGTGCTTTTGGAGCATACGGACGGCACGTTGCCCGCGTGGCTCGCGCCCGTGCAGGCCATCGTCCTTACCGTTTCCGACGGACAGGCCGCGTATGCGAAAGAGGTATATGAGGCGCTCATCGCTTCCGGCGTGCGAACGGAGCTCGATATGCAGAACGGTACGGTAGGCAAGAAGATCCGCGAGGCGGAAGTGCGGCGCATACCGTATATCATCGTCGTTGGCGAAAAGGAGGTCGCGGCGCGAACGGTCGCGATCCGCAAGGATATGAAGGGCGTGGATGATGCGGTTGCGGAGATTGCCCGAGCGGCGAAGATCCCGACGATTTAAGGAGATTTCAGAGTTTTTAAAAAAAGCCGCCAGGAGAAGAATCTCTCTTGGCGGTTTTCGATTGCAGGAACCGCAGTTTATTCATTTGCCGATTTTATTTTCCACGGCTATTACGGTGTGCCGCAGTTCCCCTTTTCCGTCTTTGTGTCCGATCCGGAGAATTCGGCATTCGTCGCCCGCGACGAGGATGTCGCCCGCGACTACGGTTTCCTTCCCCATAATCAAGACGCCCCCTTCCGCTTTCGCCGCATATTCGACGACGACAGCTCCGTTCTTATGTTCCGTCGCCGTCACATGGC
The DNA here is from genome assembly GCA_023244835.1 of Candidatus Harrisonbacteria bacterium. Classification (GTDB taxonomy): domain Bacteria; phylum Patescibacteriota; class Minisyncoccia; order UBA6257; family UBA11618; genus CALRGO01. The sequence goes on from JAHFLN010000002.1 coordinate 9,703, forward strand.
CATGGCCGATGACTTCGAATGTCTCGATCAGGAATGAGCCGCTATTTCGATTCGGCCAATCTGCCGGCTGATCTCCTTTCAGCGTCACAGCCATTACAATCAGCGCAAGTATCAGGATCCGTTTCATGATCAGCTTCCCTCGTGGTTATGGTTTTGATGAGCGCGCGAATACCCTGACTCGCGGCCAGTATGCTATGAAAATGCCGTTTTAGCAACCCTCCTATTTTAGGAGCTGTTCGAAAATCTCGCGAAGCATGGAAGGATTCCCCGCTCCTTTCAGCGCCCCCATGGCCTTTCCTACGAGAGCGTGGAGGGCTTCAACTTTTCCTTTTTTATAGTCTTCCACGGCCTTCTGATGTTCCATAATCATTTTTCTCGCAATTTCTTCGAGATGTCCCATGTCGGAAATCTGCCCGAGCCCCCCGCTTTTTACTATTTCTTCCGGCATGCCTCCGGTTTCCACCATTTTCGCGAGCACGTCTTTCGCCGAACGGCTTGAGACCGTTCCCGACGCGGCCATATGGATGAGGCGCGCGAAATTTGCCGGCGTTGCTTTCAAGTCTTTGAATTCGATCGATTCTTTTTTCATAATCCCCCAGAGATCGCTCGTGAAATAATTATAAAGTAGGCCAGAGGGTGCCTGGGGCGCGATATTCCTAAGCTCGCTTGCCGCTTCTTCGAAGTATTCTGCCGCCAGGCGGTCTTCGGTCACGATATACGTCTCTTTTTCCGCGAGGCCGAATTCCTGCATAAATCGCGCCCGTTTTGCCGCGGGCAGTTCGGGAATGCTCGTCTGAAGCCCTTCGAGATTGAACGCTGTCGCGTCGATGGGCGGCAGGTCAGGTTCTGGGAAATAGCGGTAATCGTGCGCGTCTTCCTTGCTTCGCTGGCTTACCGTGGTTCCCTTTTCCGCGTTCCAGCCACGCGTTTCCTGCACGATCTTTTCTCCCGCTTCGAGCGCTTTTCCGTGGCGTGCGTATTCGTACTCAATCGCGTCGTGAAGCGCTTTGAACGAGTTGATGTTTTTCACCTCGACTTTCGTGCCCATATCGATCGAGATATTCGCCTCGAGGCGCATCAGTCCCCGTTCCATATCCGCTTCCGAGATGCCCATATACCGCACGATACGCTGCAGTTCCTCGGCGAACGCGACCGCTTGCCTGGCGCTTCTGATATCCGGCTCCGTCACGAGCTCCATCAGTGCCGTCCCCGCGCGATTCAGGTCAACGAGCGAGGACTCAGCTCCGTGTGACAGTGTTCCCGCGTCTTCTTCGAGGTGGATACGGGTGATGCGGATGCCGCAGAGCTCGCCGCCTTCGACAAGCGGCTCATCATATTGCGATATCTGGTAGCCTTTCGGCAGGTCCGGGTAGAAATAATTCTTGCGGTCGAATTTCGACCGTCCTTTCGGGAAGACCGTCCCTCCGAGTGCCATGCCGAGCATAAGCACGTAGCTCACCGCTTTCTTGTTGATCGTCGGGAGCGTTCCCGGATGGCCCGCGCATATCGGACATATCCGCATATTAGGCCGTTCCGCATCCGGATCATTCAGGCACGCGCAGAACATCTTCGTGCGCGTGCCGAGCCCGATATGGACTTCGAGCCCTATGGTCAGCTGACCGGGTTCTTTCATGGATCAGAGTATACCCTGTACTACAAACTCCTGCATAGTTCTTCGCAAAATAGGAGTTTGTGGTACAGGGCGCGTATCTTCCTCGCTTTTAGGGCAACGAGCGGGTGAGATATTCTATTTCCGCCGCTTGCGTCGCTTCGCCGAACGTTCCTTTTCCGAAGTGGTACTTGTCGAACGCCTCTATGAGCTTTCTGCCTGCGGGACCGAGGGGATTCTTCATAAGCGAATTCTGCATTTCCGCTACCGCCCGCTCCGTGGGCCATTCGTATTTTCCGGTCGCTCCGCGCCGTTTCAGTTCGCGCGCATCGGGTCCGATATTCATGGCTATCAGAAGGTTCTGGAGTATGCGTACTTCTTCGCCCGAATCACCGCGTCCGAGCGGTGTCGGGAGACTTAAGAGGGTTTGGATCATTCCCGCTCTGTCTTCTACGACGGGCGCCGGCTGAGGCGCCGTTTTGATATTTATAATTGGCATCGGGGCGATTGCCGTGGCCGTCGTTTCCGGACGAGAGAGTGCTTCTATGAATCTCGGGACGGGCATCGGGGCGATTGTCGGCGCCTTATCTGGCGCTGCTTTTTTTGCTATTTTTTCGTATTCGGCAATCGCAGCTTTCGTCGCCGGGCCATAGATGCCGTTCGGGCCGGCGATGGCGAGTTTTCGGGCGGCAGGCCCTTTATTCGCGCGCACCAATGCGTTTTGCATTTTCAGCACAACCGATTTTTCTTTATTTTTCTTTGCTGTCGCGATCAGGCTTTCGAGCGTCTCTTCCGGCTGGCTCATTTCTACTTGCGGCGCCTCTTCATTTTTCTTTACCGCAGAGATCAAGTCTTTTGGCGTCTCTTCCGGCTGGCTCATTTCTACTCGCGGCGCCGCGTTTCCGTTTTGGGCTGCGATGACTATGCCGAATCCGCGGGCATTCACGTCTTCAGACGTGAGAGCGAGACCCCAGAGGTCAGTTTCTCCACCGTAGGTATCCCATGTGTCGTTTGCTGCCCATGCCGACATATCGGCATGGTTCGTGCCTTGAATCACTCCGCCTTTCACGAGTTTGACGGAATAGTCGCGAATCGCTTGCGGACCATCCGCTGATTTTTTGATTTCCGCGACAACGCCCCGGATCTTCGCATTTACGGGAATCTTCGTACCTAGATTCGTGAGGCGGATATAATAGCTTATCTGATTCGGGGCGATTTCCGCCGTTGCGCGTTCCCTGTCCTCCCGCATGACATTTTCGGGAACGTACCATCCGACCCATCCAACGGCGGGATCATTCGCGATTGCCGCTCCTTCATTTTTCGCGAGGTGTCTCCCTTGGGCGTCTTCGTATGCTATCGCGACACGCACGACGTCTATACGGGCTTTCGTTTTAGCGTCATATCCGCCACCGCCACCGCCGCCTCCGCCACCACCACTTCCGCTGCCATTACCGCTGTCGCCGAAGGCGATATTATAGGATAAGGGTAGAGAGGCCGAATTTATGAAAATACCGCTTGCCACGAAAACAATGAAAAACAATACACCGATCGCCGATTTGACGGTCTGTCCACCCGTTTCGCTTTTCAGCGCCTCCGCGATTTTCGCGAGCGCGTAATTTCTCATGCTTATACATATAAGTATGATTCCTCTTTCCTATAGGAGCAATTTTTTTGTGGACAACTTGAGAGTTACGGCTCGTATTTCCAGACCCGGTCGCTGATTTTCCCGTAGCGCGGGTCGCCGTGCGGCTCGAATGCCCCGCTTCTCCGGGCATTATAGATAAGCGCTTCTGTTTTTCCGGTGCGCCAGGGTTCTCTCGCAAACGACGAGGCGATTGCCGGATGCCCCCCATATCCTTCGAGGAATTGCCGATATGTCGGGCTGTTAACGAAGATGGGCAATGCCCCATAGCGCCCGGCCAGCGCTTTTACTTCGGCGAATTCTCTTTTGTCCATAAGCGGCTCCATGCGAGCGCTTTCATAGAGCGTATAGCCCGCAAGGGCGAGAAATAAGAGATATCCGCAAGCTTTCGATACGCGATTTCGTAGCAGTATTCCATAGAATATCTTTATCGTTTCTCCTGCGAGCATGATTGCTGCGATGTCAAAAAGCAGTATGAACCTGTTATGGAAGATCGAATTGAGCGCAACGAGCGCGATCGTGACGAGCGCGTAGATTCCCATAAAAGAGAGCTTTTCGCTCCGGATGCCTTGCGCGAGCGCGTAAAGCGCGAATGGCAGATAAAACAGCATGAGCGCGCTGTGATAGAAGGAAAAGTTCACGAAATGTCCCGCGAGGAAGAGAGCTTTTTCCCGGCCGTATGTTCCTACCGCATATGACGCGGCGTTTTCCGCGTAGCCCGCGATAGCCGGGAATTGATAGATCAGGGTTCCGAGAAGCGATATGCCGAGAATCATCATCCCATATCGCTGTTTTTCCTTGTCGATGATCACGAGCCCTAGAAGCGTAATGGCGAGGGGCACGAATGTCACGAAATGGATGATTCCCGCCGCGGTCGCCCATAGCGCGGCATATGGAGACCTCCTTTGGTATGCCACCATAGCGCATAGCGTGAACGCCATCGCAATTTCCATATTAAGGAAGAACGACCAGTATGTCAGAAATTGCGGAAGGGAAAGAGCGAATGCCATGAGACTCCAGAACGCCGCATTGCGGGAACTGTATTCTTTCGCTGCGACATAAAGCATCGCGGCAAGGCCTGCTTGCGCGCACAGCGCGAGGGTTATAAGCGCGGTCTCTGGTCCCATTCCGATCGCGCTCGACGGATAGGCAAACAACGCGATGGGCGTCGCGGCACATGACGCGAACGTTTCGAGGCATCGGTTGAAATTCAGGTAATACGCGGCGCTATCGGCTCCCAGGCCCATTATTCCTCCCCATCGCATGATCGGGAGCGCCCGCGATATAATCAGGATCGCGATGGGAATTCCAAGCATCGCATCGGGAATAACCGTTTTTTCCTCGTTTTCGCTTTTTTTGCTTGAGAGCGCCATGAATATTCCCCCGGCCAATGCCCAATATGCGAATATGGTCGTGAGCGGTGAACCGAGTGGCGTTGCCAGGAGCACGAGCGCGAGATACGCTTGAGGCAGATTCATGTGCCTCTATTCTAGATGAACCGCATCGCCGTTGTCATTCCCGCTTATAACGAGGAGCGGAATGTCGCGCTTGTTGCGCGCGAAGCCGCACGGCATGCCGAGTGGGTCATCGTAGTGGATGACGGATCGCGCGACGGGACATGGGATGCCATACGAAGCCTTCAGCCTCCCATATTCCCGTATCGCCATATTATAAATCTTGGAAAAGGAGCGGCTTTGAAAACCGGATGCGCCGCCGCCGAGCTTTTCGGAGCTGCGGTTATCGTCACGCTCGATGCCGACGGCCAACATCCTCCCGAATACATTCCCGGCATCGTGCGGCATATGGACGAGCACGGGCTCCAGTTCGTTTTCGGCGAACGGTCGGGCGGCGACCGGATGCCTTTCATCCGCCGCGCGGGGAATTACGCGATCAACCAGGCCGCGTACCGGCTCTTTAATCTTCGCACGCGGGACGTATGGTGCGGCTTCCGGGCATTTCGCGCGTCATGCCTGCCGCGCATTCCCTGGAAAGCCCGTGATTACTCGGGAGAAGTGCAGATGGCCCTCGCGGTCGGCAGGAGCGGCATTCCTTACGGATCCTATTCCATACCCACCATATACGAGGAGGGTGCGGCAAAGGGCGTCCATATCCTCCATGGCCTGAAACTCCTCGGGCAGATGGCCTTATGGCGCATGATGTCTTAAGATATCCACCATGGCAGGCATTCAGCTTATCGGGATTATCGTAGCGCTTTCGGCGATCCATTTAACCCATCTGTATTATAAGCGGTCTTATTTTTCGAAAAAGGAGCTGTTTTTTTGGGCGGGCTTATGGTGCGTTTTCATGGCACTAGCCCTTTTTCCCGGGAGCGTTTCCCCGCTTACCGGATATCTTGGTCTTGCGCGCCCTATGGATCTTATAATGATACTCGCGTTCATCGTTCTTTTTTCCGTCACATTTCATAATTACGTGATGGGTCGAACGCATGATCGCGAACTTGAGCGCCTTGTCCGGACAATCGCTTTACGAGATGGCCGCCGACCCTGATTTCCATGCGCATAGTCGTGTTCGCAGCTTTTTACTATCCTTACCGCGGAGGATACGTTGAAAGTGTGTACGAGGTTTCAAAAGGCCTTGTTGAGCGGGGTTTTGGCGTTACGGTGTTCGCGTGCGACACCCATCATGCCGCGCGGGAAGAGTTTCATGAAGGTATCTGCATAGTGAGGATTCCTTCGTGGAATTCCGCATGGCTGAATAACAGCTTTCCCCTGCCGAAGCCCTGGGCTCTCATCCCCCCCTTATTCCATTTATGGCGTGAGGATATCGACGCCATTATCACGGAGACGCGCTTTTTCCCCACGACGTTTATAGGGGCTGTCATGGGATTCGTTCGCCGGATTCCCGTCGTGCATGTTGAGCAAGGCAGCTGTCACCCCGCAAGCCATCGCGGGGTCATACGCATTATCGGATCGATCATCGATCATACGTTCGGATGGTTCGCGTGCCGCAGCGCTTCCGCGGTTGTCGGCGTTTCCGCTGCTGCCGCGGCATTTGCGAAGCATTTGGGAGCTCAAGATTCCCGTACGAGCGTCATACATAATCCAATCGATGTTTCATTTTGGCATCCTCTCCTCCACCCTTCTTTGCCGGACTCACGAGTCGTGATCGCGTTCGTTGGGCGTCTTATCCATGCGAAGGGCGTGCAGGATCTCTTCCGCGCCCTCGTCCTCTTACGCGATTCCTTTTCTTTCCCTGAATTTTCTCGTATCGACGCAATCATCATCGGTGACGGTCCGTATCGAGCCGTTCTCGAACGGCTTGCGGCCGCATCCGGCCTTTCCCGCACCATCCGATTTCTCGGGGAAATGGATCGCATTCATATCCGTTCCGAGCTTCAGGCTGCGACCATTTTCGCGAATCCTTCGCATTCAGAGGGGCTGCCCGTATCAGTTCTCGAGGCCGCCGCCCTCGCTCTTCCTGTCATCGCAACAGATGTCGGTGGCACGCGGGAGGTCATTCCTTCCGAGTGCGGAATTCTCGTGCCTCCTCGCGATCCCGCCGCTTTTGCCGAGAAGCTTTTGTATGCCATCCGAAATCCCGAAGAATGCCGCATGTTCGGACGTGCCGCGCGCTCGCGCATCGAGAGCGCATTTTCAACTTCTTTCATCGTTGACGCGTATGAGCGCGTTCTCCGTTCCGTCATTTCCCATGGCTAATATCCTCATCTTTTCCGTCGATTATTTCCCGTATGCCGGAGGCGCCGAAATCGCCGTTTCCGAGACGTGCGCCCGCATTCCAGGGCAATCGTTCGTCATGATCACATGCTGGAATGATCGTGCGCTTCCGCGCGAAGAGATGATTGGGAATATCCGCGTTTTCCGCGTCGGTATCGGCATTCGCGCCATTGACAAATACATCATGCCCGTCACCGCATTCTTCGCCGCGCGAAAACTTCATCGCGCGTCCCCCTTTTCCATAGCATGGGCGATCATGGCGAATACCGGAGCTATCGCTGCTTTCCTATTTACCCGCATCAATCGGAACGCGCGATATCTCCTGACTCTTCAGGAGGGCGACTCCGAGGCGTATTATGCTCGCCGTACGTGGTTTTGGGCTCCTTTGTATCGGGCGCTCCATGCGCGCGCCGACCATATCCATGCGATCAGCGGCTATTGCGCTTCCCGGGCACGACGATACGGATATCGCGGCGCAATTTCGATTATTCCGAACGGTATCGATTCGGTCTTATTTAACCCGTCTTCGCTTTCTTCTTCCGCCCGCGACCACGCGCGAAGCGTCTCGCGCGCCCTTTCGGGAGAGCGTATTATTTTTACGGCATCTCGCCTCGAAGAGAAGAATGGCGTCGATATTTTGTTACGGGCGTATGCTCTTTTTTCGGCCGGATGCGGCATTCCGTCGCGTCTCGTCATAGCCGGCACCGGCACCGAAGAGGCGTCCTTAAAGCGTCTCGCGCGCAGTCTCGGCATTTCCGGATCCGTTTCGTTTCTCGGTTATCTTCCCCATGCGGAGATGGTTTCCGTGCTCAAGTCTGCCGATATTTTCGTTAGGCCTTCCCGTTCCGAGGGTTTAGGCAACGCCTTCCTCGAAGCTTTGGCATGCGGTATTCCGGCTATAGGAACGCCCGTTGGCGGCATTCCTGACTTCCTCGCCGATGGCATAACAGGCCTGCTTTCTCGGACGGAGGATCCGGCTTCTCTCGCTGATTGCATGAAACGCGGCCTTTTTGATTCTTCGTTGCGCGACGCGCTCATTTCCGGAGGACTTGCCGCCGTGCGGGAAAAATACGATTGGCATTACATAGCCCCGAAGATTTCAGCGATGCTTATTTCCCTATCAGCCGTTTCCGAATGAGATTCCGCATCCCTATCATGGATAGGGCGATTAGTATGAGCGTAAACGGGATGAGCGGCAGGAGGTAACGGAAAAATCCGACGCTTACGATCGTAAGAACCAGGCTTTCCGCGATTACCATTCCTCCGAGAAGGATGTAGTTTTTCCGTTTCATGCCAGGTTTTATGGTTTCCGGCCACGCCAGGAAAAAAACAGAAGCGGGAATGAACACGACGAATGGAGCGAAGAGGGGCCAGTAGAACGGTTTTATTCCAAAGAATATACCCGCCTTCCCTACGAGAAATTCTCCATATTCCCATGGCCGTTCCCATATCCATTGGAGGTTTCGAGTCGCGCGCCCATCGACGAAGCGGTCCGCCATTTTCGCTATCTTTCGGGGCAGGGTTTTTTGCGGAACAAATCCTTCGGGAACCGGCGTTCCTATCATAAGGCTTGACGTGCCGCTTGAGCGCGATAATAATTCCATTTTTTCTCCGAATGCGTAGTTGCGGGCGAGAAACGGGGCAAGCACAAGTCCGTATCCCAGGATGAACGCGGTAAGCGGAATCGCGCTTTTCCGTCCCAGGCTCACCATGATCCATATGAGCGCGAGCGCGATGAATGCCTGCATGTTATTCCTCATCAGGACGAGCAGTCCTCCGAGAATTCCCGCTATCGCGAAGCGGAGGGCGCCGTCTCGAGCTCCTTTTTTTTCCGCGTACAGGAGCATTATGACCGTCCCTACGGCGAGGAGCGCTCCGATCGGATAGAGGCGCATCGCGTATTCCCGCATCATAGGATGGAGAAAAACGCCGATGCCGGCGGCATATACGAACGCGTCGCGTTTTCCAACCATCATTTCCCCGATTTTTATCGTGAGTAGCGCGGTTGCCGTAAGCGCGATTCCTTGCAGCCATAGTATCGGGAAGATCGCTTCTCCGAAAATGAAGTGGGCGATGGCGAGGAGATAATAGTACAGTATCTGCCAATAGTACGAATGCTTTTCGTAGGCCGTCATCGCCCAGTCTCCCGTCGCGACAATATGACGCGCGAAAGTTTCATACAGGAGCGGATCGTCTCCGGCCGGAAGCAGGTTGAAATAGCGCGATCCTGCTTCCGCTATGAGCCCGTTCGCGAAAAAGGCGAATCCCGCGGCGCCGAGGGCGAGGAATACGAATCGATCCGAACGCAGCCATGCGCGCCATGATGCATATCGGCTTCGAAGCATCATGTATCCGACGAAAAGCGCGATTGTGATCATAAGGATCCCCGTATTCGCTTTTTGCCATGCGTCGTCCTTTGCAAGCGTCTTCTCCGTTTCCGGTCTGACGCGCATGAACTCTTCGGAAATTTTCACCGCATCTCCTCCATTCTTCCATGAGAGGGAGATATCCCTGATCGCCGCAGCGCCTGATTCATACCGTATTTCGAGAGGAGTCGTCCCTTTCTCATATGCGAGGGGAACGACGATAGGAGCCGTATTTCCGCTTATCGGAATTCCATTCAGCGACGCATATACCTTTGCATCCCCGTTTGCCGCGATGACGATGGCATCCGATCCTTTTCGAATGCGGATATTGCTTTTCCATATCGTTTCGAACGGGATGACTGTTTTGTCTATCCCGATGCTGTAGTCGCCGAACCGATCTTTGTCGTTCATGAACCATAAGGGGAACGGATGCGCGTCGAGCGGATAGCCTCCCGTCTTAAAGTCTATTTCAGGATCGACGCGCGTTTCGAGAAGGCTTATTTTCGTTCCGTTCGCGGTTGTTTCGGGGGCGTAATATGCGCCGATCGCCCCGCGTTCCGACGAATGCGATCGCGCGGCGATTTTTATCCCCATCGCGATTATCAGTACGCACGCGATTATCGCGTACCATTTTACGTTCAGCTCGTCTTTTTCGCGTTTGTTTTCGGGCAGTGCCATGAAGCATCCGATCATGACAGTCAGGACTATGAGTTCGTGGAGCGTTCCGAGCGGGATTCCGTCGAGCCAGGGACCCAGTCCCGGAACTATGAGAAATAAAACGAACAGGCATTCACAGGAGCGTTTGAGAACGCGGATATTTTCCTTTATGATGGTGGGGAATGTCATATATTAGCCTTGCGCGGCCTCAGCAATGGATCAAGAATTTCCTTGTTTTCGCCCCGCTTTTTTTCGTCGGGCATGCGAGTCATCCTACCGAAATGTTCGCCGTTCTCACGACGTTCGCGATTTTTACCTGCTTTTCCGCATGCGCCTATGTTTTGAATGATATCATCGATCGTTCTTCCGACGCATCGCATCCTACGAAACGCTTTCGCCCCATAGCTTTCGGCGCCGTATCTCCTCTTAAGGCCGGCATATTCGCGGCCGTTATTTTTCTCATTGCCGTATTAGTGATGCGCGCATTCGTTCCGGCAATTACGGGCATCATGACGGCGTATGCCGTTCTCGCGGTTTTTTACACGCTTATTTTGAAGAATATTCCGCTGGTCGATATTTTTACCGTTTCGTCCTTTTATCTCCTACGCGTCGCGGCGGGAGGAGCGGCGATCGATATCATTCCTTCCCGATGGCTCGTCGCATGCGTCATGTTTTTCGCGCTTTTCATCGTTCTCGGGAAGCGTCGCGCCGAGTGCGTGCATTCCGAACCGCGCGCCGTTCTCGCTCTCTATGGTCCCGATCCCGACGGCATGCGGGACATGCTTGATCGGCTGATCCTTATTGCCGCGGCAGTCTCGATCGCCTCATACGGGGCGTACGCGATACTCGCCGTTGAGTCCGATTGGACGGTTTACTCCCTCTTTTTCGTCATGTTCGGCGTATTCCGATATATTTTTCTCATATATCACTCGGCATTTGCCGAATCGGCCGAGGTCGCCCTTATGAAAGACATGCCGCTTTTCCTTTCGGTTTTCGCCTGGATACTCTTCATGTATGTTGCCGTATATCATTTCGTATGACCCATTTCGACCGCATTGACGATTATGACGCGGAGATCCCCGCGCACGTACGGGACCATTTCATGGCACGAAAGATCGATTACCTGCTTTCGCGTTCCCGCGAGCGGTTCGGCGATCGCGCGCTTTCCTTTCTCGACGCGGGCTGCGGTACCGGATGGCATGTCCGCGCCCTCCGCGATGCCGGGCATGAGGCGACAGGTCTCGACGATTCCGAGCGGCAGATCGCGCAGGCGCGGATACACGATCCCCGATCCCGATTCGTTTGCGGCAGCATGCTGTCGCTTCCTTTTCCGGACGCCTCGTTCGACGTCTCATACGCGGTCAATTCCCTGCATCATCTTCCTTCCCGTGCCGCGCAAGAAACCGCATTCCGCGAATTGCTCCGCGTGACGAAGCCCGGGGGTTTCGTGGCCGTCCATGAGATGAATACGAGAAATCCTTTCATCCGTTTTTATCTTTCATGGATTTTTCCCCGTCTGAAGCCGATCGATACCGGCGCGGAGCTATGGATCCTTCCATCGCATTTACAGGGGCGATACGGAACCGCATGCGGTCCCGTATCGTATTTTACGTTCACGCCGGACTTCGCTCCGCGCGCCTTGATACCGTTTTTTTCATGGCTTGAGCGATTTCTTGAGCGGACGCCCGGGCGCATTTGGTCCGCCCATTACGCGGTTACTATCGACTCTTCCCATACATCCTTATGACCTATCTCATTACCGGGGGCTCCGGTTTTCTCGGCATCAATCTTATACGGCACCTTCTCGCCCGGGGGGCTTTCATACGTTCGTTCGATATAGCGCCTTTTTCGTATCCCGAAGCGGCCGATATAGAAGCTGTCACGGGCGATATCCGCGACTTTCCCGCTCTCCTTCGTGCCATGCGGGACGTCGATGCCGTTGTCCATTGCGCCGCCGCGCTTCCGCTGTATTCCGAACAGGATATCGTGTCTACCGATATCTTAGGGACGCGCAATGTCCTCGAGGCCGCGCGCGTTTCCGGCATTTCCCGCGTCGTCCATATTTCTTCGACCGCCGTGTACGGCATTCTCGCCCATTGCCCCGCTTTCGAGGACGCTCCGCTTGTGGGCGTCGGCCCTTACGGCAAGGCGAAAATCGCCGCCGAATCCGCATGTCTCGATTATCGCGCGCGAGGCATGTGCGTCCCCGTGATCCGTCCCAAGTCGTTCGTCGGGCCGGAGCGTCTCGGCGTCTTCTCGCTTCTGTATGACTGGGCATCGTCGGGCAAACATTTCCCCATCATCGGCAATGGGCGCAACCGGTACCAGCTTCTCGACGTCGCCGACTTATGCTCGTTCATCTCTTTAGCCCTTTCGGCGGATTCCCGGATCGCGAATGCCACGTTCAATGTCGGCGCCCGCGAATTCTTGACCGTTCGGGAAGAATATCAGGCCGTGCTTGATCGCGCGGGATTCGGGAAGCGCGTCATAGCTTTTCCCGCGAGCCCTGCCATTTTTGCATTGCGCGCGCTCCATGCGTGCCGCTTGTCGCCGATTTACCCTTGGGTGTATGAGACCGCCGGCAAGGATTCATATGTTTCGATCGCGAAGGCCGAACGCGATCTCGGATACGTACCCCGTTATTCCAATGTCGACGCGCTTCTGCGGAACTATGAATGGTATCTCGCTAATCCTCCCCTGCCCCATGTCTCCGGCATATCGCATCGCGTTCCTTGGAGCGGCGGAGCATTGCGATTTCTCAAGGCGTTTTTCTGATGTGCTCATCTCTTTTTTTTGCCGACTCCCCCGTGCCGATTCCCGTTCCGGATATCGTGATTCTCGATGTTGAAGGAACAATCGCGTTTCACGGTTCGTCGAAGGCCGAGGCGCGTGCCGCTTCCCGTGTCGCCGCTTTGCGCGGCATGACCACGCTCTTCATATGCTCAAATGCTTCTGACTCCGCCCGTATCGCGGGCATAGTCCGCGATCTCGGTATTTCTCCCCTCGCGCTTCGGGGTCGAAAGCCGTGGGGTATTCTTCCTCCTAATTTTCCGCGAGGGAAGACTATATCCGTTTTTGGCGATAAGCTCATTACGGACGGGCTTTTCGCCTGGCGCATCGGCGCCCGTTTCGTGAAGGTGCGCCGGCTCGTTTCGGGCACCGAGTCCCTGACCGATACGATTGTCTTTATGCTCGACGATTTTCTCGCTTTATTCTTCGCATGAGAATCCTTCTTGCGACCGGCATTTTTCCTCCCGACGTCGGCGGGCCGGCAACATATGTTCCTTCGTTTGCCTCCGCGTGCGTTTTGCGCGGGCATACCGCAACCGTCATCGCATACGGGAATTCCCTCGGACGGGACGCATTTAGCTTTCCCGTCGTTTCCATTCCCCGATGGCCTCTTCCATTCCGTTACGCGTTATTTTTTCTCGCTTGCGTTCGTTACGGCTTTTCTACCGATATCGTTTTCGCGCAGGACGGATTTTCGTCCGGCATCCCCGCCTTTTTCGCTTCGGTTATCATCCGCAGGCGTCTTGTCGTAAAGATCGTCGGGGATGCGGCATGGGAATACGCCCGGAATGTCGGCATGACGGACGACACCATCGATCTGTTCCAGAATCGGACGTCCTATCCCCTTATCATCAAAGCGATCCGTTTCTTCCAGCGCGCCGTTTGTCGGCATAGCTCCCAGGTCATCGTTCCGAGTGATTATTTGAAGCGTGTGGTGATCCGGTGGGGCGTGTCTCCTGATATGATCGTCGTAATTCGCAATACCGCCCCCCGTTCCCTTCCATCAGCTTCTTTCTCCCGGGACCATACGCGTTTCTTTTCTGCCGGACGGCTTGTTCTATGGAAACATTTTGACATTCTGATCCGGGCTTTCGCGCGCGTGTCTGCCGACTATCCCCGCGCGCGGTTTTCAATTGCGGGAGATGGTCCGTGCCGAGAGATGCTTGAATCTGAGATCGCGCGTACCGGCATGGGCGAGCGCATCACGCTTCTCGGCATCTTGCCGCCTTCGGAGATGGCGGCATGGTATTCCCGCGCGGGATGCTTTCTCCTCTTTTCGGATTATGAGGGATTATCGCATGTTCTTTTAGAAGCAATCTCGTACGGCCTTCCCGTGATAGCGAGCAATGCGGGCGGGAATTCCGAGACGGTCAAGCATGGCGAGAACGGCATCCTCGTGCCCTATGGCGACGAAGCGGCTCTCGTGACGGCGATGATTTCCTTTCTACGAGATCCCGCATTGATTCCCCATCCCGGACCTTCCCGTTCCGATCCGTATTCTTTCGACGATCAGATCGCGTTTACCCTCCGCGCCCTTTCATGAAAATCCTCATGTTCTCATTAGACGCGAACCTTCTTGACCCCTCGTCCCGGGCATCGGAGCGTATGCGCGCGTATGCCGCAGTTCTCGACGAACTCCATATCATCGTGCCTATGCCGTTTCCGCGCCATGACGCATTTTCTCCGCGCGACAATCTCCATATTCATGCGGCAGGGCGTTCCATCGGCTATTTCCTTACGGCGTACCGTCTCGGTTTTGGCATAATCAAGCGATACCGGTTTTCGCCGCATGATGATTGCATTACCGCCCAAGACGCCTTTCCCACGGGCATCGTCGCATGGCTCCTCGCGCATCGTACCAGCATGCCTCTGCAATTGCAGGCACATACTCCTTTTTTTCATGGCCGGTTCATATGGCAGTCGCCATTCCAATTCATCCAATATCGCGTTGCGCGATTCCTCTATCCCCGAGCCGATGCCGTGCGTGTGGTTTCGCGGGAAATAGCCCTGTATATGACCGATCAGCTCCTTATTCCTAAAGAAAGGATTTCCACGCTTCCCGTATTTTCCGATTTTCCGTCTGGAGGCGATGGACACGATGCCGGCCATTTTCGCGCAAAATATCCCCAGTTCTCATTTATCGCGTGTATGCCGACCCGGTTCGTTATCGAGAAGAATATAGCGATGGCCATCCGGGCGTTCATACGGCTCTCCTCCTCGCATCCCGATATCGGGCTCATCATCCAGGGCCGCGGGCCTTCCGAGGCGGCATTGCGCCGCCTTGCGCGCGATGCGAACGGGTCCGTCATATTCGAGCCGTGGGGCGATCCTTCACCTCTCTATCGGAGTGCGGATGCCTATCTCTGCACGTCATGGTACGAGGGATGGTGTCTCGGCATCGTCGAGGCGATGCATGCCGGCGTGCCGGTCATAACCACGCCTGTCGGTTCCGCGAACGAATTCGTGAGGGACGGGGAGAATGGATTAGTCGTTCCGTGCGATGACAGCGACGCTCTTCATAACGCTCTTCTTTCCCTTTATCGTTTTCCCGAATTACGCCGGCGTTCTGCGGATATCGCCATGCGCGATGCTTGTCGGTTTTTTTCAGCGACTGCGAGAGAGCATGCTTTCTTAATACGAGAGGGATTTCGGAAGGCCGTAGCGAATTCCCGTATTGCTTGTCCTCTCGCATAATGAGTTCTCAAGCCTTTTTTTAGGACGCATTTTCCGAATAACCTCTTTTATTTTATGGCGATCATGTATTAGAATCATCTCATAATGAGAAATATTTTCTATATAATGCGACATGCGCAGTCCGATCACAATATCGGATCGTGGATTTCGGGCGATGCCGCAACCGACTTGAAATCGCGCCTTACGGAAACGGGCAAGGAGCAGGCGCGACGGCTGGGCCAGGAAGCTGCCGCGCTCGGCATCACTCGCATATACAGGTCTCCTTTCCAGCGTGTGAAGGCGACATGCGACATCGTGACCGCGCACTGTCCGGTTCCCGTTTCCGTCGACGACCGTCTCCGCCAGCTCGATTGCGGCCTTTTCAATGGCAAGACATGGACGGAACGCGAGGCATTTTTCGCCGACCATTACGAGAAACTACATCGTCCTTCCCCGGGCGGCGAGAGCCTGATGGATGTCCAGCGCCGCATGGTCGAGGCCATAGGCGATATCGACCGATGGAACGAGGGTGAGACGATACTTATCATAAGCCACGGCAATCCTTTGCGCATGCTCCAAGTCGCCGCGCTTTGTTTGCCCGCCGAAGCTGCCCTTACCGACATGCGGGCCCTGCAATGGAAGTCTGACGTTTCTCCCGATCCCTCGATCGGCCCCCTTCTCATTCACCCCGTTTTCAATTCTGCCCGATCATATTCCGATGCCGTCAGGACGAGCTCCTGATTTCATCGGGCTCGGCGGCGGACGTTCGGGAACGAATTGGCTCGCGGCATGTATCGACGAGCATCCGCACGCATCCGTTCCCGTCGGCGAAGTCCATTTTTTTAGTCGCGACCGCTTCGTGCGCGAGGGGTCCGGACAGTATGAGGCTATCTTCTCATCATGTCCTCATGGAGATCTCGTCGGCGAATGCTCTTCGTCGTATTGGGCGAGCGAAGAGGCTCCCGCACGCATCGCTTCTCTCTATCCTGACGCGAAGCTTATTATATCGCTCCGCGACCCTATCGATCGGGCTTTTTCCCAGTATCGCAACGAATCTGGGTCAGGGCGCATTGCTTCCGACGCCTCATTCCTTTCCGCGTTCGCGGCCCGTCCCGAATATCGCGCCGGAAGTTCCCATGGGGTTAATCTGGAACGCTATCTCGCCTATATTCCCGCCGATCGCATGCATATCATGATTTTCGAGGAGACGCATGCTGACCCGGAGCGCGCCTTACACGATCTTTTCCTTTTCTTAGGCCTCGATCCTGACGTTCCTATCCCTTCGGCATGCGTGCGTGTTAATGAGAGCGCTATTTCGCGATCGACGGCATTCGCGCGGGCGATCGCATGGGGGTCGGGTATATTGAAACGCCCCCGACTTATCGGCTTATGGCGATTCCTGCAGGCATCGGGGATCGCCTCATTTCTCAAGTCCCTTAATGCCTATCCCGAGGCTCCTGGATCCCGTTCGCCTTCCTCTTCCGATCGTGCCGCACTTCTGCCTATTTTTTTGTCTGATATAGGCCGCATAGAAACCTTTCTTGGTCGCTCCTTGCCTTCATGGCGCGCCTGATCTTCATTACCCAGGCGTTCGATGAGGATGATCCTCTTTTGGCCGTCGCCGTTTCATGGGTACGCGCCCTTGCCGCGGAATCTCGCATATCGTCCGTCCATGTCGTCGCTTTGCGCGCGGGCCGATATCCCGCCATTCCCCACGTATCTGTTTCCCCTATCCGCGCGCGCACGAGGATCGGCACCATGATTCGCTTCTATCGCGACATTATTCCCCGTTTGCGAGGCACCGATGCTTTTTTTGTGCATATGGGAGGGCCGTATCCTTTATGGCTTTTGTCGTTCAAGCTCATGCTCGGCATCCCCGTCTATCAATGGAAGACCCATCGGCATGTCGGGCTTATGATGAAATTCTACGCGCGCTTCTGCGATACGAAGATCTTCACGGCAACTCCTCAGTCCTTTCCGTATCATCTTCCGAACATTCGCGTGCTCGGGCACGGCATCGATACAGGCTTTTTCACGATGGCTGACAGCGTTTCCGGACGCGGGCTTGCCATCATCGGCCGGATTTCTCCCGTCAAGCGCATCGAGATCGCGCTTGCGGCGCTTGCCGAGTGTCATAGGCGCGGGTCTACCCTCTCTCTCGACATGTACGGCCCCGTATTCGAGGGCGATCGCGGCTATCATGAAACTCTTTGCGCGGCCGTGCGACGGTTAGGTCTTTTAGACACTCTTGCCTGGCATGGGCCGGTTCCACAGCGCGATCTCCCTTCCCTTATCGGGAATCACCGGGTTGTCGTGAGCTGCAATGACGGAGGCCTCGATAAGGCCGTTCTTGAGGCATTTTCGTGCGGCGTTCCGGTTATCACTGACAATCCGTGCGTTGCCGAAATCCTCCCTCCTATTCTTCGCGCGCAGTGCATTGTTCCTCGGGGCGACGCGTCCGCATACGCCTCCGCAATCATGGCGATCATGGCGATGGATGGCGTTGCGTACCGCGCTTTGGGGCAGGAATTGCGAGCTGTCGTTGTCGCCCGCCACTCCCTTGAAAGCCTCATGCGCGGCATGATGAAAGAAATGGCTTTATGATAGGATTTTTCCCTCCCGATAAGCGGGTGATAGCCTTGCATGACATAGACAATGCCGGGCTTTTTGCCGAGAAGATGGTTTGGCTTGCGTCTCGGTACGAGATTCTGCCGCTCGACCGCCTTTTTCTCGTGCCGCAGGCGCGCCGGACGCAGGTCGCGATCACGTTCGATGACGGTGACGCGACGCAGTACGAGCGTGCCGTTCCCATATTGCGTTCATTGCGCCTCCCTGCAACCTTTTTCCTCTGTTCGGGTTTTATCGGCCTCGTAGAAGACGAGGTTCGGGATTTTGTCTGCCGGCGGTTGCGGCGGACGCGCATACTTCGCCCTCTCACGGTTTTACAAGCTCGCGCTATGGCACATGATCCTCTTTTTACGATTGGCAGCCATACTTCCCGCCACGCGGACCTAGGAGCTGTGCCGCCGCATGAGGCGATTGAGATTGCCATGGCAGACAAGCGTTCTTTGGAGGCCATGATCGGCACTTCCGTCCGTTGGTTCGCCTACCCTTTCGGCCGCCGTTCCAGTATTCCCAATCCGCCAATCGGTCGGGCCCTTCTTGCGGGAGGGTTTTCCGGCGCATGCACGATCATTCCCGGTCCGGCGGATGGCGACGACATGAGCGAGATACCCCGCTCATGCCTCGATATCCATTCCTCTTCCTTCAGGTGGCGCTTGTCTCTCGGCCGGACGTATGATTGGATGCGATATGTGCGGGATTAACGGATTCACATTCGAGGACGAGCGGCTTATCCGGGGAATGAATGCCGCAACGGCCCATCGCGGCCCCGACGGCGCTGATTTCCATGTCGGTTTGGGCATTTCGCTTGGGCAGAATCGCCTGAGTATCTCCGATACCGATTCCGCCGCCCGTCAACCGCTTTGGAGCCATGATCGCCGGCATATCATCGTCTTCAACGGGGAGATTTACAATCATATCGCATTGCGTTCCGAGCTTTCCGGATTTCCGTTCAGGACGATGAGCGATACCGAAACGATTCTCGCGGCCTATGGACGATGGGGGGCGCGTTGCGTCGAGCGTTTCGATGGCATGTTTTCCTTCGCGATATGGACTCCCGAACGAGACGAGCTTTTTCTCGCGCGCGATCCCCAGGGAGTGAAGCCCTTATATTACCGTCATGAGAATGGCCAATTCTTTTTCTCTTCCGAGATGAAGGGGCTTTTGGCAGACGGATCGAAATACCCTCTCTCTCTTGCCGCATTCTCGCTTTATATGCGTTCAGGATACGTCCCCGGGCCGTTTACGATGTTCTCCGGCGTCTTGAAGTTCCCCCCCGGCCATCGCGGTTGTTTTTCCCAGGGCATGCTGCGTATCGAGCCATATACGCCCCTTGTCGATCATAGCCGTTTCTCCCGCGTCCCTTATGGAAGCCGTAGCGCGGCCCGCGAAGGAATCCGGGAGGCGATTTCCGAATCCGTTACCCAACAGCTCGTCGCTCGGCGTCCATTGGGCATTTATCTTTCCGGCGGTCTCGATTCGAGCGTCATCCTCGATTGCGCTTTCCGCGCCTCTTCCTCCCCCCTTTCGACTTTTTCCGCCGGCTTCGACCTTCATGACGGCGAGGAGGGAATGAAATTCAATGCCGATTTTTTTCTTGCCCGGAGGATCGCGGCGCATTATGGCACGCGCCACCATGAATCGCTCGTGGCCGGTTTCGATATCATCCCCCTCTTAGAGCTCGCATCATTCCATCTCGATGAGCCGATCGCGAATCCTACCGCGATCGCGATGATGAAGCTGGCCCGAGATGCCTCTTCCGACATCCGCGTCATCCTTTCGGGGGATGGCGGTGATGAGCTCTTCGGCGGATACAAACGATATCGCTTGAGCCGGCGGATGGACCTTTTACGCCTCCTTCCTCGCTTTCTTCAGCCTTCCATTATCCGCGAGACCGAGCCGTTTCTCGACCGTTTTGGCCTCTTCATGTGGGAAAAGGATGCTCGTCTTGCATCTGTCCTTACAGACGATTTTCTGACCGACGAGCACAGGCGCCTTTTCGGGGTATTATGGGAGCGCGCTCGCGGCTCCTTATTCGAATCTGCTTTCATGGATATAGATCGAGAGACTTGGCTCGTCGACGAATCCCTCCTTCGGACGGACAGAACGACGATGGCATACGGGATCGAGGCCCGCGTTCCCTTCCTTTCCGCTTCTGTCATCGCCGTTTCCCGACGAACCCCCCTTTCTTATAAGGTTGATATTTTCACAACCAAGAGCATCATGCGCGGCGCGTTTCGCGGACGCGTGCCTGATTACGTTCTCAATCAGCCGAAGCGCGGCTGGATTTCTCCGGGGGCGAAATGGCTGCGTCGGCCGGGATTGCATGCTTATGCGAATGAGCTTTTTTCCGCGTCGTATTGTCCGGCAACGGCCCATCTCTTCAAGTGGGACGCCGTCCGAACGCTTCTCGATCGCCATGTCTCCCGCGATGAATACGCTTTGCAGATCCTCTGGAAGATACTTTCATTCCAGGCATGGGCGCACGCATTCGAAAAGAATATTTTCGTATGACCAGGCGCCTTTTTTACATCGCGCCCGCGCGCATGCCTACCGACAAGGCCCACGGCTATCAGATCGCGAAGATGTGCGAGGCTTGGAGCGCGTGCGGCATCGAGGTTCATCTTGTCGTGCCGCGAAGGAATAACCTTATAGATCGCGATCTATTCGAATACTACGGCATTCCGCGCACGTTCACTGTCCATTACGTACACGTCACCGATGCCTTCCAAAATAGCATCGTCCGTCGATTCCACCTTTCTCTTCTCGCATATGCCATTCTCATGCAAGGATTCCTTTCGGCGCTCCGAAAATTCGTCACCGTTCATATGCATGAGGGCGATATCCTCTATACCCGCGCATGGGAAGTCGCATGGCTTTTCCGCGCCCGTCGGAATCTTATATGGGAGGTGCACGAAATTACGCGTCTCCAGCGTCTCACTCCGAGACTATACGCTCGTGTAGCCGGTATCGTTGTTCTTACGAGCTCTCTTAGGGATATCGTCCTTGCGTACGGGGTTCCTCCCGGCAGGATCCTTGTCGCTCCCGATGCTGTCGATATGCGTCTTTTTTTAGACCCCTCTTCAGTCTCTGAAGCGCGGCGGCGTTTAGGCATTTTTTCGGATCATATCGCGATCGGCTATGTCGGCCGGCTTTCTTTGCATGGAAAAAAGGAAAAGGGCGTTTCCGACCTACTCGCGGCTTTTGCTTTGCTGCGATCATGGCGACGCGACATCGTGCTTGTTATCGTGGGGGGGCCGCCTTCCGCTCTCGCGCGATATCAGGCCCTTGCTCGGGCATTAGGCGTTTTTGATTCCGTCGTATTTGCAGGGCATGTTCCTCGTGCCGATGTTCCCCTATGGATCATGGCATGCGATATTCTTGCCATTCCTTTACCAAAAACGCCCTTTTCTTCATGGTATACATCACCTCTCAAGCTTTTTGAATATATGGCATCGGGGAGACCGATCATTGCCTCCGATCTTCCTTCCTTGCGGGATATATTAGACGAGCGCACCGCTATTTTCGCGCCTGCGAGCGATCCTTCCGGACTCGCTCATGTCTCTATGCGACTTATTCTTGATCCATTGCTCCGTGAAAGGCTTGGTAGGGCAGCGCGAAATGCCGTTCTGCGTCATACGTGGGATGCCCGTGCCATAGCAATTTCTCATTTCATGGCGCGCATGATGATTCCTAATTCATCTATATGATCGTTCTTATCAGCATTTCCGTTGATCCCGTGAACGGTTGGGGAACGCTCACCCATAACTATGTTCGTGCCCTATGGGAACGACGCACCCCTTTCGTGCTTCTTTTGCCGAAAAGCGCCCGGATTCCCAACGTTCCTTTTATTTCGTGCATCAAGCCCGTCTTACCCGACCTTCCGCTTGCATTCGGTGGACCTGCGGCGCTTTTCGCCGCTTTGCGGTTATGGCGTCCCGCGTCATATACCCCTCCTCCCCATTCCTTGGTTCATTCGCTTGTCGATTTTCCTTATGCCGTTCTTGCCTATCGTTTCGCCCGTTCCTACGGACTGCCGTTCGTCATGAACGCGATAGGGACGTATTCCGTCGCGCCGTTCCACCGCTTTCCCGACAAGCATTTCTTCATATCTGCCTATCTCCGTGCCGATCGGATAGTGGCGATCAGCGAATATACCAAAAGGCGCATGATGTCCGCCGCAGGATACGAACGTCCTATCGATGTCATATATCTTCCCGTTGAACGCCCCGTTCCCGAGGGTCGGGAGGACTTCTCGATTCTCGAGAAGATTCCGCGAGGCAAGCGCTATATTCTCACCGTCAGCTCTCCCCGCATCGGCGGCCGGAAGGGATTCGATGTCGTCCGCGCGGCATGCTCGGCCATCCTTCCTGACTTTCCCGATATCCATCTCATTGCCGTGGGGGGCGTTCCGGCCTCGGCTTCGGACCACACCGTCTTTTCTCGCGTATCTTCTGCGGAGCTCGGCGCTCTTTATTCGCGATGCACCGCCTTTCTCGCCGCGCCCCGATCCTTCGGGGATCATTTCGAGGGATACGGACTCGTGTATCGCGAGGCTGGGCTCTATGGCAAGCCTGTCATAGGAACCGCTTCCGGCGGCGTTCCCGAGGCGATAGACGACGGCGTTACCGGATCGCTCGTTCCCGAGAATGACGCGCCGGCCATGGCCCGCGCCTTGCGCCGTATCCTTTCCGACGCGCCGTTTGCTGCAAAGCTCGGGGATGCCGGCCGCGCGCAGGCCTCCGCATGGACGTGGGGGAACTATGCGGATCGATTACTTGTCCTTTACGAGGATCTTTCTATGAAGATTGGCTATTAGGTTTTTTGGTCCGCATGGTCCGGCTTCGTCGCCGATATCAAAAGGCTCGTGCCTAATCCCTTTCGTATGACCGAAGGAAGATAACGGGTATAAGAAGCGTCTTTTTCCGAAAGTTTTTTTATACGGAAGCCTCCTTTTTCCACCAAAGAAATGAACGAGGCCGGCGTAAAAAGGAATTGGTGCGTAGGATCCCCTAGATCTTCTTTTCTCAAAAAAAGGAATATGAAAATCTTTCTCCAATGATAGGCATTCGGCGTATCGATAATCAGGATGCCGTCCGTTTTCAATACCCTTGATATTTCCCGTAACGCATATCCCGGGTTTCTCAGATGCTCGATTACCTGTCCCATGTATACCGTATCGAAAAAACCATCATTATATGGCAGCCCATCTTCAATATTTCCTTTTTTCTGATGCGGATACAGCATCGCGCATCGTTCAGGCGGGTCATACAGGTCGAATCCATACAGGGTGCTTCCGGGATTTAGTTTTTCCGACAGGGCGAGGTAAAATGAGTTCGAAGCACCCTCCCCTCCTATCCCTCCTATATTTCCTATATCCAGGATATTTCCCGCTTTGAATTGAGATAGGAAAAACGCCTGTCTTCCGCATACTGATCCGGAAAACATATCATATATGCCTCGTATTCGCATGATGGCATTCTAAGCCATGGAATGTATAAAACCAATCTTAAACCGCCTCTCCGAATTACAATCGGTCAATCGTCGTATTCAGGAGGACGCCGTCTTGCGCGGTAGTTTGGAGTATCATGGCATTTCACTATGGTCTTGCGAGCAGCAGCTCTTATGGGAGCAGACGGGTCGCGCGTCGGTAAAAAAAAGAATAGGCTCGACGGCCGCTCTTTTTTGCGCGCGCTGTGTCGCATGCGTTTCTTTAACCTGGCTTATCATTCGTATGCGCGTTTCGAAATCCCGTATTTTCATATACGGAATCGATCTCGTCGATTCTCCCTATGCGGGCGATGCGCGCATCGCCCGCATCTATCGGTTCTTGCACGAACGGAAAATCGGTTATGGGGAGATATTACATACCACGTTCAGCCGTTCTTTTTTCGCCAATTTCCTGCGGCGCAGGCGGGCGGCATTTTATCTCGGCATTGCTTATGCCAGTAGTACCGGCCGGGCGTCCCGACCGGAATTCGATCGTCTCGTTTCCGATCGCCTGAATGTCGCCGCATCCCGTCCCCGGTCGATCGCTTTCATACGGCGCGTGCTCTGGCTTACCGGTGCGCGGACTATTTTAGCGATCGATGATACCCGTTATTATTATCCGCTCATGATCGCCGCCCGCGAATGCGGTATTCCCTTTTATGCCTTCCAGCACGGCCGCTTCAATCCTTTCATGCCCGGCTGGGCGCAGTACGGCATTGATCCCGCTGCGTGCCCATTTCCCGATGCGGTATTCGTCTGGAGCGAGTATTGGCGGTTCGCTCTCATGCGCATAAGTCCTCCTGCGGCGCTGCATGCGGACCGCATACGCATAAGCGGGAAGCCGTCCATCGGAACGGATACGGATGCACTGCTCGCTCCTCCTATCGATGACGGCGTCATGTCTTTTCTCATTCCCCATGAAGATATCCTTCCTGAAGCAGAAATCCTCGATTTCATAGCTCGCATCCTCGCTATGCCGGATACCCGCGTCATATACAAGCTGCGGCGCGGAAGGCCCACGCCATCATTTATCCGGCATTTCAAATCCGCTTCCCGTTTCGAATGCCGTTTTGATATTTCTCCGGACGACTGGTCGCGCGTCGACGCCGTCTTAGGAGCATATTCAACCTTTTTATACGAGGCGGCTGCGTGCGGGCGGCCCGTAGGCGTCCTTGAGACAAGCGTCACGCAGGCTTCGGATCTGGTTCTCGGAGGCTTTGCGGAGGCGGTATGCCTATCTACCCTTTCCTCGGATGCGTCCCGTGTCGCGCGGACTCCATGGGGCGTCGTGTGCGCCCGCCGGGAGGCTTTCCGATGCCAGGCATCCTTTAACGATGCCCTTTCTGCTATCATGCCTACATGAAAAAAGTCTTAGGCGTAATTCCGGCCCGGCTTCGCTCCACTCGTCTTCTTGAAAAGCTCCTCCTTCCTATCGATGGGAAACCGCTTTTGTATTATACGTGGCGACAGGCACGGCAAGCCTCCCAATTGGATCGCATATTGATAGCCACCGATTCGAGGGAGATATACCGTGCCGTGAAGGCGTTTGGCGCGGAGCCGGTCATGACGAGTTCCGCCTGTCTGACCGGCAGCGACCGCGTTGCCGAGGCGGCGCGCGCATTCAACGGCTTCATTCCGGACATCGTCGTGAATATCCAGGGAGATGAGCCGCTCATGCCTCCTCGGGCAATTGATGCCTGCGTCGCGTCCCTTCTGGCCAACCCCGATGTTTCCATGGCCACGGTCGCATCTCCCCTTTCTTTTGAGGAGTCACGCAAGGATTCCATCGTCAAGGTCGTGTGCGATACTCGCGGCCGCGCATTGTATTTTTCCCGCTCGCGCATTCCCCATCCTCGCGTCCCGTACAGCGCTTATCTCCGCCATATCGGCCTTTATGCATTCCGCTTGCCGTTCCTTTTCGATTATATCCGACTACCTCAGACTTCTTTGGAAATCGCCGAGAGCCTCGAACAGTTGCGCGTTTTGGAGCATGGACATGCGATTCAAGTCGCGGCAGGAGATTTTCCGAATATCGGCGTCGATACTCTATCCGATTTCCGCCGCGTCAAAAAGATGATTATGATTGGAAATAGGGCATGAATATCCTTGAGAAGGCCGGTCCTTCGGACATCGCTATTTATCCGTTTCCCCATCTCCGCATCGATGACGCCCTTGATGACGGCTTTTGTAGCCGCCTCATCAGCGAATTCCCCTCCTTACTCCTCTTGAGCGGAGGGACGGCATATGGCAGCAATGAGCGGCTGAGCTACCCGGCATGGCATGCGATGCGGGATACGCGCATTAGTCCCCTCTGGCGCGATTTTATCGCCTTCCATGCCACTCAGGATTTCTTCGATCGCGTAATCCGCGTATTAGGATTGGATGAATTCCGCGGATCGCGCGTCGGCCTTCGGTACCGGGATACGTTTGATGACGCGGATGTCCTGATCGACGTTCAAATTTGCGCCAATACGCCCGTAGCGCGATCCCCTTCGTCCGTGCGATCCATCCATTTAGACAGCTCTAACAAGCTATTCGTGGGCCTGTTCTACCTTCGTCCGAAAGAGGATGATTCTTCCGGGGCCGATTTGGAGTTGTATGGGCCATCGTCCCATTCGGTTCCTGCCGCAGTCGTTCCCTATCGGAATAATACATGCGTTTTTTTTGCGAATTCCCCTTCAGCCTTCCATGCCGTCTCCGTGCGCGGCATCACTCCGTATCCCCGTCTTTTCGTGAATATAATCGCCGAAACGAACCGCTCTCTCTTTTCCTCGTCTTTTTGCCCTCCTGCCGCGAAAATCTCTTCGAAAGCTGCGGTTTTTCGAAATCGCATAGTGAGAGCGGGCAAGATTTTCCAGTTCTTCAGCGTTCGAATCCCCGCATTTTTCGCTGATCGTTTCGACGGCTCGCTGTATTCTTCGGATCGCATGGTTCAACGGGCCCGTGCCCATGGAACGGTCTCAGGCCTTCCGATCCTCGCCGTCGGAGCCGGCATGAAGTCTAGCATCTCCCCACTGCTTTCCATGGACAATGCATCCGTCTGGACTCCTAGCGTACATGACGCGGGTAAAAGGAAGGCTTCGTATGGCCTTATCGTCTTTTTCGAGTCATGGGACCACGCTTTTCTCCAGGAATCTGCCGAGGCTTTTGCCGAAGCGCTCGCAATCGGCGGATCTCTCTTTCTTGTCGCGGGATCTTCAACGAATACCCTTCATGGATTACGCGCCTCGTTGGAGCGCGCAGGCTTTTCTGTCGTTTCGATTTCTCCCTGCGGGGGGGCATTCTGGCTTCTCGGAAGGCTTTTGAGGGGAATTCCCGATTATATATTTCACCAATATATTTTCACCAATCATAAGCATTCGATCCGATGGTCGGCGACAACTTTCATACTCGTACCGCTTCATGCGATATTTTCCTATGCCGTCATCCCGTTTTGCGCCCTTTGTTTTTACTTGGACCGTTTCGATCTTCGTCGCGATTTCACATTGGGCTATTCTTGCGAGGCTATCAAGATCCGTTCCGCGAGATAGGCCGTTGCCCGTTTTTTTCCGCAAAAATCGAAATGCTGTTGACGCAGAGCGTGAACGCGTACAGCACGATGCGCGAAATCACGATGCCTTCGATGCCCCAGTATGCCGCCGCTCCCATATAGCAGAGTATGCGCATCATATTCGGCAGGATGCCGTTCACATATAGCATTACCATCATCTTTTGCGAATGAAAGACATATGCGATATGCGTTATCGGAATTATGAAAATGAAGCTGATGCCGAGTAATTGGGCGTAGGCGATCGCGGGGCGGTACTCTGGAAATATCCCCTTGATCATGGGCGGGATTATTATCCAGTATGCCACGCATACGATGATTCCGGCGCCCATTCCCCATATCACGCGTCCCATCATACCTCGCCGTATGTCCGTCATAGCAGTCATGCTCAGCTTCGGCAACGATACGCTGATCACTGACCGTATGGCTGCCTTTCCCGCATCCATGATATGCGAGGCGATCG
The DNA here is from genome assembly GCA_023244835.1 of Candidatus Harrisonbacteria bacterium. Lineage (GTDB taxonomy): Bacteria > Patescibacteriota > Minisyncoccia > UBA6257 > UBA11618 > CALRGO01. Next base: position 37,257 of record JAHFLN010000002.1, read on the forward strand.
AATATATCGCCAACTGAACGGGGCCTAGGAAATGGAATAGTATTATCTTGTCGGCATGCTCGGCCAGTATCGAGAATGCATTAATGATGCTTAAGTGTCCGCTGAAGCGGAAGAGGGAGCCGTCGTCCTTTTCGGGGGTGTTGATAATTTTTCGCGCATATAGCGCGCGGGCCCGGATATAGAGATATAGGGCGCTGGATACCGAGCTGAAACCGTATGCGCACATGACGGCTATGAGACTGTCGGTGCGTGATGTCACGATCGCGAGCAGTATGAGCGTCATTCCGTTAAAGGCGATTCCGTAGAATGCGAGTCGCTTGAATTCTTTCTTGCCGAAGAGGAATGCGCTTGCCGGACTCAAGGTCGTCGTTATGAGGAATGCTCCTCCGGCAATGACAAGGGCCCCGATAAATGATCCGTCAACGCCCGTATCGTATAGATATAGGGCGTATGCGCCGAATGGGAGGGATAATGCGGCGCACCATCGGGTCTGGATGCGAACGGCTATATCGAGCGCTTTTTCCCGCCCGCACGCGGCTGCCTGGGCAACTGCCGTATTCATGCCGCTCAATGTGCATGCGCCGCATATTCCGATGAGCGCCATGATGTATGCGTAGTTGCCATATACGGCAACTGGCAGTTTGGCGATGAGGAGGATGGATGCCGCGATGGCAAATGCAAGCGCTCCGGCGTTCTGGAGCAGCGTTGCGCTGCCATGGCGCAAAAAATATCCATAATCCACGCCCGTGGGTGCGATTATCTTATTTTTCAACCACCGCAATGGATCCATAGCCGAAATTTTTAATAACGGGCGATGCTTTAAACCGTTCGAGCTTTCGCATGAGCGGAATAAGCCTTTTGAAATACGGAAGGCACAGGCTTGATGCCTGGAATGAAACGATGCGGAACCCACCGTTTTTCAGCTTTCGCCGCATAACCCACGGATACCGCCATATATGGGGAAGACGGCTGTCTCCCGAATATCCTTCGTTGACCCCTTCTCCTCCTAAGTTGAGGATTATCCGTATGCATCCCACAAACCACGCTGTCAGGCTCCAGCGGGAAATATCCCAGAACGCATCGCCTCCAAGGACAATAGCGGCGCACGGGTTCAGGCAGGTCGGCATGGCGATGATCGCTTTTTTCGTCGTCACGCGCCTTATTTCCGCGAGGGCTTTTTCAAAATCAGGAACGTGTTCCAGGACATGCGAGCTGATCACCCAATCGAACGAATTATCTGCGAATGGGAGCGATTCTGCGTCTGCGGTCATAAACTCCACATATGCTTCAAGTCCTTTCTTTTCAGCCTGTTTTTTTCCCGCCGCGATATTTATAGGAGATATGTCGCAGGCGGTCACTCGTGCTCCTTTTTGCGCGAGCATGATGGCTAATGTTCCATCGCCGCAGCCTGCATCCAGAACTTTTTCTCCCGCGCATATGAATTGCGCGATAGAGCGGTATTCCGTCTCATGAGCGTATTTTCGCAAGGGGAACTCCTTTGAAAGACGCACATCGTTTTGCCGTTCCGTCCTCTTCCGATATATTTCCTTGATTTCTTCGTCGGGAACGCCCGTTTCGTTCTTGCTATCCATGCCTTGTATCACGCTCGCTATTATGAGCCAATACACTATGAAAAAGAGAGCTGCCGCGTAAGGCATCGCTACGCCACTTCCGGAGAGCGTTCTGTAGATTTCCGTATTAGCCTGATACGCGAACAATGCCCATAGGATGACGATCGATCCGGTTATCGATACCGCGCTTGGTTTCAGGCGAGCGATCGTTATCCGCATCCCTCCATCCCCCCCTTTCTTTCTGGCTACCCGCGAGCATATTTTCAATGCCGTGCTTATCCCGATAAACCAGGCGATTGTCCGCAGCTTGATTCCTGATTCACGCATGAGCGCCGGATACGCCCAATTCATGCTTCCTAGCAACGCCGCCGCCGCACTATACCATGCGAAGCTCGCGTCATTCACCTCCATAATGAAACGGAGGGCCTTTTTCATGGGTTTTTTCGCGGGAATCGGTACACGATGTACGAATCGGTTTCATTCCAGGATTTGAATATTTTTTCGAACGCATTCCGGGCAGAGAATTCTCCCGGAGTCTTTTTCGTGATGATCCCTATTCCCGGGGACGGTATGTCTTCTATGTCTTTTTGCTCGTGCGCAAACATATCGAATGTTTCGCATGTTTTCGCCGAGCATTCTCCCGTTACGGAAAACCATGGCCGCGGAGAGAATATCCATTGGGCATATGGCACGAGAATCGGATTTCCGAAGCTTATTACCGCTCCCTCCGGGAAGGCGTCATTGACGCTTTTTATCTTTTCGATGGCTTGTTTTTGTGCTGCGGCATATACTCCTCCGTCTCGTCCGGTTATCATATCGAGAGCGACTAATTCTTGCTGCCCTTTCGCTACCTTAAGCATGATCGGAAGCATTAGCATTATGGCGAATATAGCGCTGCCTCTCGCAAGATTTTCCGCTCCGGAACGGCGTATCGCGAGGATCGCGGCCGCAATTGGCAGGAGAGCGAGCACGCTCACGCTTGGATACATAACAAGAAAATAACGGAATGACTGCCAGCTGGCATAAAACGCATGGTATGCGATGAAAGGCGTTATGAGGAACAGCCAGGGCAACGCGAACCCGAACGCGAGAGCGAGAAGAAGACGTCTGCGTTCTTTGTCGAAGCATGCCATGAGCGGAATCAGCGCCATGCCCGCAATGGCAAGCCAGATGATCTTTTGTTGGGGTTTGTCGATATATGGCTGATCCCATATGGTTAGATTTTTTGCGTATTCGTCGGCATAGCTGATAAGTTCCATGGGATAATAGTCAAGGACGCCTCCGGCATAGAGGCCGTATAGGACTATAACAATGCATGTCGGCAGGAAGGCTATTTTCTCGAAGATATGCCAATGCGTTTCGTACGCCTTCCCGCTTATGCGCGCGACAATCACCCGTGTTCCTTCGTATAGCACCTTCGCCGTTCCGACGCTTAAGACGAACATCGTGAATGTCGCCAGATGCGTGAAATAAAAAAGTACCATGAACGCAATTCCTCCCGCGCCGCTGATATTTCTTCCGAGGAGAATGAACCCCGCGATAAGAAGGAATATCCCTATATTTTGAGGAACGATATCCGTCGATATCATGTAGTAATTTGACCAGTGGAGCATATAGAAGGCTATCGGGGCGAGTATCCCCAATGTGCGCACCGGCACCGCTTCATACGCGAGCCGTGCCATCGCGCATGCCGTAAGCATGTATGCGCCATATTGCCATGCGGTCATAAAGAATTGGTATGCGGCAAGGTTTTTCGGCAGGAAGGAGACGTATGGATTTAAGATCATGAAGAAAATCGGCTGAAAAATCGGATCCCTAAAGAAAAATGAAAAGATCGCTCCGGGAGCATGCGCTGAGCGGTTTGCGTAGGCGAGCCAGTAATATTGGTCGGTTGCCGGATTGAAATACGGATTCGGGAGATCTTTCATCACGCCGTACAAGAGCAGTCCCAGGAGGCTTGTGACGATGAGCGTCATCGCGTCATAGGGCGATACGGTTATCTTTACGAGATTCTCCTTTCGTTTCACCTGTCTGTATGTCCAGGCTAATAGAGCGAGTACGGCTAGTGCCGCGATGGTTACGCGCAGCCTCGGATCATCCGAGAGAAATAAAAAAAAATTAGCCGAAATAGCGATGAGTATCTGGCATCCGAAACCGAACAGCGCGCCATATATGAGAAAAAGAACGAGATCAGCCGAGCGTTCACGAACGAATATCCTTGCCGCGGCGATTCCGGGCAGGAGAAACGTGATGGCGAAGGGTACTATGACGGCGACGCCGGTATTCATATCCGCTTATAGGGGGCGTCCTACCAATTCGAGCTCATATGCGCCAATCCAGTCTTCGGGAGATTCTGCCGTCAGGCGTACTGCCGACGCGTTGTAATTCCCTTTAACTATAGTTTCCCTGCTTTTCGGAAGATTCCCTTCTTCAATAGTCGTCCATTCATTGTCGTCTCTTTTTGCTTCGAGTTTCCAATGAGTCACGTATTTGCTTATAGTGCCGTAGTCCCCCCAGATAATGATCGTTTTGCTGATTTGGTACGGCTCGGTCAGCGTGAGTATGTAATCCAATCGGCGATTTCCCGGAGCAGCAAGCGTCCGTTCATCCCCGTCTATGAGTTTTGCGGCATCGGTTCCCTTGTCGATGCTATATTCTTTCGATTCGTATGTCCCGCTTGTTATAAAGAGATTTTCTTTCCCCAGTCTTTTAAATCCTACCCGTTCCGCATTCAAATTATTACCACACGCGATCGAGCGGATCGATAGCGGGAAAGATATATTGCTTCCGATGCATAGGCGGACGATACCGACCGAAAGAATAACCGATATGCTTACGGCTATTCCTGCCGTTATCGCTATGCCATGCCACTTATCCATGTGTCATTATTGTAGTCGTGCGTACTCTTTCCAGTCAATCGAAAAAATACGCGCTTTCGACTGGGAATTCGTCCCGTAATTTGAATATATCTCCTTGAGATAGGGCGGTATCCGTTCGCCGTCATAGATGCTCAGGTACTTGTTCGGCACGAACGGTATCGGGTTCTGAACGTCGTCTTCTAGGGCTATATGCGTCACTTTTCGCATTCGCATGATGGGCATCGCCTCTTCCAAGGAGTCGAATTTTCCCGGATAGGTTATGCGCAGTCGCGATTTCGGCGCGTATAGGTCGAGCATGCCGACGCCTCCGACCTCCGTGTCCGGCAGGAGCATCATTATATTCATGCCGTTTCCTATCGCGAGCACGCCCCGCACGTGGGCTGCTGCCCATCTTGCCCATACGAGGCTGTCCGCCGTTACGCGCGAGACGTCTTTCGTGAATCGTCGCGCGCTGAAGAGGAATACCGAAATCGAAACGCAGAGTATGACGGCTTGTGAGGCGGCAAAAATACTGAGAACCATCTTTTTCGATTCGGGGCGACTGGCGATCATCGCTTTCACTCCCGCCGCGCTCATGATGATGCCTAACGGGGCGATGGGGAAAAGATGCCGCGTGAGATAATAGAGATAGAAAATGGGCGTAAGGCTCGCGATCCATATGCCAATACCTGTCCATATCGGGAACCATAGCGGATCGCGCCACGTAACGACTACTCCGTACAGGAAGAAGAAGATTCCTGGAAGGAGAACATAGGCGAAATATATGAGCGCGAGGAGTGTTCCGGCGATGAAAAATCTATTGAATATATCTCCTGCCGTGTGCGATGCGAGATAGTTTCCGATCGAGACCGAGGGGGCGGCCCCCCATACGTCGACGTATCGTTCGACGAAATATTTGCTATTTTCTCCGTAATCGAATGCGGAGCCGAATTGCGCGTGGCGCATGTAGAGCATGGGTCCCGAAACGGCGAAGAAAACGGCGATCATGAGAAATGCCGTTCCGAGAGCGCGCCACCGGCCCGCTTTACACGATATGAGGAACGATACGACGAGTATAGGCAGGATCATGATGCCGTTCGGCCGCACCCAGTATCCGAGGCCCGCGACGGCGCTTGCGGAATATGCGAATGCGGCATTATCGCATCCTTTATATATAAGGCATAGGCTCGTGATGAAGATTAGGGTGAAGAGCGATTCTGTGAATATAAATAGATTGTCGGGGATGATGATTGGAAAGGCGAATATGAACATGATAATGGCCCCGAGAGACGCCTCCTTCGACCGAGTGAGCTTATAAGAAAGCCATGCGAGTGGAAAAACGATCGCGGCGCCCGTTACCGCGGTCACTAGTACGCCGATCAGGAAATGTTCGAATATGGATTGCCCTCCCCATAGATATAGGAACGGCGCGAGAAAGGCAGGGAGACCGATGCCGTGCGTGTGGATAGGGAGCCAATTTCCCCTCGTAATCTCAAGCGCTTTTAATACGTATATATACGCATCATATTTTTGGATCGGGAAGGTGGTGATATGCAGTATGGGAAAAACCACCGCGAGGCGCACCGTCGCCGCCAAAAGGAACAAATAGAAAACGTGGAGGAATCGCATGCGGATCAGCCGATGAGTCGGCGCTTTATCGCGCGTCCTGCATATAGGAACAGGGCCGAAAGGCGCATGCGGCCCGCGAAAATTTCCCTGTAGGCATACCTTTTTTCGAATATCATGGATCGCATAGCTCTCTTTCCGAGCATGAGCTTATTCCTTAACCGGTTTCCTTTGCCTACATCCACCGTTTTTTCTGCAGCCGTCATGGTGTCCACGATGCGGATATTTTTGCATCGTGCCGAGCCATATATCTCTTTTTTCGCGACTGCGACGGGGCCTGGCCACGCGAGTATTTCGCGCGATGAGCATGTATCGTGAAAGATGATCGTCCCGCCGTTAATGAGGCGCGGGAACCATAAGCTGAAATCGAGCGCGACCATGTCGAGGTCGTGATTTCCGTCGATGAAGAGCAGTTCTATCGGCTCGTCGAATGTCTGTGCGGCTTTTTCCGATGTCATGACGAGCGGCCGTACGATCGAGGTTAGGCCGGCTGTCTCGATATTTCTCCGGAAGATATCGAATGTTTTCATATCATTCAGCGGGGGGATGCCGAGGTGGGGGTCGACGGCATAGACTCGTACCCCGTTTCCGGCTTGCGATCCGGCGCCGAGATATACGGTTGATTTTCCCTGCCATGATCCGATTTCGACGATAGCGCCTTTTCCTGTGCAGTTTTTCGCCAGATCATATAAAAATACACCTTCCTTATCGGTAAGCCAGCCGTGTATATTTCCGTTATTTTTTTGGTCTCTGCGAGATCCATGCTCTCATGGTCCATTCGGGATTTCTTACGCTTTTCCATGCGTTCCTTTCTCGAAATACTCCTCTTCTCCGCCGATGCGTTCCAGGTCATGCCGTTTTCCTTCGATCACGCTCCGCGCGGCCATGATGCCCATTTCGAGCGAATGATCCTGGTTGTTGTAACGGAATCGTCCTGGCCGCCCTATATAATGGAGATTTTCGAACCGGTCGAGGTATTCCTTCACCGGGTCGAGGTACGAGCGGTATTCGGTGTCGTAGATCGGATAGACTTTTTTCTGTCGGATCAGATAACTTTCCCTCACTTCGTCTTGCCTGCAGAAGCCGAGGCGTTCCAGGTGCCCCATCGCGAGCCCGAGCAGGTATTCTTTCGGAGCGTTCCATATAGCGTCTCCTTCGAAGCAGAAGAATTCGATGAAGAGGGACGTCTTTCCCGGCGGGCTCATTTTCTGGCTGAAATTCTTCATTTCGCTGATCCTGCCGAAGGGGATTTGTTTTTCCGGAAAATAGATCCATTGATCGTGCGTAACCCGTTCCTTGTCGAGGGTTATGAAGAGGTATGTCTGGTCCCGGTAGCGCATTCTTTCCGCGGCGGCCATCACAGCTTCTGGCGGTACGGGGTCTAACAGCTTCAGGAATTCCTTCGGCGGGATCGATTCGATGATTTGGTCGGGGGCCGTTTCCTCCGTCCTATCCCCTGCCTTCAGGGTTATTCCCGTGATCCGTTTCCCGTCATGCCGAATTTTTATCGGGTAGGTTCCGCATCGCACGGGATGTCCTCCGTCCGCGAGTTTTTTCGCGATCGTTTCATAGATAAGTCCCGTGCCGTATTCGGGGTAATAGAAACTATCCACGAGCGTGCGGAGCGGAGCGGTGCGGAAGGACCCTATGGCGCCCTCCATAGCCGCTTTAATGAGAAATCCCACCGAGAGCCCCTTGATGCGCTGGGTCGCCCAATCCGAATGTATCGTCGAGGCTTTTACGCCCCAAATTTTTTCTGTGTAATTTATCATATTAAACTCGGCGAGCGTCCTGCCGAAGTGCGCCACCACATGATCCTCGAAATTTCGGATCGGCTTTTTCATGAGGCCGTAGCGTGCCTGCGCGACGCAGTAATCGGCGATCATTCGCACGGCTTTCGTGGGGCCGATATTCGCGAGCGCTTGCACGGGTTTTATGGGGTAGTCGTAGAATTTTCCGGCGATGTGCTGGCGCGTCTGTCTCTTCACTTCAATCCAGCGTTCGCCTACAAGTTCGCCTATGAATTCGTAGAGGTAGGGATTTTTCGAGAAGAACCGGTGCGGGCCGTTATCCGTGCGGAAGACGAGCCCGTCTTCGTCGAATGAGTATGTCTTCGCGAGGCCTCCCGGGATATCCGCCTTTTCCACGACCGTAAATTTCTCTCCCGCCTTCGAAAGCTCGATCGCCGATGCGAGTCCCGCAGGCCCTGCTCCTATCACATATGTTTCCCGCATATGGGCTAAGAGTACGCTCATTCCCGTGCAAAAAAAAGATCCGTCGCTTGACGGAATCCTTTCTTCGAATCTTTTTTATTCTCCGATCACTATCCCCATATTCTTCGCGGTTCCGGCGATCATGCGTTCCGCGCCTTCCAGGTCATAGGCGTTCAGGTCAGGCATTTTGCGCTCGGCTATCGCGCGCACCTGAGCTTTCGTGACGGTTCCTACCGTCTTCTTCCCTCCTTCGGCCGACCCTTTCGCGACCCCGGCGTATTTCTTCAAGAGCGCGGCGACAGGCGGAGTCTTCAGCTTGAAGTCGAAACTGCGGTCGTCGTAGATCGTTATTTCCGCCGGGACGATGTCTCCTATCATGTCTTTCGTCGCGTCGTTGAATTTTTTGCAGAAGTCGCCGATGTTCACGCCGTGCTGGCCGAGCGCGGGGCCGATCGGAGGGGTAGGTTTAGCCTCGCCTGCGGCGATCTGCAATTTCAGTACTGTTTTTACCGGTTTTGACATACCCTGTGTTACAAATTCGATTAGTTAGTGATTATTTCTTGAAATCCTAGTATACCCCGTATCACCTTATTTTACCAGTGTCTTCGCATTCTTTCTTCCCGCCTTGCAGGATGATCGAATTTGTAGCACGGGGCATATGTTTAGGTTTTTTGTATCTGGAGAGAATCCAGCTCGATCATAGTATCCCTGCCGAAAATAGGCGCGAGAACCTTCACTTTTCCCTTCGCCTCGTCGACTTCCGAGACTTTCGCCTCGTAATCCTTGAACGGGCCGTCGGTTATCTTTACCATATCCCCCGGCACCACGTCTATCTTGAAATTCATTTTGCTGTCTCCCATGCGAGCCATCAGCACGTCTATCTCTTCCTTCGAGAGCGGCGTCGGCTGGGTGCTGTCGGCGCCCACGAATCCCGTCACGCGGGGCGTATTGCGCACCAAGTACCATGAGTCATCGGTCAATACCATGTCGACCAAGACGTAGCCGGGATATATCTTCTCCTCAACCTCGCGACGCTTGCCGTTCTTGATCTTAATCTTTTTCTCCTTCGGCACGATGACTTCGAAGACTTTATCTTCCATTCCGAGCGACTCCACGCGCTGCTTTAAGTAGCGCACGACGGCGTCTTCGTATCCGGAGTAGGTGCGGATGGCGTACCAGTGACGCCCTTCCCCTTTCTGCTTTTTTGATTGCGTGATGGGCTGCATGCTATTAAAGAATGTAATTATTCAGGCCGTAGAGGAGGCCGAAATCCGCGGCGCCGAGGAATGCCGCGATGCCGAGCGAGAGCGCGATCACGACGACGGTCATGCGCGCGGTTTCCGCGGCCGTCGGCCAGTTTATGCGCTGGAACTCATGCTGGCACTCCGTTACGAATGACGATAGGCGATCCATGGGGATATGATACCTGACTTTTCCTTATATGTCCAGGTTCTTCACCGAGAGCGCATGGGTCTGTATGAAGTGCTTTCGGGGTTCGACTTCCGATCCCATCAAGATATCGAACAGCTTGTCGGCTTCCTGGGCGTCCTCTATGCGGACCTGGAGGAGGATGCGGTTTTCCGGATTCATCGTCGTTTCCCAGAGTTGTTCCGGATTCATTTCCCCGAGACCTTTATAGCGCTGGACATTCCCATCCTTCAGGACGCCTAATATCCGCTCCTTCTCATTGTCGCTGTACGCGTAACGCACGTCCTTTCCCTTGTTGATCTTGTAGAGGGGCGGCTGGGCGATATAGATATATCCCCCTTCTATGAGCGGTGCGAAGTGCCGGTAGAAGAGCGTGAGGAGGAGCGTGCGGATGTGCGCGCCGTCCACGTCCGCATCCGTCATGATGATGATCTTGTGGTAGCGGAGCTTCGCGATGTCGAACGATTCGGCGATGGCGGTGCCGAGCGCTATCACGAGGAACTTAATCCCCTCGAAAAGAAGTATTTTTTCCATACGCGCCTTTTCGACGTTCAGTATCTTTCCCTTGAGCGGCAGGATTGCCTGCGTGCGCCGGTCGCGGCCCATCTTCGCCGAACCGCCTGCCGAATCTCCCTCCACGATGAAGAGTTCCGATTCGTCGGCGCGCCGGCTCGAGCAGTCCGCGAGCTTTCCCGGAAGCGTGAGCCCCTCGAACGCGCCTTTTCTAAGGACGGTTTCCTTGGCCGCCTTCGCCGCTTTGCGCGCTTTGGCCATCAAGAGGCATTTCGTGATGATCTTCTTCGCGTCGCCGTCGTGCTGTTCCAGGAAGTCTTTCAGCGCTTCGGCGACCACGGTCTCGACCGCGGCGCGAGCTTCGGTCGTACCGAGCTTCGCTTTGGTCTGCCCCTCGAACTGCGGTTCGGGGAGCTTCACTGAGATTATGCTTATAAGGCCTTCGCGCACGTCGTCTCCCGTCAGGTTCTCATCGGCTGTTTTTACCACGTTCTTCGCGCGGGCGTAATCGTTGATCACGCGGGTTAGGGCCGAGCGGAAGCCGGTAACGTGCGTTCCGCCTTCCGGCGTATTGATATTGTTCGCGAAGCTCAATTCGCGCGCATCGAGCTCGTTCGCATACGCGAACGCGACCTCGACGTGTATCGGTCCCGCGTTTTTATCGACATAAAAATGCTCTTCCTGGAGCGGGTGCTCCTCGTCGCTCAGGTTACGTATGAAAGATTTCAGGCCGCCGTCGAAGTAGAAGGCGTAGCTCGATGGCGGTTCTTCCGGGTTTCGCAGGTCCGTGACCGATATGCGGATTCCTTTCGTGAGGTATGCCTGCTGGCGTAAGCGGCTTATGATGCGATGCAGGTCGTATTCGACGACGGGAAAGATAGAGGGGTCTGCCTGGAACATGACGCGAGTCCCCGTCTTTCCGAAGAACGGCTCCTTAGCGGATGACCCCACCTTTTTTATTTTTGATTGCGGCACGCCTTTCGCGAATTCCTGCGTGTAGAGGGAGCCATCGCGCGAGACATGCACGACGCATTTCGTGGAAAGCGCGTTTACTACCGAGACACCTACGCCGTGGAGGCCGCCCGACACCTTGTATGAGTCGCCGCCGAATTTTCCTCCGGCGTGGAGCTTCGTCATGACGGTTTCGAGCGCGGAGACGCCGGTCTGCGCGTGCATTTCGACGGGAATGCCCCGCCCGTCGTCTATGACCGATACCATATTGTCCGGCAGGAGCTCGATCACGACGCTTTTCGCGTATCCGGCCATCGCCTCGTCGATCGAGTTGTTCATGACCTCCCATACGAGATGATGGAGGCCGTCGACGCCCGTCGAGCCGATGTACATGCCTGGGCGCTTGCGCACCGGGTCAAGCCCTTCGAGGACCTGGATATCTTTCGCGGTATATGACGCTTTTTTGGGCTTTTCTTCGGGCATTGATTATAGGGCTATTATAGCAGAAAAATCACCGTACTTCAAACGGAAAATCATTCGCAATCCTCTCGAGCATTGCCTTCATTTCCGCATCCGCTTCGGCGTCCGAAAGCGTCCGGTCGGGCGCCGCGAACGTGAGCCGGAATGTCATGCTTTTTTTCCCTTCGGGAACGCCTTTTCCTTCATAGGTCGTGAGGAATTCGGCAGTTTCGCAGCGTGCCGATCCGGCTCCTTCAATACTCTTCATAGCCTCGCCGACCCGCATCGAGCGATCGACTGAGAGCGATATATCCCGTGTTATCTTCGGGAATTTTGGCAGGGCTTCGAACTGCCTGGTCACGCTTTCCATGCGCGCCAGTTTTTCCACGTCTAATTCCGCGAATGCCCGCGGAGCCGCCCCCGTTTCATACCCGATCCATCCGAGCATTTCGCCGCCGCCATATACCTTGATTTCCGCTTTCCCCTCTTCTTTGAAGTCGGGGTTGCGAGTCCCCATCTTTTCGAGCAGTTGTTCGATCATGCCTCGCACTTTGCGGAATATCTCTTCCGCATCACCTCCTTTTTCCGCGCAGGCAATTGCTACCATCACGTTTTCTTTGGGCTCGTGAGTGGCTTTCTTGTGGAATACATGCCCTATTTCGAAGAAGCCAGCCTTTTCCGCGAAGCGCAGGTTCGCATCAAGGGCGTACTTGAGCGCGGGGATGAGCGATGCGCGGAGATACTCCCCGTTCGAGCTTAAGGGGTTTTCGAGCGCGATTTCCCCTTCGCTCGCGAACGAACGGCTCACGGCTTCCGTAAGTCCGAAGCCGACGCAGGCTGTGCGGATTATGTCCACGGAGGTTATTCCCTTATCGTTGCGTGTCGGCATAAGCGCGACGCGCGGAGCTGTCGCTTCCAAGCGATCATATCCTATGCATCGGGCTATTTCTTCCGCGAGATCCTCGAAGAGCGCGATATCCGTCCGTTCGGGCGGAGGCGTCGCTTTTTTTCCGGATATGGAAAATCCAAGCCCTTTCAAAATTTTCAAGCACTCGCTTTCCGCGACATCGAACCCGGTGACGGAGGCGAAACGCTTCGCGTCGAATGCTATTGCCGCGGGCTTTTCCGGTTTCGGATAGGCATCTTGTATTTTTCCTGCCGTTCCGCCGCATATCTCTTTTATGAGATCGAGCGCCCGATATAGGCCTGTTTCCGCGAGAGCGGGGGCGAGCCCGTGCGCGAATCGAACGGAGGCATCGGTCGAGATGTCGACCCGTCTCGATGCTTTATATATCATTCCGCCGTCGAAGTTTGCCGCGGTAAGGACTATGTTTTCCGTCGTTTCGCTAATTTCCGCCCGTTTTCCCCCTTTCACGCCTGCGATGTCCAAGGCGTAGTGGGCGTCGGAAATCACGAGCGTGCTCGGCGAGAGAATCAATTTCGCTCCGTCGAGGGTTTCCAGAGCCTCTCCCTCGCGCGCTTGGCGGACCGTGAGACCGCCTTCCATAAGCTTGTCGAGGTCGAACGCATGGAGCGGCTGGCCGGTTTCCAACGTCACGTAGTTCGTGATATCGACGACCGCGCTTATAGGGCGCATGCCGTGTGCTTTGAGAATTTCTTGCATCCATGCCGGCGAGGCTTTTTTTTCAACACTTAGTACCGGGCAGGTTATTATGCGCTTACAGAGCGCCGGCATCGCGATCGTCGCCTGTACCGCGCGTTTCGCTTCCACCTTCGGTTTTTTCAGCTTTGGCAGGGCGAGGGGCGCATCTGAGATCGCGGCAATTTCCCGCGCGAAACCGAAGTAGCATGCCGCATCGGAATGCCGGTTCGGCAGGATTTTTACGTCTATGATCCCGTTTTCCGCCGACTCGACTTCGAACAGGTGCCGGGTGACGCGTTCCGCGAGTTCCGCGATGGGCGGAAGGGACGGAACGAGCTCTTTCAGTTTCGCGTATGAGAATTTCATCCCGTTAGAAGCAGGTCGCGCTACGCGACCGTGAGTGCATTGCACGACTATCGATTGTCGTTTCAGATTTCTTTTTCATCAGTAGTGTCTTGTTCATTATTCGGATGTTTTTAACGGGATTAGAATTGCCGGAGGAATCGGGCGTCGTTACCGTAGAACAGGCGCACGTCGGGAATGCCGTATTTCGCCATTGCCCAACGGTCGAGGCCGCCGCCGAACGCGAACCCCTGCACGCCTTTCGGGTCGTAGCCGACCGCTTCGAAGACGTTCGGATGCACCATGCCGCCGCCCATCATCTCGAGCCAGGGCCCGTTTCCGATTCGCATGTCTATTTCCACGCTCGGTTCCGTGAACGGGAAAAAGCTCGGCCTGAACCGGAGGTCGACGTCCTTTTCGAAAAATTGCCGCGAGAATTCCCCGATGATCCATTTAAAGTTTCCGAGACTCACGTCTGTGCCGACCATCAGCCCCTCGAATTGGTAGAAATTCGCCTCATGCGAGGAATCCGTCGCTTCGTTCCTGAATACTCGTCCCGGCACGATGATCTGGAAAGGCGGTAAGTTCTTTTCCATATATCGAGCTTGCACGGGCGAGGTATGCGTGCGCATCAAGAGTCCTTTCGGCGCGCTTACCCAGAGCGTGTCCTGCATGTCGCGGGCCGGATGGTTTTTCGGGAAATTGAGCTTGTCGAAATTATATGTTTCGGTTTCGAGTTCGGGCCCTTCGACTGTTGCAAATCCCATATTGCCGAATATCCGCCGTATATCGCTTATCGTCTTCATGAGCGGGTGGCAATGACCCACCTCAGGCCTCGTGCCTGGCATCGTAAGGTCGATCCGCCGATGCGCGTCGGCGGCTCCTTTCAGGTTTTTTTCTTTCCGTACATACGCGGCTTCCAGATCGCGCTTCAGGGATTGCGCTTTGGGACCGAGATCTTTCTTCTCGTTAAGGGATTTTTCCCCGAGCGAGCGGAGAATCATCGTTATCTCCCCTTTTCTTCCCAGGTATACGCCGTGCCAGGCGGCGAGAGAATCCTCCGTATCCGCCGTTTCGAGTTCCCGGAGCGCTTTTTCCCGCGTCGCGTCGATATCCATAGTGATTTCAGGATATCTGATGAAGTTAAAAAAAAGAAGCCCTCCGAGCATGAGCTCGGACGGCTTCGTCCACGCTTTTTTGTATCCCTAGTGCGCGCGTCACTTGGTTGCCGGCTTCCACAGCCACTTCTTACAGCGGCACAGGGTGCCATCCGGGTGGCGATGCAGGTCTTCCCGGTACGGGAGTAAGTCTCCCGTCTGCGGATCCTGATATAGGGACTTTTTTTCGTGAATCTGTCCCATCGTGCATTCGTACCCGATTAAAGCCCGCTTTTCCGGAGATGCGTTTTGCGGCGCATCTTTTTTCGCGCTTTCCGCTATTCGCGGAATCGCGACCGGTTCTCGATTTCCCGGCGAGCCGTTTTTAGGAGCGCTTTTCGGCGCGTCCTTTTTCGGCGCGTCGGGCAGGCTCCGATCTATTTTCTGGATCGGAGGCTCTCCATCCCCTGGGAGGGGCGGGAGTCCCGGCGGATCGAAATCGAGCTTCAGCTCTCCTTCGGGCGGCGGGGGCGGAGCGAGACTCCGCTTGAAGGGCTCCTGCTTCGGGTTCGGCTTCGCGCTGTTTTTTGGCGCGGGCCGTGCCACGTTTTCCGGCTCATCGAAGTTGAAGAGCGTGTCTGGATTATCCGCATCTTTCTTCGCTTTCGCTTGCGGCTTTTCCTTCCCGCTCAGGCAATCGATTTGCCTTCCTTGCTCATCGAGGCGTTCCTCGATGCGCCCGAATTTCATTTCGAGCCATTCGGGGCTTCCTTTTTTCGGCTCCGGCTTCTTCTCCTCCTTTTTTTCCTCGGCTTTCGCCACGGACTGTTTGGAGGGATTCGTGATATTCGTCACGTCCACATAGGGCGTAAGGTCGATCACGCGGCTTGCGCCGATACCCGCGCAGATCGCGAGGGCAGCCACCACAGTCGTCGAGACCCGCATAGCCCAGGTTCGCCAGGCTTCAGATCCCCATTCGTTGAACCAGGCGATGATGACCATTGTGATGATCAAACACCCCCAAAACATAGGCCAACTGAACTGGAGCGCATTGATGAGCAGATAGCCGAGTCCGCCCAAAAGAACGAGCGCTTCGACGATCTTCCGCCAATCGTAATCTTCGAACATGTCCGATGCGAACGCGCATCCGGCATTCCACCATCTCTCTAACGTGTCCATGAGCGTCACCATCTCCTTTTCGAGGTGTCGGAAAATAGGCATTTTCGTGCCTGTCATTCATTTTTCAAGGCTTCGGGGCGTGTCCCCAGAGCTCATCGTATTATACTGTAAAATAATGAATATGTCAATATATCTTGTTCATATCGCGGTTTTGTGGGATACTTGCCCTGCGGTGTGGAGCATTGGCAGCTCGCCGGGCTCATAATCCGGAGGTAGGAGGTTCGATTCCTTCCGCCGCAACAAATTCAGTACGAAAAACTCCGTAACCATGGTCTTGTGACGCATGGTTACGGAGCGCATGAGACCGTTCTCGGTCAGCGAGTTCTACCGCGAGAGTAGCGGCTTTTTGAAAGCAACTCCCCCAGGATCCGGCTTTGCCGAGCAGGGCCAACTATAGCCAGGCAAAGTCAATTCCTCCTTATGCGTGCCTGAACCGGCATTCATAAGGCCGTCCAGACGACTGGTCCGTAAGAGCTAGGCCTCGACTTGATTCCTGTTATCCGTTTTTTACAGCCGCGCATTTCGTGTTGGCAGAGAGAGGGCTCAAAACGCTTGGCCGTTCAGTCGCTCAAGGAAATATTTGCAATAGCTCTCTCGCATTGCTTTTTTCCCTTTTTCAACGGATTCGCGACTATCGCAGAATACCTTATTATACCTCTCTTGCATAATATGCAATTCAAATTATTCCCCTCACGCATTCAATAAATGCCGCCCCATGCTTTTGAAGCACCTCTTCACATATCTTGGCCATTTCGCTATGCTGATGCCATATATCCGCCAAGGTAGCTCAATGGCAGAGCGGTGCTTTCATAAGGCATAGGTTGTGGGTTCGATCCCCACCCTTGGCACATATAGGAGGGGCGACCGCTTCTCCTAGCGCCATATTTCTCCCATGAAAATAGCGATTATCGGTTTCGGCGACGAAGGCAGATCCCTTTTAGCGTTTTTAAAGAAGTCTCCTTCTTATAAAAAGGCGGAGATATGGGTACTTGATCGTAACGAGTCGTTGCGAAAGGAACTTGCAATCCAGAAGCTTCCTCATGTTTTAGGCGAGGAATATCTGAAGAATCTCCGCGATTTCGATATCGTTTTCCGCTCTCCAGGCATTCCCTATCTCACTCCTGAAATTCAGAAAGCCGTGAAGGCCGGCGTTATGGTATCGAGCCAAACAAAACTCTTTTTCGAGGAGATCGAGGCGCATCGAAAGAGGGGAAAAAGTGCGAAGCCGGTCGTGATCGGCGTTACGGGCTCGAAGGGCAAGGGAACGACCTCGACGCTTATCTTCCAGATGCTCAAGAACGCCAGGTATAAAGCCGTTCTTTTAGGCAATATCGGCATGCCGATGATCGACGGCCTTGTCGCGGCGAAACGAGCCGATTATGTCGTGCTCGAGTTGTCGAGTTTCCAGCTGCAGGATATGGATATGTCCCCTGATATCGCGGTTGTTTTGGATATCTTTCCTGATCACCTTGACGCCCATAAGACTTTGAATGAGTACTATTCCGCCAAAGCCGCGATCGGTCGCTTCCAGAAAAGATCCGGCCGCATTTTCTTTTACGCGACGAATGCCTGGTCTGCCCGGATCGCCTTGAAGAGTCCGGCAAAGAAGCATGCCATTACGCCGAAGCAGGACAATCTGCGCAAGAATTTCG
>JAHFLN010000003.1 GCA_023244835.1 Candidatus Harrisonbacteria bacterium
AGCCGTTCGCCTTCGAGGGCGGCCAGCGTTCGCGTATCGCGACAGACGCGATCGCGAAGATCAAGGAAAAGGTTGACGCGCTGATCGTGATCCCGAACGACCGTATTTTTTCCATAATTAACAAAGAGACGTCGATCATCAAGGCGTTCGAAGCGATCGACGAGGTGCTGAAGAACGCGGTCTTGGGGATTGCGGAGCTCATCACAATGCCGGGTATTGTGAACGTGGACTTTGCCGACGTGAAGGCGATCATGCAGAATGCGGGATCGGCGATCGTCGGCATCGGCACGGCGAGCGGCAAGGATCGCGCGGCGGTCGCGGTTGCCCAGGCCGTGAATTCGCCGCTCCTCGAAACCGCGATAGACGGCGCGCGGGGCGTGCTTTTCTCGGTGTCTGGCAGTCGCGACCTAAAGATGAGTGAAATTCATGATGTGGCGAAGGCAATTACGGATGCGGCGGATCCCTCGGCGAAGATCATCTTCGGCGCATATCATGATCGGAAACTTCGCCAGGGCATGCTGAAGGTCACGATGATCGCGACGTCCTTCGGAGAAGGCGGCCCTCTGTCTCGGAAGTCAGAGCAGTCGGTGATGAACCTATTCGGCGAGAAGGTCGGCGCGCTTGCCGAATCACCTTTGTTTTCACGCCCCGAAACGCTTAAAGAATCGCGGGGAAAAGATCGCGACGCGTCGCCGCGCGAGCAGGTCGCAGTGCCCGTCGTTTCAGTGAATACGAAGCGTGAGTCATCGAAGCCTATGCCAAAAGAAAAGGAAAAAGAGAAGGAGGAGGATGCGGAAAAAAAATGGTTCGACTTTTTGGATATACCGGCTTTTCAGCGCAAGAAGAAGAAATAAGAAGGTTTCAGGCGGAGCGTATTATATTGACATTTTACATATAAATAGGGTATATTATACGCGTTACGATCATTGATATATAAATGTGGCGCGCGTGCGCTGCAGCAGGCATTCCAAAGAATCGGAGGTGTGACGATGTCGAGAATTCTCGATAGCGGTATGGGGAGGATCGAGGCTCTTATGGGGAATCCCGCGCGTGACCAATGCCCCGGGGAAATTCTGGATATGCAAGCGCTCGTATCCGTGCGATATTATTCGTTCGACGGGCTGCTCCACGAGGGGCGGATCCTCGTCGATCGGCGACTCGCGCTGGATATCTCCACGGTCTTCGCGGCGATCGAGCGGGAGCGGTTTCCGGTTATGAGCGCGATTCCGGTTGCGGATGCGCGTATCGGCTGGAGCGACGACGTGTCGATGGCCCTGAATAACAGTTCGGGGTTCAACTACCGTCCGATCACGGGAGGCGGAACGAAGGTGTCGGCGCATGCCCTGGGGCAGGCGATTGACATCAATCCGCTCTTGAATCCGTATGTGAGCCCTGCAGGGGTCGTGAGTCCTCCGGGCGCGGTGCGGGATGTCTCGAGGCCCGGAACGATTCTTGAGAATTCGTTCCTCGTGAAGCTGTTCGATGAATTCGGGTGGGAATGGGGCGGGCGGTGGACGGACCGCGTCGACTGGCACCACTTCGAGAAGAGGTTGTAGGGCAAATGCGGCGCGATGGTGCCGTATATGGCTCTCTTGACGCAAAAGGCTTTCCTGGAACACGGGAAAGCCTTTTCTTTTTGCCTAAAAAATGGGGGTATGCGATATTTTCCTTTGTCAAATTTCTGTGGATAAGTTTTTATTTGTCGCCTGCGCCATCCCGTGTACTATCAAGGCATGGCAATCAACAAACCCTCCCAACATCGCTCCCCGAAGGCGATTTTTTCCTTCATTCGGAAGCGCGACGGCCGTGTTGTCGCGTTCGACCAGTCGCGCATAACGAACGCCGTCCTGAAAGCGCTTATAGAAAGCGGGGAAGGGGGCATGCCAGAGGCGGAAAAGGTGTCGGACGCCGTCATTTCGGCAATGCTCAGGCGCAGGACGCCCGAAAGCGTGCCGGGTATCGAGGACATCCAGGACGTGGTGGAGACCCAGCTCATCCTTCTCGATTACGCGAAGACGGCGAAGTCCTACATCCTCTATCGCTATGACCGTATGAAGCTCCGCGAAGAGGCGCGCGAGGTTCCCGAGCACGTGAAGAAGCTCGTGAAGGAGTCAAAGCAGTATTTTAGGAACCCGCTTTCAGAATTCATCTATTACCGCACCTATTCGCGGTGGATGGAGAGCGAGGGGCGGCGCGAGACATGGATCGAGACGGTAGACCGCTATATGTCCTTCATGCGCGAGCGGATGGAAGATGCCATAACGCCGCGAGAATACGCCGATATTCGCGAAGGGATACTGCGCCAGGAATCGATGCCCTCGATGCGGCTCCTCTGGGCCGCGGGCAAGGCGGCGCGCGCGAACAACGCGGCGGCGTTCAACTGCTCATTCGTGGCCCCCACGAAGCTCGAGGACTTTGCGGAGATCATGTTCCTTGCCATGTCCGGCTGCGGGGTGGGATATTCGGTCGAAAGCCAGAGCGTGCACCAGTTGCCGCAGATCAAGCGGCAAACGGGCAAGTTCTCGCCGACGCACGTGGTCGCTGACAGTAAGGAGGGCTGGTGCGACGCGGTAACGGCCGGCTTGAAATCGTGGTTTTCCGGCAAGGATATTAAGTTCGATTTCTCGCGCGTACGACCCCAAGGGGCGCGGTTGAACACTATGGGCGGCAAGGCGTCCGGCCCCGCGCCGCTCCAGTCGCTTTTGGAAATGATACGCAACAAGGTGCTCGCGAAACAGAATCGGCGCCTGTCGACGATCGACGTGCACGACGTGATCTGCAAGATTGGGGAAGTGGTTGTGGTAGGCGGCGTACGCCGCACCGCGCTTATTTCCTTGTCCGACCTAAACGACGAGGATCTTCGTCACGCGAAGGACGGCGCCTTCTATATAAAGGAGCCCCAGCGCGCGATGGCGAACAATTCGGCAGTCTATCTCGAGAAGCCGAGCGCCGTGGAATTTATGGAGGAGTGGCTCGCGCTCGCTAGGAGCGGTAGTGGAGAGCGGGGAATATTCAACCGCGGCGGCCTCCAGCACCAGATGCCCGCGCGTCGTTTCGCCGCGTCGAAGAAGCATCTCGCGATGACGGGTACGAACCCGTGCGGCGAGATAACCTTACGCTCGAAAGAATTCTGCAACTTGTCTGAGGTGGTGTGCCGCAGGGAGGATACGGAGGAGTCTCTTATCAGGAAGATCCGCCTTGCGACATTACTCGGCACCTATCAGTGCATGCTTACGGACTATAAGTATATCGGTAAGGAATGGAAGAAGAACTGCGACGAGGAGCGCCTTTTAGGGGTGTCGCTTACGGGTCAGTGGGACTGCCCGGCCGTGCGGAGTCCGAAGGTTCTTTCGTATCTGCGCGAGGAGGCGATCCGGGTGAACGAGAAGTACGCGAAGAAGTTCGGTATCAATGCGTCGGCCTCGATCACGTGCGTGAAGCCCTCAGGAAACGTGTCTCAGCTTGTGGACGCCTCAAGCGGCATGCACCCGCGCCACGCCCCGCACTATATTCGCCGCGTGCGCATCGGCTCGAACGACAGCTTATTCCAGATGATGAAGGACCAGAAGGTCAACTATCATGCGGAAGTGGGGCAGTCGGTCGACAACGCATCGGTCTTCGTGCTCGACTTCCCGGTGCACGCGCCGAAAAGTTCGATTTACCGGAATGATCAAAGCGCCTTGGAACAGCTCGAATACTGGAAGATGGTCAAGGAGAACTACACCGAGCACAACCCGTCGGTAACGATCTCGGTCGGTGAGAACGAGTGGCTCATCGCGGCCGACTGGCTGTATAAGAACTGGGATATGATCGGCGGACTCTCGTTCCTCCCTCGCGACAACCACGTTTACACCTTGGCGCCGTACGAGGGAATCGACGAGGCGAAGTATAAGGAGCTCGCGGGACAATTCCCGAACATAGACTTCTCGCAGATCGTGCGCTACGAGCGCGACGACCAAACGCAGGGCTCGAAGGAAGCGGCCTGCGTGGCGGGCGTCTGCGAGATATAGATCAAATAAAATACCGGCCGTACGGCCGGTATTTTATTGTTTGGTTATATCTATTTCTTTAACGCTATATCGATCATCTTCGTAATTTCCTCGATTGGCTGAGCGCCATTGATAGAGTACTTCTTCCCGTCCGGGCCGACGAGGATGCTCCACGGGGTGCCTTGTGCGCCCGTCGCGATCGCGTTGTCTCGCTGCTCGTTGATCGTTTTCTCAACATCCGTGCTCGCTTGGCAGGCCGCGAACTGTGCCGCATCAAGCTTTAAGCCGGCCGCGATCTTTCCAAGTTCCGCGGGATCGAGCTGGTCATTCGAGGGCGTCGCGGCGTAGACCGCGTCGATGTACTGCCAGAAGGCGTTTTGGCCGCCGAGCTTCGCCGCGCATTCGGTCGCCTTAGCCTCATCGAAGGATTTCTGGTGTAGTTCCTTGATCGGGAAGTGGCGATAGACCCATGCGACTTTCCCGTCATATTTCTTCATAATGTCCTGCATCGTCATATGGAACCGCTTGCAGAAGGGGCATTCGGTGTCCGAATATTCGACGATCGTGAAGGCCGGCTTCGCCGCGCCGCGGATATGGTCGTTCGGGCCGACCGGGGCCATTGCATCGAGGTTTCCCGTTACTGTGTCGACCGCGGAGGCGGGTTGTGGTCCGCTCGATTTCCCGATGCTCCATACGATCGCTCCCGCGACCACGATGCCCGCAATGATAATTGCCGCAGGCACGGCATAACTAGTGTTCTTGGTTTCCATATGGATAGAGCGTATCAGAGGGGGGTGGGATTAGGCAATAAAAAAACCGCCGGACCCCTAGCTCGCATGATGTATGCGAGTTTCGGGATCCGGCAGCGACCGGCTTCATAGGTGTCAATCAGGCTTGGGTTCTCGTGATGGCCTGCAAGGCATCGCGCTTGCAGAGTTTCACGCCAGGCAGCGCGGCGGTTCTGCAGCACGTTGTGCAGAGACTGTCCGTTTCCACCGTCGTGTGGTGGATCGCATGGATGGCGGCATGGCGCTCATCGTCCGATAGACGCCTGCGGCTATGCGTGCCGAGAAGCAGCGCTCGGAATGAGGGCAGTCCTCGGTTGTAGGCATGTCGCAGTTCGGCCGCGCGGGCATCGTCGGCATTCCATGCGATTGAGCCATCATCGTTTGCCGGCAACTCCTCTAGTAGGAGTGCCTCAAGGGGCGGAATTGTCATCGATCTCACCGAATTCTCCTTGTCGAAAAAGTGCGGGAACTGTCTGAGAGATGGTATTATATCACGGTATTCTGATAAATGCAAGATAACTATGGCATTCAAGGATGACGTGATGCGGGTTGTGCGGGAGATACCGCGCGGCTCCGCACGCACGTATAAGCAGGTCGCAGTCCTGGCAGGTAAGCCGAAGGCATATCGCGCGGTTGGGACTATTTTGAAAACGAACTTCGATCCTGCGATACCGTGCCATCGCGTGATCCGTTCTGACGGGAAGCCGGGGGAGTACAACCGCGGCGCGAAAAAGAAAGTTGAATTATTGCGTGAGGAAGGGTACTATGGAAAGCGTAATCCGGAGTAGTTCAATGGTAGAACGCCTCGCTGTTAACGAGGATGTCGTAGGTTCGATCCCTACCTCCGGAGCAAGATATATAGTGAATAGCGGTGTGGGTAATTTATTGTGTAATCAAGCGTCGTTATGATAGTATATCCATATGAGTAAGTATCACTTTTCGATTATTATCGAGCAGGATTCCGATGGTTTTTTCGTTTCTTGCCCTGAATTACAGGGTTGTTATAGCCAAGGCGAGAGCTATGAAGAGGCGCTGCTTAATATAAAAGACGCAATCAAGCTTCATTTGCAGGATCGCTTGGAAAATAAGGAGGGTGTTTCGATGGCACAGTCCGTGAGCTTGTCTACGGTAGAGGTTGCCGTATAAGCGATATGCCCGAATTGCCGCGTATTACCGCTTCGGAAATAATAGCGGTTTTAGAGAAAGTCGGTTTTGTATGCACAAGGCAGAGCGGGAGCCATAAGATTTTCAAGAACGAAAAAGGATTGCGGGCTACGGTTCCATTTCATTCCGGCGCGATCCTGCACCCAAAGCTTTTAAAAAGCATCCTTCGCGAGGCGGATATGACCGTCGAGCGTTTAAAGGAATTACTGTAGTGGGTAAAGGGAGCGGGGCAGCGATTAATAAACTAAATCCGCTTCTGTGGGGATAAGTCAGGAATATAGATATACTGGGTATTTTTCTTAAAAAAAGTTCTAACATCCTCCACGATGCGGAGCCACGTTGGATGAAATTTTTTATCTAAAAAATCGTCTTATTTACAGGTATGGTGTGATATCCTATCCTTAATATATGGAAAAACAAAAAGTAAGCCCCGCTTTTCAGCAAGCTACGAAAGCTGTTGAAAAAATCAGGTCAGTATTACCAAAGCTCACCGAGTCTGAAAAAGCAACGTTGGAAATCTTGCTTGATGAAGAATCGCGCAATCACTTAGCGCAAAGCCTTAAGGACGCCAAGGAGGGTAATACCGTATCGTGGGAAGAAGCATTGAAAGAGCTTAAGAAGTAATGCCGTATTTGATTCGGTTTACTACCTACGCTTTAAGATTGTTGAAAAAGACCCCGCCCAACTTACAACCATTACTAATCAAGGAGTTAGAAGTTATAAAACAAGCGCCTTATCAAGCGGCGCAATTAAGTGGAAAGTTTTCTTTTCTGCGCTCATGGCATGTATATCTGCGTGGCGTGCCCTATCGGATCGTGTATGAAGTGCAGGAAAATGGGAAAGAGATTCTCGTGCATGTGCTCGCTAAGCGTGCCGACGTCTATAAGTTACTTGAGCGTTTATATAAATAGAGAAGAGATACTCAATACGCTAAATCTACCCCTATAGAAACAGATCAGGAATATAGATATGCTCGGTATTTCCCCTGAAAAAAGTTTTAACATCCTCCACGATGCGGAGCCAAATAGGACGAGTAGGTTTGATGAGGATTATTTTCGTAATCCTATCGTGAAGTCAGGATTTTTTAGAACAGCGTAGTTTTTTATGCGATTCATGTTCTTTTGACAAATGCAAATAAGTTGCATTAAGATGGAGGGCATGAGTTCCGATCAATCGAAGGAGGTTGCGCATACATATCGCGCTACCCAAGCTCGAACATCCATAATTGCCGTCTTAACTGAGGGGAACGCTCCGCTTTCTGTCGGGGAGATTCTTGATGTTTTAAAAAAGAGGAAGTCGTGTCCGAATAAGACAACGGTATACCGCCAGCTCGCGACTCTCATAAGGCGGGATATGGTCAAAGAAGTTCAATTTACCGAAGGCGCGAAAAGATATGAAATGGCCGATACGGGCCATCATCACCATGTCGTTTGTACGCAATGCAAAAGAGTCGAGGATGTGACGGTGGAGGGGGATTTAGCCGCAGAAGAGAAGATGATTGCGAAGACGAAAAAGTTCAAGGCGTTGAGGCATTCGCTCGAATTTTACGGATTATGTCCGAAGTGCGCTTGAAAGGTATGGAAAATCCTATTAGGAAATTATACGGAAAGCTCACAGCGCTTAAAACTTATACGCCGTCGGAAGAGGTGAATGGGCTTTTTGTCGAATTGGTGCGGCTCGCATTAGGTCCAGACGATAAAAATACGCTTACTGCGGAGGAGATGGATAAGCTACAGGTCATTTGCGGGACAGCCGAATACGAATTAGAGAAATATTGGGCTGAGAAGATAGTGCGAAGCGATGATCCGAAAGGGGTAATGGAGGATTTTCCTTATATGGAAAATTACCAAAAGCTTACGCGGATGGAATGGTTTTCCCTGCTCTCATGCGAAGCGCATGAGGAGCATGGGATATTTTTCGCCGGGGGCGGTCCGTTGCCCCTTACGGCGATCCTTCTAGCAAGGGATTATGGCCAGAAAGTAACTGTGGCGGATATCGATGCCGATGCGTGCGATTTTTCAATGCGCCTTGTAAAAGCGCTCGGTTTGGATAAAAAAATAACCGTTATCAATGCCGATGCGGCTGAATACGAGGGGTACGGCGGCTTTAACGTCATTATCGTCGCTGCCTTAGCGGGATTGGAAAAGGGCATGAAAGGCAGGATATTAGGAAAGATAAAAAAGCACGCGCTTCGCGGAGCGCATGTGCTCGCTCGGAGCAGTTGGGGTATGAGGGAATTATTATATCGTCCTCTTGAGCCGGAGGCATGCGATGGTTTCAAGCGAATTATCGAAGTGAGGCCGCGGAACGATGTCGTAAACTCAATCGTGATTTTCAAGAATTCCTGATCATGGATAAGATTCCCGTATACCTTATACACGGTTCGCTGGGTAGCGGGAAAACGACCGTTTTGAACAGGCTTATCGGTTCGGGCGTTTTTAACAATGCCGTTGTGGTTGAAAACGAGTATGCCGACTATAACTTCGATAAGGATATGATCGTGGGAAAAACGAAAGTATTCGGCGTTTCAGGGGGCTGCATATGTTGTTCTTCGGGACAAGAGTTATTCGATGCTCTTCATGAAATTGGGGGCGCGAAGGGCAACGGACCCCTTTTCATAGAGACGACCGGAGTTGCGAGCTCTGTCAGACTGGTGAGGCAGCTGATGCTGTCAGGCGAGTTCGAGGATAAATATGAACTAGTTCGTAATATCCTGGTTTTAGATATTCTGGAAGACGACCTTAGGGTTATCATGAAGGAGAAGGCTCTCGATGTCGTTATGGCGGACCTAGTCATACTTAATAAGGCTGATTTGGCATCGGCGGACGTAGTCGAAGAATTCAAGCATTTCATCGGGACCGTTTCCGATGCGTTGGTTTTCGTGACGGAATATGGCGCGGTTGACGCGGATATGGTTCGGTCGGTTTCGAAATCGCGGGCGGACAGGGTCTTGCTCGATAACATGGGTTGTTTCTCCGGTGACGGCGCGGACCACTCGAAAGATATTCTGTACCAAGTGATATATCCAACCGTCAAAATTGCCGCGGAAGAGCTGATATCGGAAATCAAGTCATCATGCGCGCGTTCGGGTATGGAAATAACCAGGATCAAGGGCGTATGCACGGATCCTGCCGGGAAGAGATTCTCGATACAGGCGACAAAAAGCAATCATGCGATACTGCCGGTTACGGGCGGGCATGATGATGTGCTGGTCATGATCGGCAAGAACGTTACGAAGGAAAATATCAGGCCGTTGATGCTCCGACTATGCAAGAACTGAAAGATATAATCGCATTTTCAGGGCAGGTGGCAGATCGGCTTATCATGCAATATGGGGAATATGTTTTTTTAAGCGCGAAAATCAAGGGGCTTGAGGATGAAAAATTCAGAATGATTTTAGCGATAGCGAAAGAAAGGAGTATTGGCGTTCAGGATGCGCTGAAGCAAGAGGCGGATGGCATGCTGAAGCGGATGAATGAGATCATCGCGCTGTATAGGATTGATTTGGAACGCGTTTCGGACGAGATGACGTTTCCAAACCCGCTTATATGGATGACGTACAAGTACAAGGCGTATAAGGGAACGAGTAGCGAGATCGCCACCATGGGAGATTTCAGGAGGCACTGCGCGCCTGCGGGATATATATGCACCGCCCGTTTCGGCTTCATGCGGGATTATATGGAGGATAAGAACCGGATAAATATAAATGATAAGGCGAGGTATCCGGATGAAATAAAGCTTCCCGATTTTTATTTGAGCAAGGAAGCAGTTGGCTTATTAGCGGATACGGATTTCATGTCCGAATGGAAGCGGAGGGAATATCTCATAACGGAAAATAAGATCAATAAATGGAATGCGTCCCACTAGGATAGTCTTCTATGGGGTGATTGCATTGGTCGCGGCCTTAGGGGTATTTCTCATATCCGGCCGCGCGGATTCATTTTTTATACGCGCATTGCCGTCTGATTCCACTTCATTTTCATTTGCGCGGATAACGGACATAAGCGAAGAAGTACACCTCGAATCTCCTGCGCCATATTACATTCAGACGATACAAGCCGATTTTCTCCATAATGAGAATGGCGGCGGGAAAACGATTACCCATTATCGCGGCTTACTTGGTGCGGACGCAGGGCAGAAAATGCGCGTCGGCGAAACGGTCGTCCTCGTGAAAAATACGAACTTCGAGGGCGGGGATGCGTATTTCATATCCGACCGTTATCATTTACCCGCGTTACTCGGTCTCGGACTGCTCTTTTTCGTCGCAGTCGTCGCACTCGGCGGATTGCGGGGCCTTACTTCCTTTCTGGGGCTTATCTCAAGTATTGCCGTTTTACTACTGTATATTGTCCCCGCGATTCTCGCAGGGCAAAACGCCCTATTCGTCAGTTTTATAGGCGCGAGCTTGATAGCCGTCTTTTCCCTATATCTCGGGCACGGGTTCAACGCACGAACGACAATAGCGCTCATCGCCACGCTCATAACGCTCGGTATTGCGGTGGGTATGGCGGTCGCGTCGGTTTATTTCACAGAACTTATGGGTATTGCGTCAGAAGAAGGCTTTTTATTGAATCTAAAGGTTGCGACGCTCAGCCTGCGCGGGCTTCTACTTGCGGGTATCGTTATTGGCATGATGGGTGTTTTGGACGATGTGACAACGGGACAGGCCGCAATCGTGCATGAATTACATGAAGCAAATCCGAGTTTGGATTTTCGCGAGTTATATCGCCGTGCCACGGCGGTCGGCAGGGAGCATATCGCGTCGCTTGTAAATACGCTCGTGCTTGCGTATGCGGGCGCATCGCTTCCCATATTTCTCTATCTTATTATACAGAGCCAGCGTGCGCCGTGGTGGATAGTTTTGAATCAAGAGCTTATCGCTGAGGAAATTGTACGTACGCTCGTGGGCAGCCTCGCGCTCGTGCTCGCCGTGCCGATTACGACCTCGCTTGCGGCGTGGTATTACGGAGTGATGGTAAAAATAGGTAATCAATAAACTAAATCAGTCCGTGTGCGGATAGATCGGGAATATAGATATGCTCGTAGCTTGACGAAATATACCCCTAGGGGGTATTAATAAGAATATGGTCGATATATCGAAAAATAAAATTGCGCGGCGTCTGAAGATTGTCGAGGGGCAAGTGCGCGGGTTACAGGAAATGGTCGATAAAGGTTCGTACTGCATCGATGTTATCACGCAAACATCGGCAGTGAAGCGGGCCTTGTCTGGCATCGAAGATATGATAATGGAGAATCATCTGGGTACATGCGTTATACGTCAGATCAAGAAGGGTGAAGAGGACAAGGCGCGGCAGGAGATATTGAAGGTGTATCGCCTGAAGCGTAAATAGAAACATACGTAAGAAAATTATGATGAACTGGGCATATGGGTACGACGGTATGATGGGGTCGTTCGGTTTTGGCGGCTTTATTTTTATGGTGGCGTGGTGGGCGGTCGTCGCATACGTTCTTGTGTGGATATTTAAGCAGGTCGGACACGGGTGCGGAGGACATCGTTCCGGCGCGCATCATCCATCGGCGCTCGAAGTCCTCAAGGAACGGTACGCGAAAGGCGAGATTGATAAGAAGGAATTTGAGGAAAAGAAACGGGACATAATCGGCTAATAAGAATGCAAACATATACGATAAAGGGAATGCATTGTGCGTCATGCGCGAGCATCATCGAAGGCGCGCTAAAAAAAGCGGAGGGCGTTGTATCGGCCGAAGTGAATTATGGAACGGAATCCGCAAAAATAGATTTTGACAGCGTGAAGACGAGCTCAGCCGAAATTTCAAAAAAAATCGAGCCACTCGGCTATTCGCTGATCGTTCCTACGGCTGAAGAGATGGGAATGTCTGAAGAGGAGCATGCCGGACATCTCGGATTGAACCAGTCGAAAAAGGAGAAGGCGGCAGAGCTTGCTGATATGAAGAGGAAGGTGATTGCCGTGCTGCCCCTCGCCGTTTTCAGCGCCTTCGTTATGGGGTGGGATATCCTTTCTTCATTCGGCACGGTGCCGCAGGTTCCGTACGTTTGGAAAGAATTTTTCCATCATCTTCTGCCGCTCATGGCGACATATGCGCTTTTCGTTACGGGTAAGCCCTATCTACTCGGCTTATACCGCTTTATCCGGCATGGTGCGGCAAATATGGACACTTTAATTGGTCTCGGTACCTCGGTGGCGTATGTGTATAGTTTTATCATTGCCGCTTTTGAGGAAGCCCTAAGGCCGTTTATCAATGTCGAAAATACCTATTATGACGTCACGATTGTCGTTATCGCCTTTATCACGCTCGGTAAGTATCTCGAAGCGCGATCGAAACTGAAAACGGGCGACGCCATAGAAAAGCTCCTTAATCTCCAGGTGAAAACGGCAACGGTAATCCGTAACGGGAAAGAAATAGAAGTTGCTGCGGATCAGGTAGTCCGAGGCGATATGATCATAGTGCGGCCTGCGGGAAAAATCCCTGTTGATGGAGTTGTTGTCGAAGGCTCGTCATACGTCGACGAGTCGATGATTTCCGGAGAGCCTATTCCTGTGGGAAAGGATATAGGAGATATCGTTGTTGCGGGAACCATCAATACCACCGGATCATTTACGTTCAAGGCGACGAAGGTCGGGGCGGAGACGCTGCTTGCGGGCATAATACGAATGGTGAAAGAGGCGCAGGGGAGTCGCGCGCCCATACAGGCGTTAGCGGACAAAATCTCCGGTATTTTCGTTCCGGTTGTCTTAGCGTTATCAGTCGTTACGCTGAGCATATGGCTCGGTGCCGGAACCCAATATCTCGGACTCTCCCAGGCGCTTTCATATGGATTAGCTTCGTTCGTCGGCGTTCTCGTGATCGCCTGTCCCTGCGCCTTAGGGCTCGCGACGCCGACGGCGATCATTGTGGGAGTAGGCAAGGGCGCGGGCGCGGGAATCCTGATCAAGGACGCGGCGACGCTCGAAACGCTGCATAAGGCCGATGTCATCGTGATGGACAAGACAGGCACGATTACCAAGGGGAAGCCGGAGGTGGTTTCGATACGTAATGATTCAGGGCACGACGAAGGGCGCTTTATCTCATTGCTCGCGTCGCTCGAGAAAAAATCGGAGCATCCGATTGCCCATGCCATACTCTCGTATGCTAAGGAGGGGGGCAACGCGTTGTTCTCTGTGGACGGATTCGAGGCGATACGGGGTAAGGGTGTGCGCGGGCAGATTGAAAATACCGAGTATTATGCGGGAAATATAAGGATCATAGAAGATCTCGGCCTTTCGTTCGACACGGATTCGTTGGAAAGAGAAACCAGAGAAGGTAAGACGCCGGTGATTCTCGCAACAAGGGAGAAAGTATGGGGCGTAGCGATGGTCGCAGACGCCATAAAGCCGGAGGCGGCCGCGGCAGTGGCTCGCCTTCACGCGCTCGGTATGCAGGTTGTCATGCTTACGGGGGATACTAAGAACACGGCGCAGTATATAGGAAAACAAGTCGGTATCGACGAGGTGATCGCGGAGGCGTTGCCGGAGGAGAAAATACGGAAAATTAAGGAGTTGCAGTCAAAAGGGAAGATTGTGGTGATGGCCGGCGACGGAGTGAACGATGCGCCCGCTCTCGCGCAGGCCGATATCGGCATCGCGATGGCAACAGGGACCGACGCGGCGATCGAGAGCGCGGGCATAACTCTGCTTCACGGGGATATCTCGAAGTTGGTACAAGCGGTCAATCTATCGAAAATGACGATGCGTGGAATTAAGCAGAATCTATTTTGGGCGTTTATTTACAACATCGTCGGCATTCCGGTCGCGGCCGGGGCGTTGTATCCGTTTTTCGGGTGGCTCCTAAATCCCGCTATTGCGGGCCTTGCGATGGCGTTATCGAGCGTATCGGTGGTCGGTAATTCGCTCCGCCTCAAGGCGAAATCCCTATGACAAAAACATTCACGCTTCATGTTCATGGGATGCACTGTAATTCATGCGTTCTTGTGACCGAGCGCGAGCTGCGGAAGCATCCAAAAATATCCAGGGTACAATCAAGCCTTAAAACCCATTCGGTTGAAATCCAAGGTGATTTCGGAGATGAGTCGTTGGGCGCGATAGCCGAAGAGTTGACGGATGTGGTTTCGGGGTATGGCTATTCGCTTGCCATCGAGCGGCAGATGAGAAAGAAGAAATGGGAGGATTTCAAAGTGGCGATTCCGCTCGCGATCGGATTCATCGCGGTATTCGTGTTATTGCAGAAAATAGGCATAGTGAATCTGGTGAGCGCATCCCGCGTGACCTACGGCACCGCATTCGCGGTAGGTATTATCGCCTCGCTTTCGACGTGTATGGCGGTCGTTGGGGGCTTAGTGCTCTCGATGTCGGCAACATTCGCGAAAGAGGGGGACGCGGTGCGTCCGCAGCTCTTATTCCATGGCGGAAGGCTACTGTCTTTTTTCATTCTTGGGGGCGTTCTCGGGGCGCTCGGCAAAGCGTTAACGCTCGCCCCAATCACGATGTTTGCCATAAATATTCTGATCGGGGCAGTGATGCTGATTCTTGGCATTAATCTGCTCGATGTATTCCACGGAGCTAAGCGGTTCCAATTCACGACGCCAAAATTCATTTCGCGGCATGCGTTCGGCGTTTCGGAGCTGAATCATACGCTCACGCCGTTTTTGGTCGGCATCGCGACATTCTTCTTGCCGTGCGGTTTCACGCAATCGATGCAATTATATACGCTTACAACAGGAGGTTTTGTAAGCGGAGGGCTTACTATGCTCGCATTCGCTGTAGGAACATTACCCGTGCTTGCTCTGATTAGCTTTAGCTCGTTCAGTATTCATACAAAATCGCAGGCGGGCATCTTCTTCAAGACGGCGGGGCTTGTCGTGATAGCGTTCGCCATATTCAACTTGATAAATAGCGCGGCGGCCATCGGTCTCATTCCGCCTATATTCACCATATGAAAATAAGCATCATATCTAGCATCGCCGCCGCCGCGCTCGTGATCCTCGCGCTCCTGTCCGTTCGGGGCGACTCGGGACAGCCTACTGATATTCCGGGGAATAATGTGACGGTCGAGAATGGGAGGCAGATAATCGAGCTACGGGCGAAAGGGGGCTACGCACCGAGAGAAAGTATCGCTAAAGCCGGCATGCCGACGATTCTGCGCATCAAAACAAGCGGCACATTCGATTGTTCGTCGGCGGTCCGCATTCCCAGTATGGATATAAGCAGGAACTTGCCGTCATCAGGAACAACCGATATCGATATTGGTAATATACAATCAGGCACGCTGCAAGGTAGTTGCGGGATGGGCATGTATCCGTTCGAGGTTGTTTTCGAGAAGTAGGGGTAATCCCTAATTAGGCCGCATATTAAAAATACCGCTGGGCGAAACCATGCGGTACTTATACAAAGGGGATTGGCAGGGGCATCGCGGGTAATACGAGCTGCGTCGGGTCGATCATCGCTACTGGCACAGTAATAACCGGTGCCCACGAGACGTTCCAGTCGGGATGTCTAACGCTGATAGCATTCTCACGCAGGTCATGGGCATTGTGGTGGTATCTGCAGTGATCGAGCGCGTACGACCGCATTTTCCGCCGCCATTCATCGGCATGCGCCGCTCTTCGGTCGTCATACTGATATTCGCGCTCCAAGAACCAATGCCGGGCGGTATCGAGAGGAGTTATGAAATACCAGACGACAACCCGATCCGCGCCCATTTTCAGGAATCGCGAAATCAGCTTCTCCCGATCGATGCAGGACCCATTCCACATATCGGCGAGGATGAGTGCCGAAGAATCCGTTAGGACTGCAGTCTTAATCTCTTCCATCATAACGTCGTACGCGACGCTCCATGCGCCTGTGTCGGTATCCGGCCAGGGAAAGCCGAATATCCGGGTCATGGTCTCGTCCAGGCTCATGTGCTGGATATCGGGATAGTGCGCGGCTATCTTCTTGCAATACGTTGTTTTGCCGGCCCCACGAGGGCCGGATATCAGCACGACCGTGCTCATACAAGCCTCCTTTCGTGTGGTAAGGAGCTGATTCAAAAAAATAGTATCTAATTTTTACTAACCGATGTCAATGCAAGGAATATTGACATTAATTAAGAATAAAGGTACTATAGTGCTCTTGGCGAGCGAGAGTCGCTTGCAAGAAGAAATCCTCGATCTTTGGAAAGGAATATATCGCGATGCGAGAGTTCAAACTGGTGAAACTCCGTACTAAATGCCGGGATAAGGCGACTAACCTGCCCGGGATGGTGACCCATTGGCTCTTGGATATGAATGGCGATGTGCAGTATCTCTTCCAGCCGAAGGGATTGGACGAGAGTGGGCGGCCCGTTGATAAGATCTGCGTATGTGCCGAGCGATTGGCGGTGAAGCCGGCTGATTTTGAAATGGCAGAGATCCAATTCGACATCCTCGGGAGTCAGGTGACTGATGAAGGGAGCGGATTTGCGGGAATGGCGACGCACCTCGTGTACCATCCCAACGGATGCTGTCACGTCCAAATCCAGCCAGCCGGGCTGACCAAGAAAAAAACCCCGATCCAGGCGTGCGAATTTGATTTACGCCAATGCAGCGGCCCGAAGATTCCGGTTTTGACCGAGCCTGAACGGAAGGCGAGTACGGTCGAGCGGCCATCTCCCGAGCCGATGCCTGGACGCCAAGTTTACGGTCAGGCGTCCTTGGCTCACAGCCGAAGTCCGATCAGCAGCGCTCGCTAGCGATCGGTGCATTCATGCGTACATACTAGGCTGAAACAGAAATGAGGCCCCGAGATTCGATCTCGGGGCTTTTTTATGGAAAACGAGCACGGTTCCGGAGCGGCTATACGCGGAGGGTCGCACGGCGCATATTATGCGGGCGGTGCATGCAGCCGGCCCAGCAGCACGGACGGCGCATGCCGTCTATAAGTTCCTCGCGCGTCCGCGTTATGCGACGGATTCTCGTTTCCGGTTTTATGGCGGATTCGATCCAGCAGATCCATTCATTGCGCGCGAGCGGAGTAATGCCTTCCCATGCCGCATGCGCCGCGCGGGCGGAGACGAGCGCTTTTTGCAGATCAGCAGGCGCTCCATGAACCGTGCCCGGGGATATGTTTCGTGCGGCCATAGTCTAATCGTAGTTAACGTGCTTCGGTGTCGTCCAGTACGGAGTTGGTTTTTGATATACTGGTTTCCATGCGTCCGTTCCCCGCGGCTATGCGCCATGAATTCTCCGTATTCAAGAAGTTAGATTCGCCGAGAAAGGTGCAATGTTTTATCGATAGTCTTCCCATTAACTTCGAGAAAAAGAGCGAAACGTGCCGATCGCCGCTCATGGTCCTGCGGTCGGGCGAAGCTCATTGTGCCGAAGGCGCGATGCTTGCCGCCGCCATTTTCTGGTACCATGGGGAGCGGCCATTGCTTCTCGATTTAAAGGTGGCGAAGAGAAGGGGCGATGTCGACCACGTGGTAACCCTCTTCAAGGAGGGGGGGCGATGGGGAGCGATCTCGAAGACTAATCATGCGGTTTTGCGGTACAGGGATCCGGTCTATAAGACCATCCGCGAGTTGGCGCTTTCATACTTCAACGAATACTTTGTATTAGACAATGGGCTTAAAACGCTCCGTAGCTATTCGGCGCCGTTTAGCCTGCTCTCGTGGGACGACTCCTGGCTGACCGTGCAGTACGACCTCTGGGATATTATGAACGACCTCGATGGGTCGCGACATTTCGATGTTATGGAAAAAAGCGCCGTGCGCCGGTTGAGGCCGGCTGACACCATCGAGATACAGGCAGGCCAGATTGCTCAATGGTCGGAGAAAACGGAGTAGGCGAAGAAAGATTCTCGTCGATTGTAATATACGCATTGACTGAATACGAGGATTATCGTAGTGTAAGCGAAGCATTCCAATTCGCCATAGAAAGGGGCGTGAACATGCACAGGGAAATAACTCTGCCTCAAGACACGCGCTGCTTCCGAAAGGATCCGACTTCGGGCGTGCTCTGCTTCCAGGGGGAGGTGCGCCGGAAGGGCGAGGTTTTCACTATTAGTCCATCCGAAGACAGGGAGTATGACCATAGGCTGCAAAAGGTCGTTTCGTTCAGGTTCAACGATCAGGAATATTACATGATCGTTGCCGAGATGAATGTTCCGGCTTGAGCGATGGAATAAGGCGCATCTGTTGCAGATGCCGTTTGCAGGGTATGCGAACGGCATCTTTTTTAGCAAGATAGATGATCGTGATCTGAGCGGGAAGCTATAAAATTGTCCGTTTCACGGGCATCAGGAATCCCTACCGACGACGGGTTCGATACTGATGAAATACCATATTTCTCCATGAGCGTCGAGGACAGGGGAGACGCGCAGTTCTTAAGAGTAGATTATGGATTGTGAATAAGACAAACATACAACGCCCCCGAAGGGGCGTTGTATGTGTACGAACAATATATACCCCTTACGCCTTCCGGAGTCCGGCCCACAAGGCCCAGATACCGACGACGAAGTGGAGAATCGTGTCCGACGGGTTCTGGAGCTGTGCGCCAAGGAAGTTCGAGCCTTCCGTGACGGGCCCCATAACGCTATAAAGTCCTACGAATAGGGCGAAAAGTCCGACGATCACGACAAGCGGCTTCTGCGCGCTCGCGGGGAAAACCCACGCGGCGAGAAGGGCGACGATGCCGATCACGAGGTGTGCCCAGTTTTCGGCGTTATCGAAGTACCATGCCGCGCCGAAGAGGCTGTCGGAAGTGGGGCCGATGACGCCCAAAAAGCCGAGAACGCCTACAAGGACGAGCACGATGCCGCCGAGAACGAGGAATTGCTTTGGATTCATGAAGTTTTAATACAGTACTAAACTAAACCGACCTTTGTGATAGTTTTTATCATACCATAAGGCCGAGGCGAGTGAAGGGATTCCTGGGGAAAACAAGGATATATTGACAATTTTATAATAATATGCCATTATAATAATAGGACAGAGAAAGTAAGTTTTCTCTCTTTTTGGTACGCAATAACCCAGTTTTGGTTGTGGGGGGTTCTGATGAAGGCGAAAGGAAGATGGGTGCTCGTCCTTGCGCTCGGGATGCTGTCCTGTATGGCCAGTCTCTCGGGGGCTGAGGCAACGCCCGGTCCAAGTAAAAGGCTTATTGCCTGCTTGGTGCGGGTGGAGTCAGGTGGAGATCTGAACGCCATCGGCGACAAGAATCTGAAAGACAAGGCCTATGGCCCCTTGCAGATTCGGAAGCCGGCATGCGATGACGTGAATCGAAAGTTTGGAAAGCGGTATGCGCCCGAACAGTGCCTCGGGAACCTGGAGATCTCGACCGAGATCTTTAATTTGTACATGAAGATGTACGCCACGAAAGCTCGGCTGGGGCATGTTCCGACCGATGAGGATTGTGCCCGTATTTGGAACGGGGGTCCGAACGGCTGGAAAAAGCCCTCAACCGAGGCATACTGGCAAAAGGCTCTGAAGGAGGATTCGAAGCGTTCGTAGCACGTCTCGCATGCGCTTAAATGAGTATGCGCGCCGCCCCGGCAACGGGGCGGTTTTCATTTAACAAAACCCCCGCCGACGGATCGGCGGAGGTTTATTTCGATGCGTAACTTGGTGGTGGCTTATATCCTTTGGCGAATTCTCCGTACTTCTTGGTCGTATTCGGCGAGGATGGGCCGAGTGATCATGTCTCGGGTCTCCTGGTCGATGGGGTGAACGACGTCTCTGTGCCGTCGTGCCGGGTCCCATTCGGGGAGATCGGGCGGAAATGGCGCGGCGCATTGGTTGCAGAACTTCGCATTATACGGGTTCTGCGCCCTGCACTGCGGGCAGTGGTTGCCCGATTGCCTGTTAGGCATCGCGATATGCATGCCGCGGGGCGTCCGGATGATCCGGAGATCATTCACCGCCAAGCAGTTATCGAGCGTGATCGAACAAAAAGCGAGAAGGTTCGGGGGGCCGCTCCACGGAATAGTGGTGCGGACTTCGGTGATTACCACGATGAAGTCTCCGTCAAGGGTGTGATGAGGAAAAGGATCCGTATACAGTATATATCCGGCCCCAATAGGCAACAAATCACGCGGAACGAGAATCTTGCCGGAATAGAGGCGAAAAGGATACAATAGCCGAGTTGTTTCATGGGTCTTACGTTCTTTCTCTAAAATAGGAAGGAGGTGGCATATGAGCCTGCCCGAAGTGACGCCGGACATGCTCCGGATGTTGGGGCCGCGGATAATTCTCGAGGAAGTCGCAAAAATGATAGCGGCAGACAAGGGGTATGCCGGCGTTTCACTCGAATGCGGAGCTCGGGGCATCGTCTCGGTTAGCTATGACCATAGAGGAGCGGGCATGGGTCAGCCGCAGGAATACGATCGCGCGGCGTGGGCGGAGATATGTCTTGCGATGCGCCTCGCGGGCATCAAGGCATGCCGTCACGGATTTGAAAATCTCGTCAGGTTATCCGAAGGGTGCGGATTCAATACGACGCGCTGGACGATCTATCCGAACGCATTTGGAGAGGATTCGTTTCGGAAGCTGGGAATGCTTCTATATCGTGTCGACGAAGCCATGAAAGGCCTGTATGCGTCGCGTCTCGACATTCTCGAGTAGAGATCGGACGTATATGACGCGCTGTGGCATAAGGCGGCCCCGTTCGCCTGTCCTGCGGGATGGGTGACGGGGCTTTTATACTGCCTCGTTGCGAATGTCGTGTGGTTTCGCGTATGCTGTACGGAGCAATTTCGGGAAAATTCAATCCATTTCGAGAAGGCAGGTGACTGAATGGCGAGAACCAAAGCAGTAGTAAAGAGGGTGAGGGGAGCAAGGAAGGCGAGGCGGATAAACGTGGCAATCGCGGGCGGCCCCTGTACGGGCAAATCGACGACCGCCGCGTTCCTGTTCGCGCATCTGAAGGAGCTCGGATACGATGTCGATCTCGTTCCCGAAGAGAGTCGGAAACTGAAAAGGGAATTCGGCCGATGCCGGTCGGTCTTCGACCGGTTCTATCTCTGGCTCCAGCAGGAGCGCGAAGAGCTCCGATCGACCGCGGTGCACGGGTTCATAACCGACGCCCCGCTTTTCCAGTACTACGCGCAGGCGCGCATGTGGGGGAGGGGGAAAAGGGACATGCTCGCGGTGAGAGAGCTCTTCCGGCAGTCCTTGCGGCTCGACGATCGCTATCAGCTCATCGTGATGGCGGAGGATCCGAATGAGATTCCGTACAAGACGGATCGTGCCCGATCGGGGAAGAAGAAGGATGCGCGCGAGCGTCATCGGATACTCCGTACGTTCGTGGAGCATCAATGGAATGGTAAATTGCTCCTGGTTCACGGAACCGTTGCGGAGCGTGTCGAGCAGATAATGAGGCGTCTGCGGGCGATGGGCCTGTCCCGGCGCGCATAGGCGCGAGAGGGATGTGTGTTGGTGTCATGGTGCCGCGGGAGCGATCCCGCGGCATTTTTTTTGATCATACGGGGAATGGGGATGTGGATAAGCGCGCATGCGCACAAGCTGGCATGATATGATGTTTATATACGATATGAACGCATCATGGACGCGATCGTTAGTAGTATTCGGAGCGTTATTTGCCGTCGTATGCGTGCCCGCGGGACGTGCGCATGCGAATGAGTTCGATGACATGTTGCGCAACTTGCAGGAGCGGCTCAGAGTTTTTAATAGTGCGATTGGAGTATGGGAATCGACAAGGGAATTCGGTTTGAATGCCGCGCGGGATGCGGAAGAAAGCGCTCGGAATCCGAATGCGACGCCTGCGCAGCAGGCGGAGCTGTCGCGCATCGCGCGCGACCTGCGCGCGGCGGCGAATGGGCATGCGGCGGACCTTCGGAATGCCAGAGATTCGGTGCAGCGGGTTACGGATGCATTAGGGCCTGTTCGCGATGCGCAGGCGGCGGAGCAACGAGCTCTCATGGCGGCGCAGGAGGTTATAAATCAGGAAGAACGGATAGCTGAGCTCACAAGGAATGGCGCGTCGGCTGAGCGTTTAAGGCCGCTTCGGAGCGCCCTTGCATCAATGCGCGCGGCGCTCGCGAGTCTCGAAACCGCCGCGCGTACTGCGGCGGCTAATGCGCGGGCGGTGTACCGGTCGGCCATGAATCCCGTTACGTGGATGGCGGCGCTTACCGCCGCCGGAGCGGCAATCACGAGGCTTGGTGCCAGGCTCGCGGCTTTATTGCGCATTATTTTGCCATGGATTGCGCGGGGCGCGGCCGGAGTCGTGGGAGGGGCAATCGGGGCAATGAGCTTATGGGGTCAATATCAAAGAAAGATCGACGGAATAATCATGGCGTGCGTTCAACTGCGTAATTGCCGGGATATGCAAAGAATGATGAGGGAGCGGGGTATGCCGGTTCCCGCATGCGCTCCGACCGAGCGTGAAATCCAGAATACGATTTTAGAATTAAGCCGGGATGCAGCAGCTCTTGCAGCCATATATAACGCGATACCGTTTCTTGATGATATAACGCCTCCCATTCCGCGGTGTGCGCCTTAAGGTTGGAATAGCAAAGAGGTTAGTGCCCGGCCGATTGCCAGATTTTAATCGCCTCTACGGGGTAGGCGAGCATAATCACGTTTAATGTCAGATTGTCCCGCACCCATATAAGGCAGCCGATTTCCATTACGAGTATGAGGATTATGCTGGTGCGAATAGTGAAAAGCCGGGCTATGCCGAATCCGATCGCGGCCATCATGACATCCGCGAGGGAATTTAAAACGCTGTCGCCCGCATAACCCAGGGCGATCGTCGCTTCGCGATAGCGGTTGATGATAAGCGGGGAGTTTTCGAGGATTTCCCATACGGCTTCAATCGCGAGGGAAAGAAGGAAACGGTAGCGAAGGGGTATTGTCCGGGCGACGAACCATAGGAATGCGTAGAAGATGACCCCGTGGATGATATGGGAAAAGGAATAGGCGTCGAGGACGCGTTGGGAGTTTTCGCCGCTCCATATGTCGCTTTCCCACCAGCCGAACATGCCATCCGGGCCGAGCGGCAGGCGGCCGGCATGAAGCTCGAGCGTGGCGACCGTGATAATAATGGCGATCGTGCCTATAATCACGAGCGTATAACGTTTAAAAAAACGAATGGCGGATATCATGTCGTAAGTATATGCCGATTACGGGCTTGATGGAGATCGGACGGGGGCGGTATTATGGAAAGACTATGAATAGAATAATGCATTTTGAGATACAGGCGGAAAATCCGGAGCGGGCGATGGTTTTCTATGCGAGCGTGCTCGGATGGAGGTTCGAAAAGTGGGGCGACCATGACTATTGGATGATTATGACGGCGGAAAAGGATAGTAAGGATCCGGGTATTAATGGCGGGCTTATGCCGCGCCCGGGAAAGACGCCGCCTGAAGGCTGCGGGACGAACGGATACGTATGTACCGCAGTCGTCGCGGATTTCGAAGCGACGGCATCAAAGGTCATAGCGTCCGGCGGAAAGGTTGCGATGCCTAAGTTCGCGATCCCAGGCATGGCGTGGCAGGGATATTTTCTGGATACCGAGGGAAACACGTTTGGCATCCACGAGCCGGATACGAACGCGAAGTAAGGTCGCGCGAAAACCGCCCCATCATTCGATAGGGCGGCTTCGTCCGGTTTTATGCGGTATGCGCGGCCTATTTATTCGAGCGTTTTAAACGTCGCGGGAACCGATCTTTGTCCGGATGTATCCGGCGGGAATCAGAACCAGATGTTCGTGTCGCGTACGACGGTCGCGTCGATCGTCGAGGAGGAGTTCATCGCGCCGTATATCCTCACGGTATCCCCGATCGCGAAGCGCGCGAGCGTGGTTTTCGCCCATAAGCGGGTTAGTACGGAGGTATCGGCGGCGATCATGACCGTGCGATCGACCGAGCCGATCGTGACGGTGAGCGTGGTCGGCACGGTCGTGCTCGCCACGGTTTTCAAGGTGCCCTCGAAGGTCGTCTGCGCGTCTTTCCTATCAAGGGACAGGTCGGTCGCCGAAGCGGCCTTGACCGCGAGCGGATTTATTCCGATAAGCGTTCCGTCGAAATCGATCTGGTCGCCTACTCTCACGTCCCCGATACGGATCGCGCCTTCCCCCCGTGCGCGTAGCTTCGTAGATGCGTCGGTTTGGACGGTCCAGGGAACGGATATGCCGCCTAACGAGCTCACGGCATAGATCGTCATCCCGGAAATACCGGTGACATCCGCGCTGCGGACAAATGTCTTTCCATTCTCGCCGATGCGAACGGATACGGCATTCGGCTGCGGAACGGGCCTCTGCGCGGTGACAAAGGGCCTCGTTTCTGTTTTTTCGCGCCCTTTATTTTCGGGCTTAGCGGACGCGATGCCGGCGGCCATGACAGATGCCATGATCCCGGCGGCAATTCTTTTCAGTGGTGTGTTCATAGTGGTAGTATGGTGATTGACATAGCCGACCTTTCTAGCATATATGACGCTCATGCCGGGAGCATCTTACGTCTGGAGTGGGAAGTCTCCCGCTTTCGGTCAGAAAAAGCATTATAAAACGTCTCCATACTATGGCTGACAGTGAAAAACAATCGCCGGGAACGGAAGGCGCGTTCCTTGAGGCGTATGATCGGTATGCCGATGCTATCTTCCGGCACTGTTATTTCAGGGTATCCGATCGCGATAGGGCTAAGGAGCTCGTGCAGGATACGTTCATGCGCGCGTGGGAATACATGGCGTCGGGCAGGGAGGCTATAGGAAATATCCGGGCGCTTCTCTACCGCATCGCGCATAACCTCATAATCGACGAATATCGCCGAAAGAAAGCGGATTCTCTGGAGGTTATGATGGAAGACGGGTTGTTTCAGCCGGCCGATGCGCAGGCTGCGGCAGTTCCCGGAGCGCTCGAGGCGCGCATGGCCGTGGATCGACTTATCGCCGGTCTCGGCGAATCGGATAAGAAGCTGATCTTTATGCGGTATATGGAAGATCTCTCGCCGGGAGATATCGGCGCGATTCTCGGGGAATCGGAAAACGCCATTTCGGTGCGTATCCATAGGGCGATGAAAAAGATACGCGCCGGGAACGGGAAAGAAGAAATGAAACCATGAAAGAAAACGATATTTTTGAAAAATTCGCGGCCGCAAGGCAGGCTGACCATAGGCTTCACGAGGAGGAAAAAAGCCGCATGCGCCGTCACCTGCGGGCGTTTATGACGCTTAATCCGGTAAGGGAAGCGGGCTCGGTCCGTCTTCTGTTGCGAAGGTTGAATATAACGAAACTAATTATAATCAAAGATATGGCTATTGCGCTTCTAATCGTACTGATGGTGGGAGGAGGAACGTCATTCGCGGCGCAGGACGCGCTACCGGGAGATATATTGTATCCGGTGAAAATCGGGATTAACGAGGAGGTTCATGCGGCGTTGGCCTTTTCGGCCGAGGCCGATGCGCGCTGGGAGGTAGAGCGCGCGAGCCGCAGGCTCGAGGAGGCGGAGCAGCTCGCTATGAGGAATCGACTCGATGCGCAGGCAGAGGCGGCCGTCGCGGCGAGGTTCGAGAGGCATGCCGATCGGGCGCGGGAGATTGCTTCGTCGGAAAAGATGAAGAAGAAAGGAAGCGTTGTCGCGGCGAAGTTCGATGCGGATTTTGAGGCATCGCTGCGCGGCCATGAGAAGGTGCTCGCGGAGATCGCGGCGAAGGGTAATGTGTCGGGATCCTCGGCGCTGAATCTTGTCACAATCGTGAGGATGAGGGGGGATAGGGCGGCCGAAGCGCGCGTCGGAGCCGAGGCCGACGTGCGCGCTGAAGCGAGGGCAAAGGAAGACGCGGAGGCGTCTCTTGAGGCCGGCACTGATACGAAAGCCGCAGCGGAAGGGAAACGTGGAGCGTTTAAGAATAAGATTGCGGAAGTCAGAGCGTTCATGGGTCATATATCAGCATCGACTGAAACGCGTGTAGAGGCTGAAGCCCGCCTCGCCGCTGCCGAAAAGCTGGCGGCAGAGGGTTCGGTGAAATTGGAGGCGGGCGCCTATGCCGATGCGTTCGCGGCGTTCAAAGCCGCATTCGAAGCTGCGCAGGAAGCAAAAGCATTTCTTGTAACGGATACGCAATTGAAGACTGGTGTCGAAACTAATGTGCGTGAAGGTATAGATGTGGATGCCGGTATTGGCACGGGTACTGCTACGGGAAGGAAAACAAAGGGAAGTGAGGGTCTTCAGGGAGGCGTAAAGTTAAAACTAGGTCTTTGATCGCGACTCGGAGTGTTATCCACAAGAGATATTGACGGGTGTGCGGAAAGCGTCACTATGATAGTAACGCGTGCCGTAATTATATGAAGCCGATTTTTTCAAGGAGGTGTTATACGATAGCGCTATCCATGGCATGTATTGGCGCATTTGCGTCAGTTGTATATGCCAGTCATTCATGGGGCGAATATCACTGGGCACGTACGGGTAATCCGTTCGTTCTAAAGGTAGGGAAAAACGTCTCTGTGGCGTGGGGTTCTCATCTTGCGACTGCGGCGGATAATTGGAGCGCGTCAGAGGTTCTCGATGCGACTG
The DNA here is from genome assembly GCA_023244835.1 of Candidatus Harrisonbacteria bacterium. Lineage (GTDB taxonomy): Bacteria > Patescibacteriota > Minisyncoccia > UBA6257 > UBA11618 > CALRGO01. The sequence continues at coordinate 26,424 of JAHFLN010000003.1, forward strand.
TTGTTCCGGGTCAGACGAATCCGAAGAATTGCCGTGCTGTAAACGGTCGCGTTGAGGTGTGTGACAGCAAGTATGGAAATACCGGCTGGCTGGGAATTGCTCAGGTATGGGTAAGTGGAAGTCATATTACGCAAGGAACGGTAAAGCTCAATAACACGTATTTTAATACGGGGAAATATAATACGCCGGCATGGCGGCAATTCGTGATGTGCCAGGAAGTCGGGCATACGTTCGGATTGGATCACCAAGATGAAGTATTCGATAATCAGAATTTGGGAACATGTATGGACTACACCAATGATCCGGATGGGGCGGTGAAAGGGCAAATAGGGAATCTCGTTCCAAATACGCATGATTTTGAAGAGCTTGCGGCTATATACGGACACAATGACGCATCGGGAATTTTGTCTGCCGGGACAGACGCGGCTTCCGGAGCGGAGATCGGTTTAGATAATCCGGCAGAATGGGGAAAGGAGGTTAGAAAAGCATCTGATGGCCGGGGTTCCGCGTATCACCGCGACATAGGGCACGGAAAAGGGGTGTTCACGTTCGTTATTTGGGCTCAGTAAGGGCTATTGGACAATATCATAGCGGCGTACTAGGGTAGGGGTATGAAAAGAATTCTAAATCAGACCCTATTCGTATATTCACTGGCAATAGTCGGGGTTGTCATGGCGTTTTCCACATCGGCTTTCGCCGCATCGGGAGTGACGGTAACGCCTGCAACAGGCGGATCGGCTATATCGGCGGATACGGTAGGGGCGTCGTACACGTCCCTTACGGGACCGGTTCTCTCTGAAGGATCGCAGGGGGATATCGGCGCGGGATCGATTATTTTAAATGTGCCGAGCGGGTTTATATTTGACACAACAGGAACAGCTCCGACCGTCATGGTGACGCGTACGTCGGGAAGCGGCGCCGACTCGAGGAATATAAATGGCGTGGCGAGTGGCACGAACGTGGCAATTACCTCGATTTCCACGACGCAGATCACGTTTACGGTAACAAGCGCGACAAGCAACGGCGTCAAAAATTCGCTTACCTGGCAGGATGTGCGCGTGAGACCGTCAGCCGGAACGCCTCTCGCGACAGGAGTCATATCGAAGTCGGGAACGTCAACGCTCACGAATCCGAGCGGGACGGATTACGGGACGTTAGCAGAGGTTGCGGGAGCGCTTTCGGCGGCGATCGTGGCAAGTCCAGCTTCGCCTATCGAGGCGCCGGGAATGACGACGCTTACGATAACCATGGGCGATATATATGGTAATACTGTCGCCGATGGGACGGCGGTAGCGCTTACTACCTCATTCGGCACGGTAAGCGGATCGACGACGACGGTATCGGGCGTCGTGACGCGCACGCTTTCGGCAACTGGTACGGGAACCGCAGCGCTTTCTATAACAAGCGCAACGACGACAGGAGCGACGGCAATCATATTTCAGGATACGATAGCGCCCGTAATAGCGACGCACGCAACTTCGACTGCCGAGGCGACGTCCGCAAGCGGCGCGATGGTGACATATGTCTCTCCCAGTACGTCCGATGCGGTCGATGGCGCGGGTACGGCATCATGCGCACCCGCGTCCGGCAGCGCGTTTACGATCGGCACAACGGCCGTAACGTGTTCTGCGGCGGATGCGGCGGGAAATGCGGCGACACAGACGAATTTCAACATAGTTGTTTCCGATACGACCGCGCCCACGCTTTCCTCGCCATCAAACGTGACTGCGGAGGCATCGAGCGGTAGCGGCGCTAGCGTTTCGTATTCCTCACCGACGGCGACGGACGCGGTTGACGGCTCGGTGTCCGTATCATGCGCACCCGCGTCCGGCAGCACGTTTACGATCGGCACAACCGCGGTATCCTGCTCCGCGACCGATGCGAACGGTAATACGGGAACCTCGTCATTTAATGTGATAGTGGAAGACACCGAGGGCCCGGTTCTTGTTCTGCCGGTAAGCGTTTCAGCAGAAGCGACTGGCGCCTCGGGAGCGGCGGTGGCATTTACGGCAAGTGCGAGCGATGCCGTGGACGGCTCGGTGTCCGTATCATGCGCACCCGCGTCCGGCAGCACGTTTATGATCGGCACAACCGCGGTATCCTGCTCCGCGACCGACTCCGCCATGAATACGACGAGCGGGGGATTTAACGTGACGGTTTCGGATACGACCGCTCCTTCCCTCGCGTCGCATGCGGACGTCACGGCTATTGCAGGAGGATCTTCGGCAACTGTCACATTCTCGAATCCGACAGCGACTGACGCAGTCGACGCGAGCGTAACGATCGCCTGCGTTCCCGCGTCTGGTAGCTCGTTTGCAATAGGCACGACGGCCGTCACCTGTACGGCAACGGACGATGCGACTAATTCGGCGCAGTCCTCATTTAATGTCGTCGTGAGTCCGGCATCGGCCCCGACTGCCACGCCGCCCGCAGGGTCATATGCGTCGTCTCAGTCCGTAGTTCTATCCGCCTCCGGCGCATCGAATATCCGCTATTCGGAAAACGGATCAGTTCCGACCTGTTCGACAGGGACTCTCTATGCGGGTCCGATAGCCATTTCCCAATCGGAGACGATAACAGCCGTCGCATGTTACCCGTATTCGGGGGGAGGAGAAGGAGAAAGCGAATTCATTTCCTCGGCCACCGCATCGTTTGCGTATACGATAACTCCGGGAAGTGAAGAGTCGTCTCCTGCGTCCTCGGGAGGTTCGGGAGGCAGTGGGAGCGGAGGCGGGGGCGGTACCGTAAGCGGAGGCCCTTCATCTACTCCGACACCCGCTTCTTCGGGACAGGTATTAGGGGCATCGATCTCATGCGGACCGTTATTAAGCGGCTACTTACAATTCGGAGGAGGGAATGACCTTGCTGAAGTGCGCAAGCTTCAACAATTCCTGACGGAACAAGGCTTTCGTGTTTCCGTAACGGGTATATATGGCCGCCTGACGCGCGCGGCAGTGAAGATGTTCCAGGAAAAGCATAAGGAGCAGACGCTTATGCCGTGGGCTCCGTACGGTGTTAATCAAAACGAAGGGACGGGTAGCGTGTACAAGACGACATTGCGGTGGATTAATATGATACACTGCCCCGAACTGAATCTGCCGATGCCGCCTCTTCCCTAAGGCCATAGCGCCATAGGATACTGTAAGGGATGAGGCGGATGTTCAAGAAATATTTCATCCCGCACGGCGAGAATGGCCATGCCCCGCATTTTCTGCGGGCGGAGACGCTATTAGCGGTAATCGCCCTGCTTATCGTATGCGAAGCTCTTTTCCTCGCGCGGATTTTCGTTACGGGCGGGCCAGGGAGTATGTTCGCGGAAATACTGCCGTCGTTTCTCGCGAGCGAGGCGAATGCGAGCCGCGCATCCGATGGTATCGCGCCCCTTGCGGACAATGCGCTGCTTGCGAAGGCGGCGCGCATGAAAGCGGAAGATATGGCCGCAAAGGGTTACTTCGCGCATACGAGTCCAGAAGGAATCTCCCCATGGTATTGGCTTACTAAGGCGGGATACGCGTTTTCTTTAGCCGGGGAGAATCTCGCTGTTGATTTTTTCGATTCAAAAGACGTCGCGGATGCGTGGATGGCTTCGCCTAAGCATCGGGCGAATATCGTGAACGGAAGTTTCACCGAGATCGGCATCGGCCTCGCAACGGGCATGCATGAGGGAAAACAGGCGGTATTCGTGGTCGAGTTTTTTGGTCATCCGGCCAATAAGCGGGAGATTGCCGTGGCGCCTTCCGTTACTCCGCGCGCAATGCCGTCTGCGCCGGTCGAACATAAGGAAAACGCTATTTCGGAGCCTTCTCTACTGTCGGAGAACGAAATAGCCGCAGCCATTCCTAGTGTTGTAGAAGTGGATAAGGAGGTGTCTCCGCCCGTCGTGGCGAACAAAGAGCCGGTAGGCGGTATGGTTGAGGGTGTATCGCTCGCGCTTACGAGCGCTTCGCCGCGCCGGAGCATGAACGGACTGCTCATTGCTCTCGCGGTATTGATTATAATCGCAGTCGCAGTGAAAACGCTCGTTTCGGGATATAAGGGTTATGCCCAGAAGCACGATCTCATCGTGAACGGTCTCGTGATGCTCGTGATCATCGCCTCCGTTATACTCCTGAACGGATACGTGAGCTTCTTTAGTATGTCGATTGTATAGGCGCGACCACGAGAACTGTATTCGCGGCAGTCAGACAAACTTCGCCATTATAAGCATATCGTCGAAGCCATCTTCGTCTTTTATCGCTTGTCTGCGCCTGCCTTCGATCGCGTAACCGAGGCGTTCATAGAGATGTATAGCTCCCGTATTTTTAGCGAGCACGTCAAGCTCGATGCGCCGTATTCCTCGTGCCCGCGCGAAATCCTCGGCAGAGCGCATGAGGAGGGTGCCGATACCCTTACCACGATAGGCTTCCTTGAGAGCGATCGTAAGGTAGGCGTTTCCTTTGAGTTTGCGGAAACGGGGGAATACGAGCGATACGTAGCCGATAAGCGCGTCTCCGTCGGCCGCGATCAAGGTGTTCATAGTGCGTCTGCTTAAAGCGAGCCGCGCGAGGATATGGAAGCCGCTTTCGTTCCGCTCGTTTTTTGATATGACGAGATGAGATGCGGTGCTCTCTATCTCGCGTTTGAGTCGGGCAAGGGGAAACGCATGCCGTAATCGGAAGGGAAATAGGGAAATGCCCATATCTATAAAATAAACCTTATTATAGGCCCTATGCGCAATGCTGAGGGCGATGCCGGTCGGAGAATCGTCATATGATATGGTAGTATGGCAATATTATGGCGAACATCCTCATAACAGGAGCGGGAAAAGGTATCGGTAGGGCGCTCGCGCGGAAATTCGCCGCGGAAGGTCATACGGTATTCGGCACATACCTGTCGGGAAACGGCGGGGGGATAGAGGGCTGCGCGGCAGCATTCCGGCTCGATCTGTCGTCGCCTGAAAGCATCGCTTCGTGCGCGGCGGAGCTCGCGAAATTAGGAAAGAAGATACATATTCTCGTGAATAACGCCGGCGTTCTATTGGACGAGGAAGAGACGCATCTTGTGCCGGAAAAGCTTAGGAAGACCTTAGAAGTAAATACAATAGGGACAGCTGACTTTACGGAGCGCATGGTTCCGTTCATAGGGAAGGGCGGGCATATCGTGAACGTCTCTTCAACCGCCGGCTCATTAGAGTTGGCCGACGACAGCGCGAGCCATTATCCGGGGCATTATCCGGCATATAAGATATCCAAGGCTGCGCTCAATATGTACGCGCGCACGCTCGCGGGTAGGCTTACAGGACGCATAACGGTATCCTCGGTGCATCCGGGCTGGGTGCGCACGGATATGGGCGGACCGGAAGCGAGCATGTCCCCTGAAGAAGCGGCCGAGGGAATATACGCGCTCGCCGTCGGAGAGCCGGAGACGGGAGGTTTCTGGTTCAAGGGTGAGAGGATTCCCTGGTGATGGACAGAGAAACGAGGATGGTGATTCTGGAGATCGTCGTAGCGCTCGGAGCGCTCGCATATGTTTTCGGCGCATATCGCGCGGGCGGCCCTATGCCCGCGGCGTTCGATCCGAAAAACGCGGCATATAAGATAGAGGGAGAGATGGTACGGCTCGTAAACGGGGTTGCGGAAACGGAAGCCGCGCCGGGATCCGCTTCGATGGTTACAACGCGCTATTTCGGAAACGAGGCGCGGGGCGATGCGAATCATGACGGTCGGGAGGATCGCGCATTCCTACTTGTGCAGGATGGCGGAGGAACCGGCCTGTTTTACTACGTCGTCGTGGCGCTCGGGACTCTAGACGGAAAGCCGAGAGTAACTAACGCCTTTTTTGTGGGGGATAGGATCGCGCCGCAATCCACCGAGATACGTGCAGATGCGGGAGAGGTGCGGGTACATTATGCGGAGCGGAGGCCAGGCGAGCCGATGTCGGCCGATCCGTCAGTGGGGTCTACGCTTTTTCTCAAGGTGACGCCGGAAGGTATCTTAGAGGGGCTGATGCGCTAGGCATGAAAAACGCCGCCTGATCTAGGAGATCGGACGGCGTTGGAAAATCATCGCAAAAACGGGCGATTATGGAGCTCCGATAAGGCAGGCATGCATGATTCTCAATTGCTGAACGAGGAGCTTGAAGCGCTCAACAAGCGCCTCGTCCGTGATACCCGGAGCATCGATCATCGCCTTCATTATTTTGAGATGATCATGTGGCGATCCTGGACAGTCATCGGTAGGCGAGGCGTTCGGATCGGGAATCGCAAGCATGCCGATCAGTACCCGATCCTCTTCTTTCGGCGCAAGATCGGCTAGGAGATCTGCGCGCACATCCTCGAGCTTAAGTCCAAGGTTCATGAGAACCTGGGCCGCGATGCCTTCTTGCTCGCGCAGGAGGCCAAGCAGGATATGCCCGCTGCCGACATGCATATGCCCGAGGGCATATGCTTCTTCGTCCGCATAAACGAGGGCTTTTTGGGCTCGGGGCGTGAGCGGCAATTGCACGTCGACAGTAACCGTTCCGGTAAAGCACTGGACGCACTTCATGGTTTCGGTATGGATGCGTGCGAGCGTAAGCCCGTGCTTCGTGATGATTTTGAGAGCGGGGCCCGTGAGTATCGTCGTGAGTCCCATAAGCAGATGTTCGGTTCCGATGTATTCGTGGCCGAGGCGCTGGGCCTCTTCGTTCGCGAAGCTCATGATACGCTCGGTTTCGGGGGCAAGGGGAAGGGGTTGGGGCATGGAATATTCCTTTCTGGTCGGAGTAGATTGTCGGAGAGCTAACGCGGGGTAGTATGCAATAGGTATGATGGCATGTCCATAGAGCGTTCTATTATATACGAGAAAAATGATATGCTTTAAATACTATGAAAAAAGGAATACTGTGGACAATACAAATACTTCTCGCGGCGCTCTTTCTCTTCGCGGGGGGCATGAAACTCGCGGCGCCGGCTGCGGAGCTCGCGAAACAGGTGCCGCTTTCGGTCGGCTTCATTCGCTTTATCGGGGCGGCTGAGATTTTAGGAGCTTTAGCGCTCGTTGTGCCCGGCTGGATGAAGAAATGGCGCGGCCTCACGTTTTATGGGGCGCTCGGTCTCGCGATCATCATGGTCGGCGCGACGGCGCTCACTGTGGCGGATGGGGGAATCGTCGCGGGACTGTTTCCCGGCGTTGCGGCGATCCTCTGCCTCCTTGTGATGGACGGTCATCGGCGCGTGCGATAAAGCGCAGTTTGATCGGAATAAAAGCCCCGTCGCTTGGCGGGGCTTTTCGTTTGACGCGTATATCGCGGGCGGGGTAGGGTAGGAGCTGGCGTAGAGGTTTGTCATTTGAAAACTCGAGAGGGGGAGACATGGCTGATATTCTGGTCGTGCGCCAGTTAGCTCTGGCGGATATGAAAACGAAAGGTTCGGATAGCGTGGCAGCGCGCTATCTAGGGCTCATGAGGCGCGTCACGAAGAACGTGCCGCCCGAAGCCGATGTGGATGACATGGTCCGCTTCATCGCGGGAAGCGTGCCGAACGGATTTTGGATTTTCGGGGGTTTCCTGCGAGGGGAATTCGAACCGGAAGCCGTGCCTGGCTTGCTCGTAAGCGTTGCAAGCGTCCATATCATTCCGCATGCGTGGACGAAGGTCGCGTGGATCGAGGACGTCGCAACGTTCGCGGAGCATGAGGGACGTGGCTATTCAACGCAGGTAATCGAAACGGCGGAGAAATTCATCGCCGAGAAATTTGGAGGACAGTCGCTGTATTGGCAGCGGGTGAGCAGGGAAATGCTTACCTGCGGCGCGCATAACCGGGAATTTTACGAGCATCGGGGGTTTTCCGTGCGGAATGAGTGCGTTATGCAGAAGCCAGTCGTGCGAGCAGTCTCTGATCCGTAAGTCCTCGCATCCTTGCGTCCGGGGCTTTACGGGTGTGGGGGTGTATAGTATAAAAAGCGGTGATATGGAGTGATAGCGGGCCTGGGATTTCAAGCTCGCTATTTTTTTATGAAAAATGCCGGAGAAGGATTTCCTTCCCCGGCGGGGTCTATACGCGTTCGAAATTCGAACCGAAGGGCTAACCGAGTTCGGTATTCATCGGCTTATGGGCATTAGGCAGCTCGAGAACTTCGATACCGTTCTGCTTACCTGTCCGGTAGAGTTTCGCCATTTCCCGGAGAACGTCGAGCCATGTCCATCCGTCCTGGGTATCCCATTGCGGTTGCGTGTCGGGATCATCGGCGATTCGCATGAGATCGCTTTCCGAGATCGCGATGATGCGAGGATGGCGGTGAGTCGTGAGCCGATCCGCTTTCGGACAGGCCACGGCGACGAGGATTCGGGAGAAGGGATATTCGGGACTCGTGCCGATCACTTCCATATTGCGGAAATAGACGCCAAGTCCCTGACTCTGCAGGATGAAGCACGATGCTTCGGCAGAGGCAAAGTAGCGCATATGCGCCGCCTGGTCTTCGTCGTCGGGAACAACGATCGCATTTTCATGAGTTTCATCCCATGCCGTGATAAGCTCGGAAAGAACCGTGCCGAACATATTCGTGAGGGTTTTCCCGAGAAATTCGGATTGCACTTTTTTGCCGAACTTGCCGAAAAGCATGATGCTCGTGCTTTCAACGAGCGTTCTCGATGCCATCGCATGAAGCTCTTTGAAGTGTTGGCCGTGCCTGCGGAATAAGGGGATGAAGATCGCGCCCAAAACGGCTGCCGTAAGGCTGCTCGCGATGAGCACGAGGTCGAAGATGTGAAAGAGCTTCAAACCGTCTGCGAGAAGCGAAATCAGGTTCACTGCGTGTCTCCTTTTGCGGGTGAGGGGTGCTGGATATCGGGGGGGTTCGGCTATGCGCCAATGCTTATCCCGAACGGCGATATAATACAATATTAATAGATTATTAGCAAGAGATGAGGCGAGAATAATAGACAAAAATAGTATATCGTGATATCGTAGATTCGCTCGCAACAGGTGCGGGCATGCGGTCCATTTCCATGTGAATAGGGGGCTCTATGAGCAAGTTGACGATCGGCGCGGGAGTGTTTGCCCGCGATATTCCCGAAACGGATGAGAAGCAGTGGGCGGAATACCTCACGGCGCTTGCGAAGATGGGCGTCGAGTACGCCCAGTTCTTGATGCCGAAAACGGCGAAGGCTGCGCGCCGTTTGGCGCAGATTGCCTGCGAGTGCGGCATCCCGCGCTCGGGACTCTTGTGGTGTACGTTCTATCCGACGTGTCCGTGCGGAGAAGACGCGGCAGGGGCGCTTGATGCCCTGAAGCTTGCGATTGAGTGCGGGAACGAGATATCGGGCGCGATGGAGGGTTCGCCAAACGTCGACCTCTTCAGCCCGTCCTTGCTGCATGGCCTGGGCAATGCCGGGGGATTTCCGAAGGATTCGGATACAGAGCGTCAGGTGGGATTTCTGATTGCCGCGATGAATCTTACCCGTGACACACAGGTATCGTTGATTCTCGAACCGTTGAATCGCTTTGAGACGGATGGCCCAAATACGCTGCATGATGCATGGGAGCTCATCCTGAGAGCCAATGCGCAAGCGGCAATCGGATTGGGTCTGGATAGTTGCCATCAGTTATTCGAGGAGTATTCGATCACGAATTCGTGGCTGGATAACGCGGCGAATGCGCGACTCATTCACGCGTCGGCGCGGAGTCGGGGATATCTCTCTGACGACGCGATGTACCTGCCGCATGCTTTCCAGACGGTCGCCCGGAATGAAACGCTGCGAAAGCTTCCGGTCGTTGTCGAGGCGTTTTCGGCCCTGGAGACGAATCCGGGATTTTTCCCATATCTCAAGGTTCATCGATTGCCGAAGGTGAGCGCGCTCGAAGTTTTCTCGGCAAGCATCGCATGCTTGAAGACATGGGGAGAATAAGCGCGCGAAGTGGGAAGGAGACGAATACGTTCCGGCCGGTGGGGGTTCTCCCCAGCGGCCGTTTTTTATACGACGATGGTGGTTATAGGATTATATTGACAAATATATAGTATACGTGGTATACTATATAAGTGATCATGATATGCCAATCCGCGGAGGACTGGCAGCTGCAGAGTTCCTCGAAAAGGAGTTTCCAAGTGAAAGCGAATCGACTGATTCTCGGTGTCCTTCTGATTACATTAGCCGTTGTTTGCTCGGGCGGCTGCTGCGCGGCTCGCGCCGGAGCCGGCGTCCATATCGGAGACCGCGGTCGTCCGACGAAATGGATCGACCGGCAGGGCCCGACGTTCAATGACGAAATTGATCGGGCCCCGTTCGTTCCCGTCACTTCAATCACGTTCTGATCGGAAGCCGGGTAAAGGAAAGCGAATGGGGCTGCGGCGTCTTCCAGATGGAAGGCGCCGTTTTTTGCTCTTTATTTTCGATCGGAAATAAAGAGTATTAATTGACACAAAGGTATTATTAGTGGCATATTAGGCATGATTTGAGGGCTAGATCATTCACATTATTTCCCTTCGGGAAGGGGTTAAAACGATGACCATAGCGCAGCTCGTAATGCGTATCAGGGAGAAGAAGAATTGGGCTCAGAACAGGGTGGCCGAAGAGGTTGGGGTTGATCGCTCAACCTTATCGAAGACGGTGAATAAGAAAGGGGGTAGTATTCCCTGGGAAATGAAGCTACTCACGTTCGCGTGCAGGGAGGGCTTTGTAGAGGAGGTTCTGCTGTTTTTGATGGGCGGAAAGAAATCGGATAGAAAGGTCTCGACGCTCATGTGGGCTTCGGTCCTATTCTCGGATCTCGCGCCAGAAGAGCTGAAGGCTCTACGGGAGGTTGAAAGTGCTGCAGGGGGTAAGGAGCCTCTTCCTCCTGAAACGATAGAATTCGTCGTGAAGGCGCTTCGCGCGCAGTCTCGGCCGGCAATCTCGGGCGAGGGAGGAACGGGCAGAAAAGCCAATACCCTCCCATAAGGGGATAAGAAGGGGATGAAAAGCATCTATTGCGGCATTTTCCGATCGGAAAATGCCGTATTTTATTGACATAAATCATATTCACGTGGCATGATATGCATGGTTTTAGGGTTAGATCATTTCTCATTTCCTTCGGGACGGGTTGGGTATATGACGCTTGAAGATCTGGTGTTGAATATTAGGAAGCATGGGGATTTGAACAAGACGGAGGTGGCAAAGGAGTTGGGTTTTTCCCGTGTCACGCTCTACAACAGGCTTAAGAAGCTGCGTCCGAGACTGCCGTTCGAAGTGAAGGTCCTCGTGCTCGCGTGCAAGAACGGGCTTATCATGGATGCGATCGCATTCTTACTTGGTCAGCAGGTAGCGCCGAAATTATCAAAGGATTCGACGCTTATGCGGGCCGCTGCCTTCTTCCCCGATCTGTCGCCCGAGGAGCTTCGGGCAATTCGGGTTGTGGAGGATTCCCTAGGTGGCACGGAACCGCTTCCGATCGACATGGTGGAAGCCATTGTGAAGCGCATGCGAGGTCATATGGAACACCCGCCGGCGCTTCCGGTATCGGCGGATGGGTTGATTCAGTCAGGCGAGGTGGGTGCGGAAAAGACTGGTCTCCTTACATAGGGAAGGGGGATGACGGGGTAAAAGATGCCGATAGGCGCAGGATGCGACCTATCGGTTTTTTACTGGAACAGTTTCGCGTATTCCTCGTATCCTTCAGCGCCGAGATTTTCTTTTGGGATGAAGCGGAGCGCGGCCGAGTTCATGCAATAGTGTTTGCCGCCACGGTCTGCGGGACCGTCATCGAACTTATGGCCGAGATGCGAACCTGCTAAGCGGCTTACGATCTCGGTACGGGGATAGAGGAGATAGTAGTCGGTTTTCTCTACGATATTTTCCGGCGCGAGAGGCTTTATAAAGCTCGGCCAGCCAGTGCCCGAGTCGAACTTATCCTTCGATGAGAAAAGAGGTTCGCCGGAGACAATATCGACATATATACCATCGCGATATTCCTTGTCATATAGGTTGTCGAACGGCTTTTCCGTATCCGCTTCCTGCGTCACGGAGTATTGGAGCGGCGTGAGTTTCGCTTTAAGCTCGGCGAGAGAAGGTTTTATAAAGCACGGGCCGCAGAAGCCCTCGCGCGTTGGCTTGGGGCGGAGCGCCGTATAGCGTGCGGTTGCCTCCGCAGTCCAATAAGTCGCAAAGAAGGTCTCGCGGCCGCTGCCGCCGCGGTAGTACGAGTAGCGCACGGGATTTTTCGTATGATAGTCCTGATGGTAATCTTCGGCCACATAGAAGGGGCCGGCGGGGAGGATATCCGTTACGATAGCCTTATCGCTGAAGACATGGCTTGCGGTAAGGGCTTGTTTTGCGGCTTCGGCTTTCATTCGCTCGTCGTCAGTGCGGTAGAAAATCCCGCCCTTGTATGACGGGCCGCGATCGACGAATTGGCCGCCTGCGTCGGTAGGGTCGACGGCATGCTGGAAGAACCAGTCGAGGAGGCCGTCATAGGAAATAATTGCGGGGTCATAATGAACTTCGACCGATTCACGGTGGCCGGTTGTTTCGGACGAGACTTGTTGGTACGAGGGATTTTTTTCGATTCCTCCCGTATATCCCGAAATCACGGATATGACGCCGGGAGCCTTCTCAAAGTCGGCTTCGGTGCACCAGAAGCATCCGCCGGCGAAAGTAGCGACAGCTTCTCCATGCGGAGTATTCGCGGTGGTCGCAGGTTTCACGATCGGGGCGGCTTTCGTGGTTGGAAGAGTTTCGGGCGCGGGAGATGATTCCGGGGCTGGGGAGACTTCCTGTGCGAGGGGGGCTGATGCGGGCGAGAGTTCGGTGGGGTGCGAGCGCATGGCGCGGAAGCCGTAGACGCCCGAAGCGATGAGGAAGATAGCCGCAAAAGCGATCCCGAACTTCGCAGCTAAGCCCATAGGGAAAGGAAGACACCGAGATAATGCACGACGACGTAGAGGAAGAAAATATAGCCGAGTACGCCAATAACAAGCGTGATTGCGATGAGGTTTATAATCTCGTTCTTCCGTCGCACGGCGTCGTCGATTGTGCAGATGCCCTTTTGCCGGCGGAGATATGCGACGAGGCTCACGGCGAGCAATATAAGCCCCACGGCGCGGAACGCCCATTTATAAGTTCCATAGAGCGTCGTTGCGAGCGATGCGCCGAAGGAGACGCTCGCGAGACCAAACGATACGAGAATTACAGGCGAGAGGCAGCAGAGCGAGGCGACGAAAACGGGGAACGCCGATAGTTTAAAGATGTCTTTGATGCGCATATCCTAATAATAGGAGGTTTTACAAAAAAACGCACGGCATTTCTGCCGTGCGTTGAGATGGATTCCGTGATTTTTTTGAAGCGAACGCGATCATCGTGCGATTTTCTGCCTTGCTCGTTTGCGCTCTCTCACGCGATACGCCGCGGCCGCATCGCCATTCTTCGCCTTTCGGTTGTCGATGTGCCGTTTCGCCGTTTCTCGGATCTTATTCGGATCCTTATGGCGATTTTTCTTTCCAATGAACATGACGTTGGCCATAGCTCTCCTCTCCTGTGCGTGATGGATCAGTCGATGGGAAACACCAGGTAAAAGAGTGCCATAATGCTTATTTCATAGCAATAACGCTAATTTTCTAGATATATTTGACTTTTTATAAGGATATGTAGTATACTATATACGGAAGCGGGAAGTGTAGTCGGATTTCTAGGTTCTATATACAATCAACAGCAATCAATGACAGGAAGCATAAAGACATTGACGGACAAGGGGTTCGGATTCATCACGTACGAAGGTGCGGCGAAGGATCTGTTCTTCCACTCCAATGACTTAAACGACGTGGCATTCGACGATCTTAAGACCGGCGACATGCTCTCGTTCGACATCGTCGAGGGAGACAAGGGTTTGAGCGCGAAGAATATTCACCGCGCATAAGCCATCCGTTAGGAAGGAAAACGCCCCGTTTTAAAACGGGGCGTTTTTCGTTGTCAGTAGATGCGGATCGTGCTAGCATGGAAGCCTGTTTCGCATAGCACATTAGATAGAAGGGGGGTGTGTCATGCGGCCGTTCATGTTTCTATGGAATATGGCATGTCTCGTCATCGTGGTATGCGCCATGCTTTTTCTGATTGCCGTCCATCTGTCATGCGTCGCATGCTGGCGCGTCCGCGAAAGCATTGCGCTCGCAGGGCTTGATACGGACGCGGCGAGCGCTCTCCTGCGGCTCTCGCGATTGCGGCGGCAACTGGATACCGAGCAGGGACAGTTCGATTGGCACTATCGGTGCCAGGTTGAACGGGGTATCGAGGAAGCGCGCACGGAAGCGCGTAGAAAGCGCGCGGATGGCGGATATGCGATACACCGCTTCCGCCTTTGGATGATGGGAGCATGAACGGACCGGCATGATGCCGTTTCTCCGTTCGGGCCCGGCGCGTCGCCGGGCCCTTTTTCTTGCGTCGACGGGCACAGGCAGGATACGCTCTATGCATGAAAACTCCATGGGGCGGAATGTGGAAGTTTATGTCGTTCCGGAACTTCTGGGCGAAGATTATATGGGTGCGAGGCAGGACAAGCCTGCAGTCGCATGCGAACCGCACCGAATATCATTTCGGCTTCTACAAGGTGAAGCCGGGCGAGAAGCACCGCATGCAGCACGGCCTGTTCCTGGAGATCGCGACGGGTCGTCCGGAGGAGGCTGATATCGTTCGCTACGAAGATGACTATGGACGGGGATAGGATGATGCTATGAAAAACATACCCATAATCACAGTCTGTATTTTCGGAATACTCGTAATCGCAAGCTTCGGTATGTTCGTGGCGGAGCGGAGGTCTGCTGTTCCTGATGGAAAGTACGATGCGTTCGCGAAATGTCTAGGGGAGAAGAAGGCAACGTTCTACGGCGCGTTTTGGTGTTCGCATTGTCAGGCGCAAAAGAAGGAATTCGGCTCGTCGGCGCGCCTCCTGCCCTATGTCGAGTGCTCGACGCCCGACGGCAATGGCATCACGGCGGTGTGTAAGGAAAAGGGAATACAAGGATACCCGACGTGGGAGTTCGCGGATGGCACGCGTGAGACGGGCGAGCTTTCCCTTGAGCGTCTTGCGGAGAAGACCGGGTGTCTCTTGCCGTCATGACGCCGGTCGTCGCTTCGGTAACCTATATCCTCGCAGCGCTGTCCGTGGCGCTTGATGTCGCGATCGTCATTGTTATTATTTCGATCATCCTGCGCCACGGCGCGGGGAAGCCTGTATTTCTCTTTATTGCGCGCCATGGCGTATTGATTGCGTTTATAGCGGCTTTCGCGTCGCTTGGGGGAAGCCTGTTCTATTCGGAGTTCGCGGGGTTCGTACCCTGCACGCTCTGCTGGATTCAGCGGGTATGCATGTATCCGCAGATCGTCTTATTGGGGTTTACTCTCCGTCGGTATGATGCGAAGCTCGTGCTTTCTTCGCTTATTCTTTCGGGCTTAGGCGCGCTCGTCGCAGGATATAACCAGTATCTCCAATTCGGAGGCAATCCGCTTGTGCCCTGCGGCACGGGGCCGGGAACCGTTTCGTGCGCGCAACGCTTTTTCGTGGAGTTCGGGTATATGACGATCCCTATGATGTCTTTGACCGCCTTCGCTCTGATCGGCGTGGCGCTCGTTGCTGAAAGAATCCACAGGGGATAGTCGGAGGCGATGCGGTATGATTGATTCATGGTCGCT
This sequence comes from Candidatus Harrisonbacteria bacterium, assembly GCA_023244835.1. Lineage (GTDB taxonomy): Bacteria > Patescibacteriota > Minisyncoccia > UBA6257 > UBA11618 > CALRGO01. Next base: position 42,036 of record JAHFLN010000003.1, read on the forward strand.
CATGCCATGCATCGCCATCACGGTCCCGCGCTTCGCGCGCATGCGGCATTCACGCCGTTCTTTCTTCTTGTCGTCGCATTCGGGATATTCGGCATCGCATCCCTTTTCCCGTTCAGTCCCGCGCCAGTCGCGCCTCCCTCGTACATAGCGGCGGCGCTCGCCGCCACGTTCATGCGGCTCATGGCGGCGTACATTGCCGCCGTCATATGCGCGGTTCCGCTCGCGATTCTCGCGACCCGGGGGGCGCTCATGGAAAAGATATTTCTGCCGGTGTTCGACATTCTCCAGTCGGTGCCCACGCTCGCGTTCTTCCCGCTCGTGATCGCGATTTTCCTGCAGTACGGCTTCGTGAACGGCGCGGCGGTATTCATACTTTTCCTAAATATGTTGTGGAATATCGTGTTCAGTCTGATCGCCGGAATCGGCGCGGTGCCGCACGAGATATTCTCCGCCGCGCGGGTATTCAATATGCGGGGCGCGTTCTTCTTCAAGCGCGTACTTCTGCCCGCGATCCTGCCCGCGTTTGTCACGGGATCGCTCTTCGCGTGGGCGGAGGGGTGGAATGTGGTGATTATCGCGGAAGTTCTCCATACCTATATACCCGGCGGAACGTCGGCTAACGATCTTTTTGGGATCGGAAGCGTGCTCGCGAACGCGCCCGCGTCGGGATCGGGCGCGACCTTTATCGCCGCGATCCTGGGGCTTGTGGGGCTTATAGCGGTCTTGAATTTCGTCGTATGGCAAAGGCTATTGCATTATGCGGAAACATACAGATTCGAATGATATAATCGCCTTCGAGGCGGTAAGTAAGGCATATGGCACGGGCGACGCGGCGCTCAAAGACGCTTCTTTGTCCGTCGAGCGCGGATCGTTCACGTGCATTATAGGCCCTTCAGGCGGAGGGAAATCGACGGCCTTGAAAATTATCGCGGGCCTCGAGGAGCCGACATCGGGCACGGTTATGAAACCCGACCATGTCTCGATGGTATTCCAGTCGGGCGCGCTCATGCCGTGGCTCACGGCAGGGGAGAATGCGGCGCTTCCGCTTGAGGCGCAGGGTATGGCGGCGGACAAGGCCGCACGCGAGGCGCGCAAGTGGCTTAGAATGTTGGGGCTCCGTGGGCTCGAAGGCAAGCTGCCGCGCGAGCTGTCGGGCGGGGAGAGGCAGAGGGTCGGCATCGCCCGTGCGCTCGCTGTGAATCCGGCCATGCTCCTTTTAGACGAGCCGTTCGCCGCGCTTGATCCGAAGACGACTGACGATCTGCACCGGGATATCGTGGATATCTGGAAAGAGACCGGAAAGACGATCGTCATGGTGTCGCATTCGATCGAGGAGGCGGTCGCGCTTTCGACGCGCATACTCCTTATGAAAGATCATGTGGTTAGGAAAACATTCGATATCGACTTGCCGCATCCGCATCGTGCGCACGCGGTCGCATTTTCGCGCGAGGTCGCGCATATCAGGAAGGAATTTTTTAAATAAAAAGAAGCGGCCGTTCATAGAGTTAAGCATATAACAGAGTAGGGTTTAAGGGTTATAATGCTTGGTAAACTGGGCTATATATGGCATACTTAACTGTTTACTTATGGCCGGAAAATTTAGGATACATTCGGATAATGCTCCCGCGGGTGACCAGCCCGGGGCTATTGCCGCGCTCGTAGAGGGTCTCGAAAAGGGCTTCGACCGGCAGACTCTTTTAGGCGTCACGGGCTCAGGAAAGACCTTTACGATCGCGAACGTGATCGAGAAGATACAGCGCCCCACGCTCGTTATTGCGCATAACAAGACCCTAGCCGCCCAGCTCTGTAATGAGTTTCGGGAGCTGTTTCCCGACAACGCGGTGCACTACTTCGTATCGTATTACGACTATTATCAGCCCGAGGCGTATATGCCCGGCTCGGATACCTATATCGCGAAAGAGGCAATGATAAACGACGAGATCGATAAATTACGCCATGCGGCGACAACGGCGCTTTTGACGCGCAAGGACGTGATCGTCGTCGCCTCGGTCTCCTGTATCTACGGTCTCGGCGCCCCGGCCGAATATGCGGCAAATATTCTGCATTTCAAAGTAGGCGAAGCGCTCGACCGCGCGGCGCTCTCCCGCAAGCTCATATCGCTCCACTTCACGCGCACCACCGCCGATCTTACACGCGGCACATTCCGACTGATCGGCGACCAGTGGGAGATTATGCCGCCCGACCGCGAGCTTATATATGTGATCGAGACGGAAAAAGGATTCATGCGGAAAATCTACGAAGTGAATCCGGTCGAGGGATTCGTAGCAGGAAAGACACCGGAGGTTCACGAGGCGGTCATTGCCCCCGCGAAACATTATGTGACATCCGCCCCCGACCGCGCGCGGGCGATTGCGGCGATCCAGAAGGAGTTGAAAGTCCAGCTCGCCGTCTTCGAGAAGGAGAAGAAGTTTTTGGAGGCCGAGCGGCTCGAGCGTCGCACGAATTTCGACATCGCGATGATGCGCGAGATCGGCTATTGCAACGGCATCGAGAACTATTCGCGCCATCTCTCCGGTCGTAATGCGGGCGCGCCGCCCGAGACATTGCTCGATTATTTTCCCAAGGGGTTCCTGACCGTGATCGATGAGTCGCATGTGGCAGTGTCCCAGATCGGCGGCATGTATGCGGGCGACGCGGCGCGGAAGAAAACCCTCGTGGAATACGGTTTTCGCCTGCCGAGCGCGGCCGACAATCGGCCGCTCACCTTCGACGAATTTACAGAACGCGTGGGCCAAGTGATCTTCACGTCGGCGACGCCGTCTGCACACGAATACGGGGTAAGCAAGCAGGTTGTCGAGCAGATCATTCGCCCTACAGGTCTCGTGGATCCGAAGACAACCGTACTTCCCGCGCGCGGGCAGATAGAGGACCTGATTCCGCGCATGGACGAGCGGATTAAAAAGAAGGAGCGCGTATTGGTAACCACGCTCACAAAGAAGATGGCCGAGGACTTAAGCGCGTACCTCGAGGAGCGCGAATACAAGGCTGCATATCTGCATAGTGACGTGAAGACCCTGGAGCGCGTGCGGATTTTAACCGATCTCCGGAAGGGCGTATATGATATCCTGGTCGGCGTGAACCTCCTGCGTGAGGGGCTCGACCTGCCGGAGGTATCGCTCGTCGCGATTCTCGATGCGGATAAGGAAGGATTCTTGCGGAGCGAGACATCCCTCATACAAACCATCGGCCGCGCCGCACGGCACGTGAACGGCGAAGTGCTTCTCTATGCGGATATGATGACAGGCTCCTTGACGAAGGCGCTTTCGGAAACCAAGCGCCGCAGGGATCGCCAGCTCGCGTATAATAAGGAGCACGGCATAACGCCGCGCACAGTCGTGCGGGCCATAAAGGATATTATGCCTGCCTCCGCCATAGCCTCGCTCGAAGCCGCGCCGATCATCGGATCGAAGGAGGGGCTTGCGAAGTTCATAAAAGCGAAAGAAAGGGAGATGCGCGAGGCGGCGGGCGAACTGAATTTCGAGCTCGCGACGCTTCTGCGGGAAGAGATCAAGGAATTGAAGAGGGAGTTGGAGAAGGCCGAGGCCTCGCTTCCCGCAAAAGGAAAAAAATCTAAAAAAACATGAATCCCGTTAGAAATAATCCGATTGTTTTCGGAAATGGAATTGGGTATTATAGCCTATCTATGGATCGGGATATTTATAATGCGGCACGGCCGTCTATGACGGCCTATTTCTAACGGGATGAAAGACGTAATCAGTATAAAAGGCGCGCGCGAGCATAACCTGAAGAATGTGTCGCTCGTGATCCCGCGCAACAAGATGGTGGTGTTTACCGGACCCTCGGGTTCAGGCAAGTCGTCCTTGGCATACGACACCATTTTTGCGGAAGGTCAGCGCCGATACATCGAGTCTCTCTCGGCATACGCCCGGCAGTTTTTAGGATCGCTCGACAAGCCCGATGTGGACGAGATCGAGGGTCTCTCGCCGGCCATCTCCATAGACCAGAAGAGCCACTCGGGAAACCCGCGCTCGACGGTCGCGACGATTACGGAAATTTACGATTACCTCCGCGTGCTCTATGCGCGCGTGGGAACTCCCTTCTGCCCGCGGTGCGGTTCGGAGATACGCAAGATGACGAATGAGCAGATCGTGGATATTGCGGTGAATATCGCTTCGCGGGCCGCGGGCAAGCGGAATATGGTGGTAATGGCCCCCGTCGTGCGCGGGCGGAAGGGCGAATACTACCAGATGTTTTACGACTTTTTAAACGCGGGATATTCCGAAGTCCGCTTGAATGGCGAGATGAAGTCGCTCCGCGAGCGCATCGTGCTCGACCGCAACAAAGCGCATACGATAGATCTCGTGATCGACCGCATTCCGACAGTCCTCGACTTTAGGGAATTGGACAACCGCTTGCGCCTGTCGGAGGCAATCGGTTCAGCCCTGAAATACGGGCAGGATGTCGTAACGATCATAACGGACGAGGAGACCTCTCTCTCGGCGAAGTTCACCTGCCCGAAGGACGGCTTCTCGTTCCCGGAGATCGAGCCGCGCCTCTTCTCGTTTAATAGTCCCTATGGCGCGTGCCCCGAGTGCCACGGCCTCGGCACCGAGAGCGTATGGTCGGAGGATCCGTGCAAGATCTGCCTCGGCAAGCGCTTGAAAGAGGAGTCGCTCTCGGTATTGATAGGCGGCAAGAATATTTCGAACGTGGTCGGCCTCTCGATCAGGGACGCGCACGCGTTTTTCGAGGAGCTCGACATCGCGCTTTTCGAGAAGTCGGAAAAAGAAAAAAGCGGCATGTACGAGGTGGCCGAGCTTCCGATTAAGGAGATAAAGAACCGCTTGCAGTTCATGATCAACGTAGGGCTCGATTACCTGGCGCTTGAGCGGAAGTCGGGGACCTTGTCGGGCGGAGAGAGTCAGCGTATCCGCTTGGCTTCGCAGATCGGCTGACGGCTCGTGGGCACGCTCTATATCCTGGATGAGCCGACGATCGGTCTGCACCAGCGTGACAATGACCGGCTGATCGCGACGCTGAAGGAGCTGCGGGACTTGGGGAATAGCATCATCATCGTGGAACACGATGAGGACACGATCCGCGAGTCGGACTATCTGGTCGATATCGGCCCGGCGGCAGGCATTCACGGGGGTACCGTGGTAGCCGCGGGTCCTATTCCCGAAATACTGAAAGACGCGAAACAGAAGTCCCTTACCCTCGATTATCTGCGGGGAGACGCGAAGATCATGGTGCCTCTCGATCGGCGGAAGGTTGTAAAGGATATGCCGATGTTGAAGATCAGGAACGCGCACGCGAACAATCTGCGTAACGTGAGCGCGGATATCCCGCTTGGTAGGTTTACGGCGGTCACGGGCGTGTCAGGATCGGGCAAGAGCTCGCTCGTATACGATGTGCTCTACAAGACGCTCGCCAATTCCTTTAACGGTGCGAACCATAAGCTCGTGGAAGGCCAGACGATCCTCGGGGCGGAATATCTCACCCGCGTGATCAACGTGGACCAAGGCGCGATCGGGCGCACGCCGCGTTCGAATCCCGCGACCTATGTGGGCGCGTGGACGCATATCCGCGATCTTTTCGCCGCGACGCCCGACGCGAAGATCCGCGGCTACCGCCCGGGCCGCTTCAGCTTCAATGTGAAGGGCGGTCGGTGCGAGAACTGCGAGGGGCACGGCGAGATCGCGATCGAGATGCACTTCTTGCCGACCATCCATATCGCGTGCGAGGTGTGCAAGGGTAAGCGGTTCGACCGCGAGACGCTTGAGGTGGAATACCAGGGTAAGAATATCCACGAGGTCTTACAGACCACGGTCGAAGAGGCGGCCGAGTTTTTCAAGGAGATTCCATGGCTTCACGACCAGCTGAAAATCTTAAACGACGTGGGTTTGGGTTATATCACGCTCGGCCAGTCGGCCACGACCTTGTCGGGCGGCGAGGCCCAGCGCATCAAGCTCGCTGCGGAACTCGGAAAGCGCGATACGCGAAAGACCTTGTATTTGCTTGATGAGCCGACGACCGGCCTTCATTTTTCGGATATCGAGAATCTGCTCGCGGTCCTGAATCGCCTCGTCGACCGTGGGAATACGGTTGTCGTGATCGAGCATAACTTGGATGTGATAAAGACCGCTGATCATGTGATAGACCTAGGGCCCGAAGGTGGTATAGGCGGGGGAGCGATCGTGGCCGTGGGAACTCCCGAAGCGATCGCGAACGCGAAGGCGAGCCACACGGGGAAGTATTTGAAGCGGGTTTTGAAATAAAAAAAGAACCTCGATAGGCCGAAGCTCGTCGAGGTTCCAATGTTCCTTATGCGGCAGGAACGGCCGTTTCCTCAATGCATCGTGATTACTCGATCCCAGGTGAGCGATTGGCCGCCATGGTTACGCGTCATCGAGACGGCGCGATCATGATGGGAAAATTCAAATGATGCTTGCAAACGCTGGAGATCGAGCATCTTTTTGGCCTTGAGGCCGGGAGACGGATCGGGATCGGCGGTCACGGGCCGGAGGCCTGCGAGCCGTAGCGCGACAAATGTGATCATCTCCCGCATGCCAGTTCTGGTGCCGAGTAATACGTTCACTATCCCACTCCTTAAATCGAGGAAGAGCTGTCGTTGGCTGATCATGTATATAGTACCATAGATACTATATACTTGTCAATTAAAAAAGAAACCTTGGGGGTGATGTCCCCCCAAGGTGGTCGCGCAGGCGACCTATTAGCCAGATCCTGAGCTTTTTCGGGTTCAGGTCTTGTCCCTATCACGACCGCATACCCCCGTTTCGAACGGAGGAGAGGCGGTGCGTGCGGCGCATGGTTTGCCCGCAACGCGATCCGGAGTTCCGTATGGTCGTGATCCATACGGCCTTCTGCAGTGAGGCGACTATTCGCCTCAGAGCCACGAGATGCTTGATGCTAAGGCATTCTCCGAAGCTCTCTATCGCCAGACCAAGCCTTGCCCCTTGGCGTAAAGTATGGGCTAGGCTTGCCACGCTGTCGCCGAGAAACTCTCGGCATTCCCTCTAAGCCCGCATGGGATCGGCTTTCGAGGCACATCGAATAATAACAAGATCTGCCTATATCGTAGTCTATTATCAATAATTTGTCAATAGGAGTCGGGCGGGGTAGTATGGGGCGTATGGATAGGGGTAAAAAATCATTATATGAAGGGCTTCCCGAGACGCCGGGCGTCTATATCATGAAAAGTCGCGCAGGCGGGATTATATACGTGGGAAAAGCCTCGAACCTTCGTCGGCGCGTGTCGAGCTATTTTACGCGCCCTCATGATAGCCGTATTGAGTCCCTCGTGCGGGAGGTCGCGCGCATCGATCATAGGGACACGGACACGGCGATCGAGGCGCTGATTCTCGAGAGCGCGCTCATCAAGCGGTATATGCCGCCTTATAATATTCGCGAAAAAGACGATAAAAGCTTTCTCTACGTCGTATTCACGAAAGAGGCGTTCCCGCGCGTGCTCCTCGTGCGCGGGAAAGATAGGGCTTCTGATGATGGGGAGGTATACGGCCCGTTCGTCGCGGCCTCAGCGCTCCGTGCCGCGCTTCGCATCTTGCGGCGCATTTTCCCGTTTTCGGATCATATAAAAGAAGGCATGAAAGGCGGAAAGCCGTGTTTCAATCACCAGATCGGCCTGTGCCCCGGCACATGCGTGAAAGCGATCGCGCGCGTCGACTATGCGAAGAATATTAAGAATCTCAAGCTTTTCTTTCGCGGAGAAAAGAAAAGGATTATCCGCTCGCTCGAGGCGGATATGGCGCAGTACGGCAAAGCATTGCAGTTTGAGAAGGCTGAGGCCGCGAAGCGGAAGTTATTCGCTTTGCGCCATATACAGGACACGGCCCTAATTGGTGAAAATATCGTGGAAGGGGGTAACGAGGATATGCGGATCGAAGGATATGACGTGTCGAATATCTCGGGTACGAATCCCGTAGGCGCGATGGTCGTATTTGCGGGCGGAAAGCCCGACAAGAAGGAATATCGCCTATTCAATATCAGGGGCATTATGGGGCCGGACGATACCGGTATGATGCGGGAGATGATCGAGCGGCGGCTCGATAACGCATGGCCCCTACCGCAGCTGATCCTTGTGGACGGGGGGCAAGGCCAGGCGAATGTAGCGGAGGCGGCGCTTATGGCTCGCGGCTTTGCGATTCCCGTTGTCGGCATCGCGAAGGGCGCGGATAGGAAGGGTAATCGTTTCGTGGGTAAAATTCCTAAAGGAGTCGCCGAAAAAACGCTTATTGCCGTGCGCGATGAGGCACACCGGTTTTCCCGCGCGGCGCATATCCGCCGCCGGGGGAATGCGTTCATTCCGCGTTCATGATATTCTGTAATTTCAAATGCGTACCAAAGTCATAGCTACCATAGGGCCGAAGTCTGAATCGAAGGACATGATCCGCAACTTCGTTGCGGAGGGAATGGACATCGCCCGCATGAATTTCTCGCACTGTACGTACGACGAGTACAAGGCGCGGAAATCTCTCATAGCCGAGGCGGCGATGTCCTTAAAAAAGACCGTGCGCATCCAGGAGGACCTGAAGGGGCCGCGCCTACGCGTGGGCGCGATGCCCGCGGAGGGCAGGGAATTGCGGGATGATGAGATGGTCACCTTCACGACCGACGAGCCGGGCATGAAGCCTGGAGAGATTTATATAGACGATCCGTATATCCACGCGGATATTAAGGAAGGCGATCCGCTGTATCTTTCGAGCGGGGAGATGGAACTCGTCATAACGGGCGTTTCGGGAAAGAGGTTTAAGGCGAAGGTGCTTCGCGGCGGCCTCTTATATTCCAATAAAGGCGTGAATGTGCCGAATACGAAGCTGACGACGTCCGGCCTGACCGACAAGGATATCGAAGACGTGAAGTTCGCGGTCGCGGAGGGCGTGGACTACGTGGCGATCTCCTTCGTGCAGTCCGTGGACGATATCGAGCGCCTGCGCGGGCTCGTGGGAGGGAACGTGAAGATCATAGCGAAGATCGAGATGGCCTTGGCGCTCAAGAATATCGACGAGATCATTCGCGCGTCGGACGCGATCATGGTCGCGCGCGGGGACTTGGGTACCGAGATTTCGCTCGAGAAGGTGCCGTTCGTGCAGAAGAATCTGATCCGCCAGGCGGCCTGGCATGGCAAGGGATCGATTACGGCGACACAGATGCTCTCCTCCATGATGCATCACTTGCACCCGACGCGCGCCGAGGTGTCTGACATCGCGAATGCGGTATGGGACGGCACGGACGCGGTGATGCTTTCCGACGAGACGGCGGCGGGCCAGTATCCGCTCGAGGCGCTGAAGACTTTGGTACGCGTCACGAAAGAGGCGGAGGTCTCGTATCTCGACAGGCCGAACATGCTATGGAGCGCATAACGGAGACCGCGGTATTCGGGGGCGGATGCTTCTGGTGCACCGAGGCGGTGTTTCAGAGCCTGAAAGGCGTTGCGGACGTAATGCCTGGCTATGCGGGCGGGACGGCGAAGAATCCGACTTATGAGCGGGTATCGAGCGGGGAAAGCGACCATGCGGAAGTGATCAGGATCGAGTTCGACCCGGCCGTCATTTCATATCGCGATCTCCTCACGG
>JAHFLN010000004.1 GCA_023244835.1 Candidatus Harrisonbacteria bacterium
GTGCTAAGTCCGATGCGATCGAGCTTGTTTCCCGCGAATGCGGTATTCAAGCCGTCGTACATATGAAGCACGATCGCGTCCCAATGCCAGGTGTCAAGTACGGAATGCGCGGTCGCCTCCCATGCGCATGTCTGCCATGGGGTTGGTTTGACATCGGGCTTAGGGAGCGAAAAGCATATCGTGCCGCGCAGGAAGCGGGCGTGAGAATGTTCGCTCGTGGTTTGCGCGCCGATATGCGTGATTCGTATATGGCGCACATGCTCGTCAGTCGCCGTAATGAGGCGGCCTCGTTCTGCATGGTTCGGATACAAGAGGATGGCGGGAGTCATTCGGACGATCTCCTCAAAAGAGTGTGTGGTAATGCCAACGTGCGTATGTAAAATACGCCATTTCAGTCGATCTGGCAACCAGAGCGGGAATTGTTTAGGTTAGCTCGTGATGTACTTGCGGTTGATCGAGATCGAGGCGTAGCCGAGTCCGATGAAGACGAACCCAAGGACGATGAGGGAGATCGGCCAGCCGAGAGAGTCCGCGAAGTATTCGCCGGTGATATAGGAAATATGGGCGATGAGGAAGAGGGTGCTTATGAGGAGGATCGCGCCGCTTTTGAGCCGAGTCGCGAGGAAGAGGAAGCCGATCACGATTAGGAAGTAGAGCATTTGCCACCCGGTGGAGTCGAAGACGCGGGAGAATGCGGCGCCGAGGAAGCCCGCGCTGCCGAAGAAGTAAAGTATTTTCGTGAGGGCGGCGTTCCGGCCGTCCTGAAAGGAGCGTCCGAGAAGCAGATAGCTCACACCCATTGCCATCGTGAGGTATGCGTATATATCCCAGTAGGCATGGGATGGGGAGCTTTCGAGGAGCGCGTTCGTCACGAGGTAGACGGACGCGGTTCCGTTTGCGGTCGCGAAGAACGCCAATACCGGGCTCTTGTGGACGGAGTCGAGTATGAGGTAGAAGGCGAAAACGGCGACATAGGTAAATGCGACGACCCAGGGGTGGCTGCCGCCGGTCGAGAGTTCGGACAGGGCGACGAGCGCGCCGCCGGGAATAAGCGCGCCGCCGATCGCATGGAAGACGTGCCCGATGCTCTCGCTCGGTCGCTCCTTCCGAAGCATCGAGCCCAAGGCCGTTATGAGGAGGCCGAGGCCGAGCGTGACGGATACGCGCCCGAAGGAGCCGATATCGTTCCATATCTGCGACACGAAGATCACGATGCCGATCACGACTATCGCGGCTCCCATAACATAGAGCATCTTCGTGACGGAAAAATGCCGGGAAGTCTCCTTTCCAATGGAGGCGAGGGCGAAGCGTGCGATGAGATCGGACCGGCGCATCTCGCCGCTGGCTATTTTAGTATCGAGTTCCCGCAACAGATCTTCTGTGGTCATAATAGTGCCTTAGTCCTCGCTTCTACCGGGCAGAATCCACCCGATAAACTCAAAATTATTCTGGTAATAATATCGGTCGCTGCTATTTATGAGATTTATCTTCATCCGGCTCCTCCCCTTCATGAGATAATAGCCGTACGAGGATGATCCTCCGCCAAACGGGAAGAATATCTCGCCATTATTCCGGTCGTAGTAGCTTGAAACGGTGATGCCGTCAGGCGAGGTAAGGAGGCCGTTCAAGGTCATCGCTTGGGCCTCTTCGGGCGTTATTTCCCTGCTTTCGTTCTTCTGGGTGTCATGTAAGAAGATACGGCCGGAATAGTTCTCGGTATAATCAGGAACCCCGTTCTTATCAATATCCCGGCTCATATCAACGGAACGTATAACAAGCTTCCCGTTCTCGACCGAATATCGTTTTTGCAGATAATCGTTGCACCGGTAGGGATAATTCGTTCCGTCGGCACAGGTCGCGTATATGAAATCGTACCTAGTCGAGAGGAAAAGCGCGGGCAGATACGTGGAGAGTGCGAAGGCGCCTATAAGCCCGATTGGGAGGATGAAGGCGAGGAGTATCGCGAAGTTTCTCTTGATGAAATCCATATAATCACTCTCATAATACCCCGCAATTAGAGCGGTTGCAATGAAGCGGATCAGTCAGATCTCCGTTTCCTATGAGCTTTCTTGATCAGGCCGTAATGAGCATCAGTCCCCGGCTCTTTGCCTCCTCTGTCTTTCACGGCCGAGGGCGGATACTTCTTAGAGGCATCTCTGAGCTTGTCGAGGATGATTGTTTCGGTGTCGAAGCCGAGCAGGATGCTCATATAGAAGCAGTAGAGGAAGACGTCAGCGAGTTCTTTCTTGATGTCGGCGATTTTCGCCGTGTCGCGTCTGACCGCATCGAGCTCGTGGTTGGTCCACTGGAAGAGCTCGAGGAGCTCGTTGGCTTCTATGCTTACCGACTTGGCGAGGTCGGAGGGCCGGAGCCGATTCCAGTCCCGATCCTCGAGGAACTTCTTCGCGGCGCGTTCGATCGTGTCCATGGCTCATAGTGCCATCCGTTGGGGATTTTGCAATCCATATAAAAAACCGTCCCGAGAGAAAACCTCTCGTGACGGTTCGGATTAGCCGCGTGCTTTCACGCGATAGCGCGTTCGAATGAGCCCGTGTTCGCGTGCGACATGCGGAGCCAATCGTCGCTCCCCCAGTCTTTGAGTGCGAAGCTGAGCCTGCGCGCGACGCGCGAGGAGATCTGCTGGATGCTCGACCCCGAAAGGTCGAAGAGTTCGCCGATCTCTTTAAGGCTTTTGTATCGCGGATAGCCGTTGAGGCAAACCCGCCGTTCGAAGATTTCCCGGTCGCGATCGGAAACATTGAGATCGCGGAGCGTTGCGAGGTAACGCTCATGGAGCGCGGCATCCGTGACCGATCTCTCCTTCGCGAGAATCCATTCAAAAGGCGTTGGTCCCGGGAAGCGGGGCTCGATCGTGAAGGGGTCCCTGTCCATGACATTCGTAACAACGGTTTCGGAGATAACTACCGATGCCGCTTTTACGACGAGACAGTCCTGTACCCTGTGAATCGGCACTCCTATACCCTCGGCAATTTCTTGAGTTGAGGGCGGTATGCCGTGCGTGCGGAGAAAGAGGCTTTGGAATTTCGCGATCTTTCCGTAGAGATCGTATTGGCGTCGTGATCTCCGGATATCCTGTCCGGAGTAGACGATTGCTTCCTTGATGGCCTGGCGTATGAGGCGCGCGGCATAGGGATGAAACTCCCCGTCCGGAGCGCGGGCGCGATCGAATGTCTCGATCGCGTTCATGAGGCCGAGAACCCCTTCGTCCATGAGATCGTCGATTTCGAAGTTGGGACAGCGCCCCAGATACGTTCGTGCGATTTTCCGCACGAGGCGAAGGTTCGACATAAGGGCGCGGTTTCGCGACGCGATGTCTTCCCTGTCGCGCTGATAGCGCGCGATGTGCTCGAGCAGCTCATCGTGCGGGAGGGAATCCGCCTCTTTCGAGTCGAGCATCCGTCGCGCAGTATCTTTCGTTTCGGCTCGGGGCCTGTCGGCAAGCGCTATGTGCTCCGACGGGGCTCCGTAGCCATCCGTGATTGTCTGTCGGCCCATGATGACCTCTCCTTATAGATGTAGGACTCGGTTGGTGAATCAATGAGCGGTAAACCATCGCACCCGCAACGACATGGTATGTTTTCCAGCTATGCGAATGAGATTGCGCGGGTGGTGATGGTAAACAGGGATATGATGCCATGCCTCATCATGCGTGGCAAGAATAAAAAGGCCGGCAGCGCTGTCGCTGTCGGCCGTGGGTTTTACCCCTCCCCTCTTTCAGTCCTGATTGAGACGTTTACGGAGCCGTTTCAATGCCTCGGCTTCGATTTGGCGCACGCGCTCGCGGGTGAGACCGATCGCCTCGCCGATCGCCTTGAGCGTTTGCGGCGTAGCGTCGCCATTCAGACCGAATCGCCGCGTGAGAATGTCTCGTTCGCGGGGATCCGTTCCTTCGCTTGCGAGTAGCTCGATCATGCGCTCGATCATCTCGATATGCGCGACTGTCTCGTCCGGAGGCGGGTTAGGGTCGCGCTTTTCGAAAAGGGATCGCTTGACGTCGTTATTGTCGTTATCAAGCCCGTTTTCCGAGAAGACAAACGCGCAGTCGCGCGACTTGAGGCACGCGATGATCTGCTTCGGTTTCTTTTCGAGGCCTGCGGCAATTTCTTCGACCGTAGGCGAAACACCGAACTCCTTCTCGTACCTTTCGCGGAATTTGAGGATCTTGCCGTAGAGAGTGTGCTGTCCCTGCGGTATCCGGATAGTATCGTGCGTGTCGATGGCCGCGCGCCTCATCGTCTGCTTGATCCAGTACGAGGCGTACGTCGAGAACTTGGTGCCGCGGTCGGTTTGAAACATTTCCACGGCCCGCAGGAGACCAGGAACGCCGTTCATGACGATGTCGATGATTTCGGTGCCGGGTTTCACGAAGACTCGCGCGATATCCCATACGAGACGGAGATTAGCCTTAACGGCTCGTTTGCCAGCCTCCAGATTGCCATTCGTTTTGAAATCGTCGATAAGGGCGAATAGCTCGCTGTCAGGGAGAAGGTCAGCTCCGTCGCACATACTCTGAACGATCGATGTGAGGGGCGCCCCCCGCTTTTTTTTCTTTTTGTTTTTTCCGGATGCGGGTCCGGAGCCGTTCGTGTCGGCTTCTCGGCTCATGGCCCTGTTCCTTTCTGGTGAGTGGTTAGTGAGTCAAAGGACGGGGCTATTATGCCATGGATAGAAATGATTGGCAATGAGTTAATAAGGGATGGGATTCGCCCCTCGCCGCCTTAAAGCTAAAGAACGTCGTCATCGCCTCGCTCCTTTCCGACGTGATTTTAAAATTCAAACCTCTCCGCTTTGCGTATCGGGATAATTTTAAAATCAGGAATCTTCGGCTCCTATTCGGAGCCTGCGACCCGCGGTTCGAATCCCGCTTCACCGTACTATAGCGAAAAAAGAATGGCATGGAGCCACTCTTTTTTCGCTACTGCGGAGGAGGTGGGATTCGAACCCACGAGACCCTTTCGAGTCGAGGATTAGCAATCCTCTGCCTTGACCGCTAGGCTACTCCTCCAGTCCTGCGCAGTATATCGCGATATCGCCGCTTGATCAATCGGCTCGCTATCCCCTATCATCCGCGTCATATGGTTGCGATACTTCACAATGTGAGAAGCGCGCATAACGTCGCCTCGATATTTCGCACCGCGGACGGCGCGGGTGTTTTAAGGCTCTATCTTTGTGGCATCACGCCTGGGCCGCTCGATGCGTTCGGTCGCAATCGGAAAGATTTTACGAAGGTGGCGCTCGGTGCCGAAAAGACGGTTCCGTTCGAAAAAGTTGCGCGCACGGCAGACTGCATTCGTCATCTGAAGGCTCGTGGCTATTTCATATGCGCCTTGGAGCTTGCGAGGGGTGCGGTCCCCTACTACGAAGCAACGTTCCTCGCGGCGAATCGTGAAAAAATCGCGATCGTGGTCGGCCATGAGACGGAGGGGATTCCGAAATCGATCCTCGCGCGGTGTGATGCGGCGATCATGATACCCATGCGCGGGGAAAAGGAATCGCTTAATGTCTCCGTCGCCTTCGGCGTGATCGCTTTCGAAATAGCCCGGCATCGGCTACCATAACGGCATATGTTCGGCCTGGAGAAGATAGCCTCGAAGATAGAGATCCCGCCGGAGGGCATAGACGCTGACTTGGCGATCCCCTCGTTCCGGGAAAGTCCCGAGGCAGTGGCGGAAAAGATCCGTGCGCTCAAGAGCCCTCTCTTTAAGGAAGTGGTTGTGAAAGGACGGTATGTGAACATCTCGTTCAATTATGCTGAGCTCGCGCCGCTCGTGCTTGCGGACGTCGCGGAAAAGAAGGGTGAATACGGTTGGAATGCATGTGGCGCGGGAAAAGCGGTAATGATCGAATATTCGGCCCCGAACATTGCGAAGCCTATGCATATGGGTCACGCGCGCAATAATGCGATCGGTCACGCGCTCGTGAACCTGTACCGCGCGAACGGCTATCGCGTCATAACAACGAACCATTATGGCGACTGGGGCATGTCTCTCGCGAAGATCATGCTCGCGTATGGCAGATGGGGCGATCGGGCCGCGTTCGATAAGGACCCTGTCCGCCACCTGCTCGATCTCTACGTTCGCGTAACGAAGGAGTCGGCGGACAATCCGGAGCTCGAGGACGAAGCAAGGGCATTGTTCAGGAAGCTCGAGGCCGGAGATGCGGAGCTTCATGCGATGTGGCAGGAGTTCCGTGACGTGAGCGTGGCGAACTTTGAGCGGATGTATGGCCTGCTCGGGATCTCGTTCGATATCGATAACGGCGAGAGTTTCTATACGGAATTCATCCCGGCGGCTATTCGTGAAGCCCTCCTAAAGGGCGTGGCGCAGTACGGCGAGGCCGCGGAAGGCGGCGAGGGAAGACCGATCGTCGTGAGTCTCGACGCGTTCAAGCTCCCGTCCTTCCTCCTGCAAAAGAGCGACGGCGCATCGCTCTATGGCGCGCGCGACATCGCGGTCGTGAAGTGGCGCTTGGAGCACTACGACGTCTCGAAGATCATCTACGTCGTGGGGCATGAGCAGGAGCTCTATTTGAAGCAGATATTCAAGACAATGGGGCTTATGGGCTACCCGGAAGAGAAGCTTGCGCATGTGAGTTACGGCATGGTGACGCAGGGCGGGAAGAAGATTTCGACGCGCACGGGAAACATCGTGTTCCTGGAAGACGGGTTTGAGGACGCGATCGCCCGCGCGCGGGGCATACGGGAAGTGGGTGTGGGCGCGATCATATATAATATGCTGTCGATGGGCCGCGAGCACGATATTACCTTCTCATGGGACGCGGCGATGAGCGTAGAGGGCAATAGCGCGCCGTATATCCAATACGCGTACGTGCGCGCGAAGGCGATTCTCGAGAAGGCGGGCGCTTTGGCCTCTCCCCTCCTCTCGCCTTATCCGCACGAGGTGGGCGCGCGCGAGGCCGCGCTCCTGAAATTAATAGCGCATTTTCCCGAAGCGGTGCGGCAGGCGCATGCGCTGAATGCCCCGCACCTTATAGCGACGTTCCTAAACGCGTTCGCGCAGGAGTTCAATCGTTTCTATGCGTCCGTGCCCGTGCTCGAGGAGAGCGAGGGTCGCGACCTGCGCCTCGCGCTCGTCGCGGCTTCGGCGCAGGTGATCGAAAACGGGCTCTGGCTCCTGGGCATTGCGGTACCGGAACGCATGTAATATATTCGTTATTGTTGTGGGGTGGAACAAGGCGGACGAGATGCCGGCCAAGCCGGTAAGCTTAGGTGGCCTTTCGAATCCCCAAACACCCTCCGTGCTGACCATGGCAGTTCACGGAGGGCTGTTTTTTGACAGCGTTCGGGCGATGGGCTTATATGAACGGGTTCATTGAATCATAAGTCATCTGAAGAAAGGAGCCTGCTATGGGTTTCTCGGCACGTTTGCTGATCACGTATCTCGAGGCGCGAACGCCGGGCATTCCCGTATGGAAGGCTCGCGAAGTGGTCGATTTCGGGGATATTACCCGGTTGGAAAAGCTCACGGGCGAGGCGGGCGCGGTAGAGTCGTGCAATCCCCATAAGCGCGCGGGCATCTGCGCCATGCGCATGATCCTCGATCGCCTATGGCCCCGCGCGGACGATCCGCGCCGCGAGTGGTTCGCGCCGGACATCCTCGTATACAGGGAGCATTGGAGCGAGGACCAGGCGCGTGCTGTGGCGGAGGAGGCAGGCGCGACGGAGTGCCTCGATTGCGGCACGCGCAACCCGCAGACAGACGATATCTACGACGCGAAGAGCGGTACGCGCTACCCGTCCCTGAAGCGCATACGGGAGCATAACCTCTTGATTTCGCTCGAAGAGGATGAGCTGCGCGATGTTCTAAAGCGCCGGAATTACCATGTGATCACCGAAGCGCCGATCATGTGGGCGCGGTGCGAGGAGATCGCCGAGTGGATGAGGGAAGACGAGCTTGGCGGATCGCCCGCATTTCAAGAAGCGGTAAAAGATGCCGTTTCGTATGCGCGCGTAACGGCGTGGAGGAAGTATCTCCGCGAGATCGGCCGGGTCGATGCCCGGGCGCTTTTCCTTTTTCCAAGTTGCGATCATGGCATATGAGGCAGGCGCATGCGCGCCGCGGGTTCATTCCCGCGGCGTGTTTTTTGTGCGGGTGCCTGCCCCGCACTTCAAATCAACAGTGTTTATGGGGAACGAGTTGGAGTATGGATGGTCGGGAATATGAATGTGGGCGCATGCGGGAATTTGTAGTGCGGGGTATACTGATAGGCATGAAGAGCATCGCGAAGAAGGCCCCGGTCGCTGACGACTTTTCGGTGTTTGAGGCGCTTCGGAAGAAGGGCGTTTCCGTTCCCCCGTTTGCGACCGATATGAAGGATATCGGGAAGGTTGGCCTTCCGGCCTTTATAATGTCGCGCGCGAAGGGCGGCAAGGTTACGAAGGAGACGGTCATGCGCTATGCGGATATCGCGCCCGCGATCGCGAAGGCGTCACGCGCGGGGGCCGAGGTTGTCGTCCAAAGAAGCGTTGCGGGACACGAGCTCGCCTGCGGCGTGATGCGCCACGAGCGGAAGCTCGTTCCGCTTATGCCGGTCGACGCTATCCCCCGGGCGCGACATGAAAGCGTGCCGTGGCATCTTACGGAGCGGCAGATCGAGCGGATACAGGCGCTCGCGGTGAAGGCGCATAAAGCGCTCGGTAGAGCGACGCACTCCTGCGTGCGGTGCGTCGTGTCGGGGAAAGACGCGTACGTGACCGCGGTCGAACTCTCCCCCGTTCTCTCGCGCGGGAGCCTCTTCGCCCACAGCGCGGCGGTTGTGGGCTTCACACTCCCCGAGCTCGAAGAATCGTTATCATGATTACCTGGTCATCCCCCGAATTCCATTATCACGAAAAGGACGAGGCGTGGCCCGTCGTCGTAGTGTTAGTGGGCGCGGCTGTCGCGGGCATATCGCTCTGGCAGCATAATTTCCTTTTCTTCATATTCACGCTCATCGCGACCGGGCTCGCGGTCGTATGGGGTACGCGCCGGCCGCGGCACTTCGAGTTCTCGCTCGAAAAGCGCGGGGTGCGCATAGACGGCAAGATATATCCGTATCACGACTTCGATGGCTTCGCGATCGACGGGGCGATACTCCAATTAAGCACGAAAAGCCTCCTGCGGCCCCGGTTTTCCATACTGATTCCCGACGAGCGGGCGGGCGACATCCACGGGCATCTCCTGGCATTTTTACCCGAAATCGAATATGATGAATCATTCATAGAGGCGCTCGGACGCATAGCGAGATTCTGAAGGGCGCCTTAAAAAAGGCGTCTTCTTTCGCTTTGATTCGTATTGATATTATGATATAGTTATTTGAAATTAGTTTAATAGAAAATGAGAGGAAGAATATATTTGGATAAGGAGAAGGATGAAGCGAGGCGTTTTATAGCGGGAGGTAAAAGCTATGGATATGTTAGTGAAAAACTTGGAATTCCGAAAAGCACGTTAAGCGTTTGGTTCGGAAAAACTTTACGCGGGCCGATGAATAATGAAACGGTAAGGGCACATCTGAAGCGTATCAGGCCCAGCGCTGCCGCGGCGTTACGGAAAAGATTTATAGAAATCGGCAAGAAGCAGGATGAGATGGTTCTAGAACGGGTTCTGAAGGCTTTGAAGGAGATTCCCTTTCGTAATAAGGATGTATTGCGGGCATTACTTGCGATGTTGTATTGGGCAGAAGGTAGTAAACGCGGAAGTGGTATTAAATTTGTGAATACAGATCCAGATTTAATGCATTTATACATTTCCTTATTAAGGAGTTGTTATAAAATCAACGAGAATAAGTTAAAGGTAGTGGTGCATATTCACGATTATCATTCAGAAGTTAAGGTTAAAAATTTTTGGTCGCAACTATTAGATATACCCCTAACGCAGTTCAATAAAACATTTATAAAGCCCCGGAGCAAAACTCGGCGATTTAGGAGAAACTTTATGGGGATTTGTCTTTTATATTATGGTGATACGAGTTTACGGAAGGAATTTGCTATATTGAATTCTATGTTAAAAAAGCGTATAGTGGGAGCGTAAGAAGTCCTCATAGCTCAATGGATAGAGTGTAGCCCTGCGAAGGCTGAGATTGTGGTTCGATTCCACATGGGGACACACGCGGATTGATTTCTTCTTGGGGAAATTATAGTATGATCCCCATAGAGCGCGGGTATAGTACAATGGTAGTACGTTTGGTTGCCAATCAAAATACACGGGTTCGATTCCCGTTACCCGCTCAAGCTAATACAAAAGATCCCTTTATGAAGGGGTCTTTTGTATTAGCTTCGGGTAGATAATGAAATCGAACCGCGGGTCGCAGGCTTCTCCATAAGAAGCCGAAGATTCCGAGCCGCGGAAGCGGCGAAGGGGCGATTCCCGTTTTAATGCCGAAGGTCCCCTGTTTATTCCAATCGCCGCGCGATTGGTTATAAACAGCGACCTCGACCGATCCGCCGTTCGGCGGAGAGGAAGAGGCAATTCCCCGTTTTCAATTAGGAGATGAGATCGAACCGCAAGCCCGCTATTTTCAATGAAAAAGCCCAGCCGAGTCGGCCGGGCTGTCGCTCCCCTCTCGAGGCGGGCGCGGGCTTCGCGTTTCAATAATCCCGAGTCGGAACGAACCCGAATTCCTGGATGATTATAGGCATGAGGTCGCGGACCTCCCGCTCCATAGGATCGTCGCGATTCTCGATAGTGCTCCCCTTCCGGGGTCGCATACCGGCCCGATACTGCTTCGCGTGCAGGCACTCCTCGATGGTCTGGAGCGCCATCACGTGGAACGCGGGGAGATCCGGTATGTCGTCCGGCATATGGCCGAAGCGCATCATATCCCCGCAGTGCCCGTGGCGCATGGCGCGCGCGGCGAAAACATTCGTGATATAGAGGATGGGTTCTTTAGCTAGCCGGTCTTCGCCGATAAACATTCGGTTGAAAGAAGTTCTTCCCTTGCCATCGCTCACGTCGCATGCGAACACGAGCGTATACGGAATAGCACGGGCTCCCCATTGCAGGGCGGCGAAGTCCATTCCTTGCCGCATCGCGTCGATAAGGCGGTACAGCGACGGGCTCGTTACAGAGGGATAAAGGCCCGTTCGTGCCACATGCTCGTCTTGGGAGACGATGGTTAAAAGATCGTGAAACCGCTCGTTCGGAGGCGGCTTTGAAAGCTCGCGGAGATAGTCGAGTGCGCTCATAGTATTCTTTCGAGAAAGGCGAATTGTCGAAGATCAGCGCTGATATTCTGCATAAGATAGCCTAAAAAGTCAATAAAACCAAGCCTTTTCATGCCTCTTTTGTGGGCCTGGGAAAGCTTGACAATATTGATATTAGTATGGTATAATATACATGTAGATCATCGACAAGGGCATAGGCCCATAACCCGCTCGTAACGGTCCCTTCGGGACTTCGGGCATTACTCAAGGAGTGAGTGGATCATGACATCATCGAATCGCGGAAATGGCTTCTTCTACCGAGTTCTCTGCATTCTCTCCGCCCTCCTCATTTGCGGCGGGGCGGGAGCTGTGGTCGCGAAGGAATACTTCTCGACCGGGCAGGTTCCCCGTCTTGAATGGGGGGTCATGTGGAGTTCCGGTATTTTCGCTCTCGCTCTCGGGATCATCCAGTCCGCGCTCACCTTGCGTGAATGGACGACGCGCGGAGCATGGGAACGGGCGCTTGCGGAGCAAGAGGCTCAGGGTGCGGAATAGGCATGAGGCATGCAATGCCTCGTTCACGAGGCTCGCTCGGATCCTGTATCCGGACGAGCCTTATTTTTTGGAGGAGAAAGGAGAATGAAAGATGAAAGGAGTGATACGAAGAATCCCCTGGTGCGTAGTGCTCTTTCTGTGCGCCATGGCATGTTTCGCCTGGTCCGCGCTCGCCTCGGGGCAAGCGGGAATCACGGAGGGCATGTCGCTTATCGGAGTGATTTCGCTCATTGTCGCACGCACGTCACTCGGCGGCCGGTGCGCATGGCGAAGGTGAAGAAAAAGCCCCGGTAAGGAGGCGGGGCGGTGCAATGCGCCGTCGGATCGATTCTGATCCGGCGGCGTTTTTTTATACCGATGTATGTCGCATGGCGTCCGCAAGATCCGCCCGCACCATCATCTCCACAAGTTCTTTAAAAGAAACACTAGGCGACCATCCAAGGGTTTTTCGCGCCTTAGCGCTGTCTGCGAGGAGGGCTTGAACATCTGTCGGTCGCAGGCGGGAGTCGTCGAATTTTACGAATTTCTGCCAGTCGAGATCGACGCACGAAAAGGCAATTTCGAGGAACTCCCGCACCGTATGGCTTTCTCCGGTGCCGAGAACATAGTCATCGGCTTTGGGTTGCTGCAGCATGAGCCACATGGCTTTTACGTAATCGGGGGCAAATCCCCAGTCACGCTCCGCGTCGATATTCCCGAGTTTCAGCTCTTTCTGGAGACCACATTTGATCCGGGCGACAGCAAGCGAGATGCGCCTCGTCACGAACTCGAATCCCCTGCGCGGAGACTCGTGATTAAAAAGGATTCCCGAACAGGCGAAGAGGCCGTACGCGTCTCGGAATATTTTAGTGAGATAAAATCCCGCCACCTTGGAAACCCCGTAGGGAGAGACCGGATTGAAGGGCGTTTGTTCGTTTTGAGGAGTCGCGAGGACCGACCCGAACATTTCGCTCGTCGCCGCAAAGTAGAATTTAGAGCGAGGAGCGAGCTCTTTCAGCGCGGATAGCATATGGTGGGTGCCGTTGATATTGACATCCATCGTACCGAATTGATCTTCAAAAGAGACTCCGACCTGGCTTTGCGCGGCAAGATGATAGATCTCATCGGGCTTGATAGCGTCGATGAGTTTCCAAACGGTGGGATAGTTCGTGATGTCGCCGTGATGAAGTTTCACGTTCTCCAGTATGGGGAGGATGCGCGACATTCTCGCTTCATGATTTTCGGCGCCGATGCGCCGTACGATGCCGTGGACTTCGTAGCCCTTGCTAAGCAAGAGTTCGGCGAGATAGCTGCCGTCCTGACCCGTAATGCCGGTTATAAGTGCTCGTTTGGGGTTTTTTGCGTCCATATGCGTAAGAAGATGTTTCTGTAATACGAAGGAATTTTTTTAGGACATCTTCAGTCTGAATGCTTTGAGTTTGCCGATTTGGAGAGTCGTGCCGTCGGTTATGGCGATCGTCGCGTCGGGGTTTATCTCCGCCGTGCCGTCGATCTTTACGCCGCCCTGTTCTATAAGCCTTCGCCCCTCCGCCTTGCTTTTCGTTCCTGCGAGTACGAGAAGGTCAGCGAGCTTCATGTCGCCCGCGGCGACGGTGAGTTCCGGCATGTCGGCGGGTATCCCGCCCTTTGAAAATGTTCGTATGAAGTCGGCCTCCGCCCTCTCCCCTGCTCCTTCGCCGTGATACATGCCGACGATCGTGCGCGCGAGAAGCGCTTTCGTGTCGCGCGGCCCCATCCCGTCCGGCATCGTGATATCGGTGAGAAGCGCGAAATATTTCGGCATGAGTCCATCCGGAACGCTCATGATTTTTCCGAACATGTCATTCGGCTCGTCGTTTAGAGCTATGTAGTTCCCGAGACTCTTGGACATCTTTTTTTCGCCGTCGGTTCCTTCGATCAGGGGAAGGGTCATCACATCCTGCGGCTCCATGCCGCATTTTTCTTGTACGCTTCTGCCCATGAGCAGATTGAATGTCTGGTCGGTTCCGCCGAGTTCGACATCGGCTTTAACCGCGACGGAGTCGTATCCTTGGAAGAGCGGATAGAGCGTTTCGAGCATGGATATGCTGGTGCCTTCGCTCATGCGTTTCTTAAAATCGGCGCGTTGGAGTATCTGCTGGAGGGTGATCGCGCTGAAAAGGGAAAGGAGTTCGGGCAGGGATGAGGAGAGCCATTCGCTGTTACGGCGGATCTCCGCCTTGGTCATATCAACGACTTTTCCCGCCTGCGCGAGATAGGTCTCGAGGTTCGCTGTCACTTGCTCCTTCGTGAGCATCGGGCGGGTGCCGGACTTGTCGGCGGGGTCGCCGATCATGGCCGTGAAGTCTCCTATGATAAGAACGGCCGTATGCCCCGCGTCCTGGAAGGCGCGCAGCTTCCGAAGCGGCACGGTATGGCCGAGATGGAGATCGGGCGCGGTCGGGTCTATGCCGAATTTAACGCGTAATTTCTTCCCGGACGCGAGCGCGGCTTCGAGGTGCGCCTTGTCCGCGATCTCTTCTGCGTGGACAAGTAAATTAGACGACTTCATGGGGCGTTGCGGCAAAGAAGAAAGCGACGGTCGCAAAGGCGATTAAGGGTACGGGCAGCATGCCCGCGAGCGCGCCGATGAGGATCAAAAGAGCGTTCGCGGAAAGGGAGACGACGATCGCGTGGCCGATATTCCGAACGAGGTCGTTTTCGGCGCGCACGAGGAGGCGGTTAGCGAGGATATAACCGAAGGAGAAAAGAGCGATGCCCGTGTCGATGAACCATGCGGCCAAAGCCGGCGATGCGTTGGCCGAAGAGAGCCCGACCATCACGATCGCCGCCCCTCCTATGGCGGTCGCCGTCATTCTCGACCGGCGCGTCTGCCGCGCGTGGGCGTGCTTGCTGAAGGCGAGCGCGACGAAGGAGAGGGCGATAGTTAAAACAAGAAGGAGCGCGTATGGCATTGAGGTGAATGCGGGCACTACCCCCCCTTTCACGAAGGGGTAAAGGGCAACGCTCCCGGTGAGCCCCGCGAAGAAAACGTATTCCCAGAAGCGGAGGCGGATCATTTCCGGCTTTTAATTATCTCGTCTACCACGCCGTAGTCTTTCGCTTCTTCGGCGGTAAGCCAGAAATCGCGATCGGTATCGTTTTCGATCTTCGAGAGTGTTTTGCCGGTATGGCGCATGAGAATGGAGTTGAGGCGTTCCTTGGTTCGAAGGAGATGTTTGGCGCTGATCTCGATATCGCTCGCCTGTCCCTGCGTGCCGCCCATCACCTGGTGCAGAAGGACTTCGGAATTCGGGAGGGCAAAGCGCTTGCCTTTCGCGCCGGCGGCGAGGAGCACGGCGCCCATCGACGCGGCGATGCCCACGCAGACGGTCGAGACGGCCGGTTTCACGTATTGCATGGTGTCGTATATGGCGAGGCCCGCGGATACTGATCCGCCGGGGGTGTTCACATACACGGTAATATCCTTCTTCGCATCTTCGTGCTCGAGGAAGAGAAGCTGGGCGATGACGGTGTTTGCCAGGCCGTCAGTGACGGGTCCGGATATGAAAACGATGCGTTCCTTAAGGAGTCGCGAGTAGATATCGTATGCGCGCTCGCCTTGCGGCGACTTCTCAATAACTGTCGGTACCAAGTAGTTTTGCATACACGTTTTTTTGCTGAATTCTCTCATAAATATAGTCGTGGAGCCGCTTCGCGTCAACGGGTTCGGGGCCTTTCGCGCCCGCATGATAGTGGGCGATTTCGCGCGCGATCTCGTCATCCGTGGGTTGGAGTCCCTCTTTCTCGGCGATCTCGTAGATCACGAGATGCTGGGCTATCTTCTTCCTCGCATCGTTGTCCGTGAGCGAGGCGTCCTGTTCCTTGATGCGGAGAATCATAGCCTCCGGGATATCTATCGTCGCCGCCTGCGCGATCGACTCGAGCATTTTTTGCGCCGCGGCCTCGCTCTCGCGCTCGATCTTTTCGGCGAGAATGCCGGCACGCATGTTCGTGCGGAGCTCATCGAAGGTCTTGATTGATCCGAGCGATTGGGCGAAGGCGTCGTCTGCCGCGGGGAGTACTCGCTCAAAAATCTTGTTCACCGTTACATCGAAGGATATCTCCGTGCCGCGCAGGCTTTCTTTCCAATAATCTGCGGGGCCCGTGAGCGAGAATAAGAGGTTCTTTCCTGCCGCCGCGCCGACAAGCTTCTCCTCGAAGCCGGGCATGAAGCGGCCGTTCCCGAGCACGAAGCGGTCATGATGGGGCTTCGGGTCTTCCGAGCTCGTCATGTCGATATCGATCACGTTCCCCTTCTCCGCGGGGGTCGCAAGCTCCGTGAGCGTCGCCCGCGAGGTGCGGAGCCAGAGAAGAGCGTCTTCAAGCTCCTTGTCGGAAACCGTAAGCGCGGCCTTCTTTGTCGCAAGCGCGGCGCGTTCCTTTTCCGCGATTGTCGCGTACTCGGAAATATCCACATCGGGGAAGAGCGAAAGCGTCGCGATATAGGAAAACGCGGCGGGGTCCTCCTGGATCTCTATGCGCGGCCGGTCGATAATCGTCCAATTATTTTTCTCGGCAGTTTCCGCGAGCGTTACCTTGATCGCGCGCTCCGCGGCGTCGTCGAAAACCGCCTTCTGGCTGATCGCCTCACGCGCCAAGGATTCGGGAACCATGCCGGGCCGGAATCCCTTTATCGCAAGCTCAGCCCGGCGCGCTTCGAACGCGCGGTCCATATACCCCTTGAATTCGGAAAGGTCGATCGAGACGGAAAGCTCGACACCTGATCCGGGAAGTTTTTTGAACGATGATTTCATGGTTAAGATGTTTCGTGCGAAGACGGAGGCTTGAAAACCGAAGCTATGTCTAGATGAACGGGACGAGGAGAAGAGCGACGATATTCGCTACCTTGATAAGCGGATTGATCGCCGGGCCCGCGGTGTCCTTGTAGGGGTCGCCTACGGTATCCCCTGTCACAGCGGCCTTGTGCGCGTGAGAACCCTTGCCGCCGAAGTGGCCGTCTTCGATATATTTTTTGGCATTGTCCCATGCGCCGCCCCCGGTTGTCATGGAGATGCCGAGGAAGATGCCGGACGTGATGATGCCGATCAAGAGGCCGCCCAAGGCCTGCGCGCCGAGCAGGAGTCCGACCGCGATCACGCCGACGATCGGGATGAGCGCGGGCACGACCATTTTCTTTAGTGCTGCGCGCGTCACAATGTCGACCGCCTGGCCGTAGTCGGGAAGGGCCGTGCCTTCCATGATGCCGGGGATTTCCCTGAACTGGCGGCGGATTTCGATAACGACCGCGCCGGCGGTGACGCCTACGGCGCGCATGGTTATGCCGCTGAAGAGGTACGGGAGCGCGGCACCCACGAGGAGTCCTATGAGGACGAGCGGGTTCGTAAGGTCGAAGCTCGAGGAGCCGGCGGCTTTCGGAAGTGCTTCGGCGTAGCTCGCGAAGAGTACCATAGCCGCGAGTCCGGCCGAGCCGATCGCGTAGCCTTTGGTAACGGCTTTCGTAGTATTGCCCACGGCGTCGAGTTCGTCGGTGACCTTCCGCACGTCGGCGGATGCCTTGCTCATCTCGGCGATGCCGCCCGCGTTATCGGTGATCGGGCCGAAGGAGTCTATAGCCACGATGATGCCGGTCGAGGAAAGCATGGCAACGGTAGCAAGGGAAACTCCCACAATACCCATTTCGAAATATGCGGCGAAGATGGCGGCGCAGACGACGAGGACGGGCATGAAGGTCGACTCCATGCTGACCGCGAGACCCATAATAACGTTCGTGCCGTGGCCCGATTTCGACGCTTCGGCAATCGCCTTCACGGGCGCGAACTTCTTGGAGGTGTAGTAGTCGGTGATCATGACGAGAAGGCCGGTAACGATAAGGCCGATCACGAGGCTCCATAAGACGCGCGGAATATCTTCGGGTGCGAGGGCGAAGGTCGTTGTCGGGAGAATCTTCGTGATGGTAAGCCAGAAGAATGCGCCGGAGAGGACGAGCGAAGCGACAAGTCCCTTGTAGAGCGCGCCCATGACGTCCTGCTTCTTCCCAAGCGATACGAAGAACGCGCCGAGGAGCGACGCGACGATGGAGATGCCGCCCAATACGAGCGGGAGCGGGCTTTGCACGAGGAGGAGCGCGGCGATCATGGAAACGGCATAGGTCTCAAAAAGATCGGCGGCCATGCCGGCGCAGTCGCTTACGTTATCGCCCACGAGGTCGGCAATCACGCCGGGATTCCGGGGGTCATCCTCAGGGATATCCGCCTCTACTTTTCCGACAAGGTCGGTGCCGACATCCGCGGCTTTGGTGAATATTCCGCCGCCCAGTCGGGCGAAGACGGAGATGAGGCTCGCGCCGAATCCGAGGCCGATGAGCGAGCTTATATTGCCTCCCGTCGCGAGAGTGAGGCCGGCGACGGATGCGAGGGCGAGAGCGACGACGAGAAAGCCGGTCACGGAGCCTGCGCGGAATGCGAGCGAGAGGGCGGGGGCGAGGCCTTTGTGCGCGGCCTGAGCCGTCTTCGCGTTCGCGCGCACGGCTACGTTCATACCGATATAGCCCGCGGCGCCCGAGGCGATCGCCCCGATCGCGAAGCCCATCGCGGTCATCTGGCCGAGATAGTACCAGATCACGAGCGCGAGCGGCACAGCCACAAGGGTGATCGTGAAATACTGGCGGTTGAGATATGCGGCGGATCCTGTCTGGATGGCGCGGGAGATACGTTTCATTTCCTCGTTGCCTGAGGACTGGGCGTTCATGCGGATGACAGTGTAGGCGCTGTATGCGATCGCGAGCGCTACGGGTCCGAAAATGAGGTAATTGATGGTAGCCATGGTGTGTATATATGAGATGTTTTTTTATTCTTCCTTCTTCATTTCGGTCTTAGGCTCCGGAGATTCTCCCAAGGGTTCGGGAGTTGCGGCGTTCTCCCCTGCCGCCGCGCCTTCGATCAGTTCCTCTGGCTTCGATGCGGCGCGTATGTCGATCTTCCAGCCGGTCAGCCGGTGGGCGAGACGCACGTTCTGCCCGCCTTTGCCGATCGCGAGCGAGAGCTGGTCGTCGGGGATGAAAGCCCGCGCTTCGCGGCGCGGAAGAATCTCAACGCTCGACGCCTTTGCCGGCGAGAGCGCATGCATGATGAATTCCGAGGGATCCTCAGACCACTCGATGATATCGATTTTTTCCTGGCCGAGCTCGTTCGAAACGGCCATCACGCGCGTGCCGCGCTGGCCGACGCAACATCCGACGGGATCGACGCCGCGCACGTTCGAGGCGACGGCGATTTTTGTGCGGCTGCCGGGCTCGCGGGCGATCTCTTTGATCTCCACAGAGCCGTCGGCGATTTCGGGCGATTCGAGCGCGAAGAGCTTCATAACGAACTGCGGGTGGGAGCGGGACAGGATAATGCCGGGACCCTTTGCGTCGTTTTGGATCGCGAGTACGTAGAAGCGCATCCGGTCGCCGATGCGGTAATATTCGCCGGGCATGGACTCGCTGTAGAACATCACGCCGGTCGCGCGGCCGATGTCGACATACGTTGTCCCCCGCTCCGTGCGCTGTATGGCGCCGCTCACAATCTCTCCCTCCTTGTTTTTGAATTCAGATAGTATCGAGTCGCGTTCCGCTTCGCGGATCTTCTGAAGAATGTTCTGCTTCGCGGTCTGGGACGCGATGCGGCCGAAATCGATCTTCGTCTCGAGGGGGAATTCGAGCTCCTCGCCGAGCAGTATGTCGGCTTTTATCTTTTGCGCGTCCGGGAGCATCATATGGCGGTTGGGATTAAAGCGCGGGAGCTTCCCCTCTTCTTCGATAGGCATCTCGGGCATCGCGCCGAAGCGCCCTGCGGGCTGCTCGTCGGGAACGATATCATCCTCCCCTATCGGCTGAGTAAGGTCGGCGGTCGTCTCGTCGACAACGGTCTTCACTTGGGAAAAGGAGACGTCGCCGCTCTTCAAGTCGAAATGCGCGCGGACGATTTCGCCCTTCTTCTCGTATTCCTTTTTATACGCGGCGGCGAGCGCAACCTCGACGGCCTCGACAACTTTCTCGGTGGCGATTTTTTTCTCTTCGGCGAGTTGTTGTATGGCGCGCGCTATGGTCTTTAAGTCGAGCATATCTCGTGATGTTAGTTTGTAGTCGGATAGGCGCCTTTCAAAAAATAATGCCACCCCCTCGGGCGGCCAATCAGTCGCATACCTCTATACAAGAAGGATACATGAATATAGGGCGATATGTCAATTGTCTATGCGGCGATTCTTTTTTTATATGGCCTCAATTGGCTTTACTGCGGCAACTATATGATCACTTTATCGCGGCCGCGATAAAGTGATTATAAAGATCGATTCATATATTTTCGTAGTGGCGGATATGGTTTTCCTCGCCGCATAGATCGACGGCTATCATATCGATGCGCCATCCCCTCTCCCCTACGAGTGTCGGATGGGTGTTCGCATACGCCTCTGCGGCACGTTTTGTTTTTCTTATTTTTGTGGCCGTCATATTGTCCTCAGGTGTAATGTAATTGTTTGACTTACATGTCAAATCAGTATATATAGTCTTAACCTCTATAAAGACGAGCGTGCGGTCGGGCGCTAGAGCGACTATATCCAACTCGCCCCACGCCCGCAGGTGATTACGCTCGATGATCTGGTATTTCTTGGCGGTTAGGTAGTCGGCGGCAGCACTCTCCCCTGCCGCGCCGACAGATTGGGTTGTTTTCATAGGTCAATCATACAATGTTTGACGGCGAACACCCGTCAAAATTTTTAAAGGAATGTTTCACGTTTTACAAACCGATCCGAGTTTTTGTAAATCAGCAAACACTCAAAAATAAGATTTTTAAAAAACATAGGATTAATGAGGATATCCGATTGTAATAAAAATAGAGTGTTTCACGCTTGGTGAAAATGTTTCACAGTCGGATAATCGCTTGGTTATTGAACTTTGAAGTGTAAAACATTTTATAAAAAATGTTTTACACTTTTGTTTCACAGTCGGATAATAGCTCTATTATTAACATATCCGAGTGTGAAACATATGTTTTACACATAGGAATGTTTCACAGTGTTTTACAAAATGTTTCACAGTGTAAAACAGGATGCGGTGGGGGGTGTAATTGAATAGGGAGTGGCTATGCAACCGATAAGAAATAAAAAAGCCGTCCGCTCGGGTGAGGGGACGGCGCATACGATTTGGACCTAGTCGGTAATAGTAGGGTCAGATGATGAGAGGGTGTCCGGATTCCCATGTTCTCATTCGTCTGATCTCCCGCGCGATCACGCCCGTGCCCTGGGCATCGATCATGAGCTGATGCATGCGCGCGAACCAAGCGACACATCGCCGAGTTCGTATGCCAGGATATGTTCGTGGGCATACGGGAAGGGGATGGGCATTGCGCATGCCTCGGGCGCGGTACATGCGAAGGAGGCGGGCGCAATCGAAGTCGCACGCCATGAAGTCGAAGTGCTGATCAACTCGTGTATCTCGCGCGTAGAGAAGCCGGTTCGCGAGGACGATCTCTTCGAACCTATCCCGAGGCTTCATGAAGACGTGCGTTGCGGGAATATCTGCCTGGGTTATGACCTGTCGAGAGGGGACGCATCTCGTTGTGAGTCGGGCGGCCATCACCGAGGCAATGGTCACTTCGGGGTTGTTGTGGGGCAGATCGAGTCCGGAAAGCGGGATAAAAATCGTCCGCGGATACCGGGCGAAATAGCGCGTAGCTTCGGCCAAAATATCTTCGGCGAGAGAGCTCGGTACGCCGAGCCGGTCTATCTGATATCCATGTATGAAGAGGATATGATCTGCCGGAGGGTCGAGATTAGGAGGCGTGGATACAACGCTCATAGGTCAGGATCCTTCTTGTTAGGGGAATGGATTGTCGGGGTACTACGAGGGAGAATCATACGCCGGTTGGCATGAAAAATAAACAGGCACCCTCCGATGGTTCGGATAGGTGCCTGTGGGGTGGGGAGCGGAGATTGTCGCTATTCGTATCAGTGCGCGATCCGCTTATAGAGCCACCACGGGATGCAGTAGAGAATCGTGTCGCGTATCATCCAGCGGTAGCGGTATTGCGTGCAGTACTGTTCGCCCTCGGGGTAGAACCAATACGAGGGCGAGTGTTCTTCCTGGAGGATGTCTTGGCCGTATGCGGAAAGCGTGGCCTTGAGGCCGACTTCGCGCATCGCCATTTTCATATCGCGCATGCAACGCCAGATATGAGGCGGCGCGGCGACGATATAAAGCTCGGTAATGCCCATATCCTTCGCATTTTGTGCCGCGAACCGGGCGATGCGGAGCGTCGGGGGCGGGGGATTGGCGCTTGGAATCTGCGGCAGGATCAGTACGCCGTTCGGAACATGCGGGTTCATAATGCCACAGTCGGCTTGCGTAAAGACCGTGGCGTTCATGAGATGCGCCGCGCCGCATGCGACGTCGTGGACGGCTTCATTCGCGGGGATGGAAAAGGGCATGCCGAACGCGAAGGCGACGACGGCTTTTCTCTCGGAGGAGGCGGTCACGGAAAGGGTCCTTTCTATGCGCTCCGGGGGAGCGAGGGGATGTCAGGGTACGTGCGCTAGTATGCGATGAAAATATAAAAAAGTCAAATATAAACTGATAGGTATAATAAAAGCCCCGCATGGTGCGGGGCGGGGAATGCGGATCGCGGCACGGGTAGGGCTTAGAGCCTGTCCGGATCCTCGAAGAGAAGCAAGGGATCGCTGAAATGCGCGCGGTCGTTCCAGGCGCGGATGAGCCAAGGATTGTCCCGCGTCTCGTCGTACTCGAGTGTCGCGATGCCGCCGTTGTCCGTGCGGAAGGCGCGCATGAACTGGCTCATCTCGTGGCCGGATACGGCATTGCCGAAAGTCGCATGCGAGGCCATACAGCGCATGAAGACGCCATGAGTCGCGACGATAATCCGTTCGCATGGCATCGCGGCGAGGCAGGCGAGCGCGCGACGGGCGCGGTCCTTCAGGTCGTCGAAGTTCTCCTCGTCCGCGAAGCGGAATCCCTCGCGGAAATTGTCATGGATCGTTTTCGAGATGGCGAGCATTTCGGGGCCGATCTTTTCGAGGCCGATATGGGCGCTGGGTTTCCGGCGCTCGACGAAGAGGTCGGAGGGGATAGGGGAGAGGCCGAGCTTTTCGCCGATGATCTGCGCGGTTTCGCGGGCGCGTAGGAGCGTGCTCGAGAGAAGCGCATGATAAGGCTCGTCCTTCATGAGGCGCTGGGCAGCGCGCAAAGATTGATTCCTGCCAGAGGCGGTAAGCGGGGAGTCAGGGTTCCGGTAGACGGGACTCTCGTTGCCTTCGCTTTCGCCGTGCCGGACTAAGAGAATAGTTTTCATATATAAAGGATACGCTCGTAGATTATATATACGGGATCGGCGGGTCGGGAGCAAGGATGGATATATGATGAAATAAGAGAAAACTCCGGAACAGTCGCTGCCATTCCGGAGTTTTGGGGAGATATCGTTGCGTGTGTGCCAAGTCATGCGGTCGCGAGGGCGATAGGGACAAGCTTCAGATACCAGGCCATAGCGTGGCGCATGCCGCACTCGCATGGCGTTCCGCCGAGATCGGTGCGCTGTCCGCCCGCCGGACACCCCGACAGGTGAAGTCCGATGACCCCGATAAGGTCATGGATCGCATTGAACTGCTCGATACGTCGGCCGTCATCGGGCTCTTGCGGATGAGGGCCTTCGAAAATCGCGACGTCGAGCGTTATACGAAAGGGCTTTTTGCACGATCTGCACTGGACGAGATCTCCTTCGCGATACGTCTGCCTGTAATGCATTTCTTGGCATATCGGGCATTTAGACTGTGCCATTGGATATAATCCTCGTAGAAGGTTGTGAGATGAGAGAGGCGCTGAACAATATATAATCGAAAGAAGTTAAAATTTCAATGAATGGGTAGGGATTCGCCTGCCGCTTCGCGGCAGACCATCGATTTTCATAGTCGGCTGTAAAGCCTCCTTGAAAATCGTGGCCTGCGGTTCGATTTCATATTAATAAGGGGAATCACCCCCTTCGCCGCTCGCGAGGCTATTCATATGGTAGGAGGGAATCGCCTCTCCCTCATACGATTCGGTCGAGACGCTGAATTTTAATAATAAGCCGTTACACGGCTTCTTTTAAAATTCGCGCCAACGCTTCGATTCCTCCTCTAATACCCACACATGCAAATACCCTCGCGTTGGAGGGTATTTGCATGTGTGGGCAATGGGGGAATCGAACCCACGGCATCCTCTGTGTAAAAGAGGCGCTCTGCCACTGAGCTAATTGCCCTCTAGTAGGGGAGTATAGGCGGTTTGGGTATTCGGAGCAACGGGTGGGACAGATTGACAGAAGGTTGTAAATAGTAGAAAATACGGGAAGATGCTCCATATCGGAGTACGCCGTCTCGGATGGGACGGGTTCGAGTTCTTTAACTAGGGGATTGAGCCATGAGTGCTCAGCTGCAAGAGGAAAGTGCTTCGCTCCGTGACGGGAGGCGAAGGAAAATGCTCCTGGGTCTATTGCGGGGGGAAGACGACGATCCTGCCCATCTTTTGGGTGATGGGGTTGATCAGTTCCTGGAAGAGAAAGGAAGAGCTGTTCAGACTCTTCTAGGGCAAGACGACGACGGCCGTCGATGCTCTTCGCCGGATGGCGAGGGTCTCAAATTACCCAATGGATTGGTGTTGGTGTTCATGAGTACTCAGGCTCTTGAAAGTCATTGCGGATGTTGCTTTGCGTGAACAGCGATCATTGCAACTATGACAGACGAGCGTGAGACACGGCATGAAACGATGCTTGGGCGGGCGCAGTGCGACCCAAACGGGCATGCGGCGTTTTGTGCGAAAGAGCTACAGCGGAGAGACCTCGGACAGGGATTCCTGTCCGAGGCTCATTTATTTATACGACGATAGGGAAGAGGGAGCGTATTGCCTCAAGGGCCGAGGGAAGGGTTGTGAATCCATCCTCCGCATTCATGTGGCCCGCCTCGTGGAGCGTGATGAGCTTCGCGCCGAGCGTATCCCGTATGAGCGCGCCGCTGCCCGGAAGAACGTGCGGGTCGTCATCGCCTTCGATTGCGATGATCGCGCCGCAGGTGCTTTTGATACGCTCGCAATCGAATGGAGAAGAGAAGAACGTCGCGAGCTCCGCATCGTCTGCTTCGAGAAAGCCGGCAACGAGAACAGCGCCTGCGACTCGCGTAGGAGAGGGGAGTGACTCGAGATAGCGGAGGATAGCAACTGTGCCGATGCTATGTCCTACGAGGATAAGGCCTTCATCGGCGGTACCGACGGTATCGCGTATGGTGGAAACCCACGCGTCTTTGTCGGGGTGGTCGGTGTCGGGCATCGCGGGGACGGATACGGCGAAGCCCTGTGCTTCGAGCTCGTGCGAGAGCCACGGGAACCAGTGGTCGGAAGGGGAAGCGCCCCAGCCGTGGATTATGACCGCTCGTTTCTGCATGGTGGGCCAGGATGGATTCGAACCATCGATCCTCGAGGTATAAGCTCGATGCTTTGGGCCCCTAAGCTACTGGCCCCACGGCTTCCAGTCTATATCAGGCCGCGATCGGCTTCAACTTGAACGATTGCACGATGGCGTTGAAGTCGTCCTGCTCCAAGACCTCCTTTTCGAGGAGGGCGTCCGCGATGGCGGTCAGTACTTTCTTGCGAGAGCTCACAATCTTCTTCGCGAGGGTATACGCGCGGGATATAAACCCTTTGATTTCAGCGTCAATTTCCGTTGCGGCGGTTTCGGAGTAGTTCTTTTCGCCGCCCATCGCGTGGCCGAGGAACATCGTCTCTTCGGTGGTGCCGAAAGCGATCGGGCCGATTTTCTCACTCATGCCGTACTGGGTCACGAGCCGGCGCGCGAGCTCGGATACCTTCTGCAAGTCATTCGAGGCGCCGGTCGACATTTCGCCGAACATCTCCTGTTCCGCTACATAGCCACCAAGCATCATGGCGAGGTCGGCCGCGAATTGCGAACGGGTGCGGAGCCGTACGTCTTCGAGGGGAAGTTTTAGGGTATAGCCGCCGGCGAATCCGCGGCTTACGATCGATACCTTGTGGATAGGGTCAGAGTTAACAAGGCTCGCGGCGACGAGTGCGTGGCCGGCCTCATGGTAGGCGGTTATTTCCCGTTCTTTCGCGGAGATTGCGCGGCCCTTCCGTTCCGGTCCCATCATGACTTTCTCAACGGAGTCAAAGATATCTTGCTGGGTGATCGAAGAGCGGTTCGCCCGCGCGGCGAGTATCGCCGCCTCGTTCATGAGGTTGGCGAGGTCTGCGCCCGAGAAGCCGGGGGTGCGTGTCGCGACCTTGCGGAGGTCGACGGTCTGCTCGATTGGTTTTCCCTTCGCGTGGATCGCGAGTATCGCTTCGCGGTCGGCGATGTCGGGGCTGTCCAAAGCTACGCGCCGATCGAATCGGCCGGGGCGAAGGAGGGCCTCGTCCAATACGTCAGGGCGGTTCGTGGCCGCGAGCACGACGACCTGCGTGTCTCGCTCGAAGCCGTCCATCTCGACGAGTATTTGGTTCAGTGTCTGCTCGCGCTCGTCGTGCCCGCCGCCCATGCCGCTGCCGCGGTGGCGGCCGATCGCGTCGATCTCGTCGATAAAGAGGATAGAGGGCGCGGACTTTTTCGCGGTCGCGAAGACATCGCGCGTGCGCGAGGCGCCCACGCCTACGAACATCTCCACGAATTCGGAGGCCGAGATATGGAAGAAGGGGACGCCGCTTTCGCCCGCCACCGCGCGTGCGAGAAGGGTCTTGCCCGTCCCGGGGGCGCCCATCAAGAGTACGCCGCGGGGAATCCGCGCGCCCATATCGAGAAATTTCTTAGGGTTCTTTAGGAAGTCCACGACTTCCTCGAGCTCGCGCTTGGTCTCCTTAAGCCCCGCGACATCCTTGAACATCACGCTGTCTTTTGAGGGGGAGAAGAGTCGGATGTTCGACTTGCCGAAAGAGAATGCCTGGCTCGCGC
The DNA here is from genome assembly GCA_023244835.1 of Candidatus Harrisonbacteria bacterium. GTDB lineage: Bacteria > Patescibacteriota > Minisyncoccia > UBA6257 > UBA11618 > CALRGO01. Next base: position 26,677 of record JAHFLN010000004.1, read on the forward strand.
CGCCTTTCGCCTGGCGGAAGATGAACCAGAAAATAGCGATCATGGCGATGATCGGAAGGATTGTGGGAATGAGGACGCTCGCCCAGAATCTGCCGCCCGACTGCCCTTCGACGGAAATCTTCACCTTGCCTAATGCGGCGGCATCGACGCCGTAGTTCGTGAGTGTTTGGGTGAGTCCTGCTTCGTTTTCCTTCTCGGCAGTCGCCGCGGTGCCGTCTTTCATCGTTATGGAGAGGGTATTCTCGCGGACGGTTATCGCGGTTATCGAGCCTTCGTTGATCTTCGCGGCAACTTCATTCAGGGCGAGGGCGGGCGAGGCGGTGCCAAGCTCCGCGACGAGCGAGAAGGCGAATGATAGGGCAACGAGGATGGCGATGGCCCAGAAAACGTTCTTGTAGAGGAGTTTCATGTGTATGAGGGGTGTCCTTGAGGGTTTATCATAGCATGCGTTTGCCTGTATATTCAAACCATGGCGATAGCGCGGATATTGAAGGAATATCTCGATTATATCGAGATCGAGCGTGGCCGTTCGGTTGCCACGCGTGAAGCGTATGCGCAGTACCTCGGCAGATTTTTCGAGGTTGAAAAGATCAGCGATGTTTCAGATATCACCGAGGGGGCAATCCGCGACTTCAGGCTATACCTCGCGCGGCAGGACTTGAAAAAGTCTTCGCAGGCTCAGTATGTGATCGCAGTCAGAAGCTTCCTGAAGTACCTGGCGCGGCAGGGCGTGGAGAGCGTGCCGCCCGACCGCGTGGACGTGCCGAAGGCTCCCGAGAGGCAGATCGAGATTCTGGATCATGCGGAGCTCGTGCGACTCCTTGCCGCTCCCGACGTGCGCACATTGAAGGGGGCGCGGGACAAGGCGATTCTCGAGCTCTTTTTTTCGACCGGTATGCGGCTTTCCGAGCTCTGTGGACTCGACCGGTTCCTCGATATGGCGAAGGACGAATTCACCGTACGGGGGAAGGGGGATAAGGTGCGGCTCGTGTTCGTGTCGAAAGAGGCGCGCGAGAGCATTAAGGAATACATGGCGAAGCGTGCGGACGCGGACGAAGCGCTCTTCGTGAGCGTTATGCGCGGGAAGGTGATTGGGCGCGTTACCCCGCGCTCGATCGAGCGGTTGATTACGGCATATGGGAAGAAGGCCGGTATCGTGGGAAAAAAACTCACGCCGCATACTCTGCGGCACTGCTTCGCGACCGACTTGCTCGAGAACGGCGCCGATCTCCGTTCGGTGCAGGAAATGCTCGGGCATTCGAACATATCGACGACGCAGATCTATACCCACGTAACGAACAGGGGACTGAAGGAGGCATTCAAGGCGTTTCACGACCGTAGGCGCACGGCGGAATAAGGCTGTCTGCGGACAGCCGATTATCACATCGTATTCTTTGTTTCCGATCGGAAATAAAGAAGTTGAAATAATAGACAAAATCATAATTTTAGTTCATACTAGGCGAAGTCTCGGTTCTCAATGAGAGGCCGCTATTTCGATAACAAGGAGACTGTCACATGAGGCGGGTGATGAAGAGCGAGGAAATTTTTCGGAGGGTGCGCGAGGTGGTCGCGAGAGAGTTAGGCATCGAAACGAGGGATATTGCCTGGGAATCGCGGCTCGTGACCGATCTCGGGGCGGAGAAGACCGATCTGCTCGATCTGGTGTTCCGTCTCCAGCGGGAATTCAAGATGGATACGATTCCGGCGGGGCATCTGTTTCCGAAACTGACGCATGAAATGACTGATGCGGAGGGCGCGTTGACTGGAAAGGGTGTGGGGCTCTTGCTCGTGGGCGCTAAAGAGGCGAGTTTGGCCCATCTTGATTTGGAGCCGGGAAAGCGGTTAGAAGACTTGCAGACGGTGGGTATGCTCTGCCGCTATGTCCGGGATCGCTTTACGGATCTGGATACGGCGTTTGCGGTGGGTAATCTCGACCTCGGAGGTGAGGGGTGAATGAGAGAGAGTTTTCCGCGAGGCCGTCGGGTCACTATGACCGACGGCCTTCCTTTTTTATCACCTCTTATTTTCATGGAGCTGGGGGCGGTTCGCGCGGCGGTTTCCGGAATGGCGCGCAGTCCCGATGGGTTTGGTCGCGCCGTGGCGCGCCATCGGGGCGGGCGAAAAGAAAATCCCGCTGCTGGAGCGGGATTATTCTGGTTCCGAAAATCGGTGCGGGAAGCGGCCGTGAACAGTCTTATTGCGCGATCTCTACTTTCCCGTTTTTTACCGTCTTTACGTACGCCTCGCGGCTCGCGTTTCCGTCCGCATCGAAGTCGGCATGGCCCGCTTCGCCGGTATAGCCGTTGATCGAAGAGAGAGTTTCCTTGAGCGTCGTAGGGGAGACGGAATGTTCCCCGTCGTAACTTCTCGTAATCGCAACCGCGAGGAGTTTTAGACCGTCGAATGCCTCGGCGCTCCAGCGGAGCGGCTCGTGGCCATATGCGTCTTTTACGAGTCCCGTAAAGAGGGGAGTAGGCATGCCGTTGAATCCTGTCATCACGACGCCCTCGGCGGCATTACCCGCGGCAAGAAGCGTGCCGGGATCATCGAAGCAAAGATAGCCGAATAGCTGATTCGTGTAACCGAGTTCGCGGATCTGCCGGACGGCGATCGCGCAGTCGCGCTGAAGGCCCATAACGGCGATTGTCGCGGGTTTTTGGGCGATGAGCTTTTGGATCTGCGTGCGGAAATCGGTCGTCTCCTGGGTGAATCCCTCGGAGCCGGTTATCGCGCCGCCTTTTTCCGCGAATGTTTTTGTGAATGCCTCGTTGTATTCGACAACCGCATCGTTATAGGCCGCGAAAAGCGTTCCCGCGGAGGCGAACCCGCGCTTCCGCACTTCTTCCGCGAGCGCGGCGCCGATCTTCGACGAGACGTCATCGTTCTTGAAGACGTAGTCGCCCGCGGTGTTAAGCTTTGTCGCGAGTGACGCCATGGTAAAGAGGACGGTGCGCGTTTCTTCCGCGATCGGGGCGACAGCCAAGGAAATGGGGGATGTGCCGGTTATGAGGGCGACCGCATGGTCGGTTGTTATAAGCTTACGCGCCGCGGCGGGGGCGTTTTTCACGTCGCTCCGAGTGTCTTCGTAGACGAGGTTGATATGGATGCGGAATTTATCGGTGTCGTTTACGCCCTTCGCGGCGAGGTCAAGACCTTCCTTGATGCCTTGGCCGTATATCGCCTGGGGACCGGAAAGGGGGATGATAACGCCGATCGTTTCCGAGTGTTTGGGTGATTGTTTCGCGGGCGCGGATTCTCTAGGCTTTGCGGGGGCCGTAGTCGTAGGGGTAGTCGTTGCCGTGCCGTCGGCGCTCGTGGACGTTTCGTATGAGAGGAGCTGAGGCGTGCCTGTGATAGAGAGTATCCGTCTGCCATTCCTATAGTGGTCGTAGCCGAGGCCTAATGCGGCAATCACGATGAGTATGAGAATAAGCTTGTTCTTGGGATGCATATGGATTGTATATAGAGGAACGCGTGAGGCGCGTCAATAAAAAAACCGGAGTCTCGTAGGATTAGTGTGCCTCTGACAGGACTCGAACCTGTAACCCTTTTGGGGACAACGTTCTAAGCGTTGCGCGTATTCCAATTCCGCCACAGAGGCATATCTATGAGCAATTATTTCATTGTGCCTAGGATTTTTCTTTTGATCCACTCTTTTCCTGATCCTGATTTGAGATATTTTTCGCGCTGCCGCGCGGCAATTCTGGTAGAGTGCTCTTCATGGAGTATGAGCAGGAATGGCTTATAAGGAGACGTCGTTCGTTCTTTGCCGTTTTGATGCTGGGCCACCCTGCGCTCAAGGTTGTCGGTTATACCAACATAGAGATAATTCCTAGAAATGCTTTGTAATACATAGACGTTATACATGATTATTTTTTGAGGCGCGCCTGCCTGCCCTGCCTACCGGCAGGTAGGCGGCAGGCAGGTCTGCCATTTCGCCACGGGGGCTATATATTGACTTTTTATACTATTTATGCTATATTAAGCATAGCATAGGATTCAAAATCATCTCAACCCAAGAGCCCTCGGGGCGTGGAGGATTCCGTGTGGAGCTGGAATTTTTGGAAGAAGAAGTTCGAGAAGGGTTTCGTATGGGCGGGAGTGACGTTCGTCGTCCTCATTCTGACCGGCTTTTTCCCGTTGAGGGTCGAGAAGACGGTCATCATTCGCGAGTCCATACGGCCGTCGGAACCCGTCCGAGTGCCCGAGCGCGAGCCGCTCACATGGTACTCGCGCGGCGGGGAAGGGGGGGGAGATGCCGTGAAGCGGCTATTCCCAAACCTAAAGGAGGTGTCTGTCCCTCCGATGCACTTCGGAGAGGATCGGGGCCTCGCACCTGTCCGCGTCCCTCCGATGCACTTCGGGGTTCCGGAGAATCCGCGCCCTCGATTCGAATGCCGGCACGGGCGCTGGGTGCGAGTGCAGTAGAAGAATCGGCATGCTAGCAGGCCGTATAAAAAACCGAGCGTGGATTCCCACACCCGGTTTTCTTTTTCTCTCTGTATATCGTTTTACCGCCCTACAGTGCACGCCTCGCCTCCCGCGCCGGTAACGGAGCAGATGAGCGGAATGACCGCGAAGGCAAGAAGCGCGACTACGATGCCAATCACGGCATTGAGTATCATGGGAGAGGCCTCCTTTTCCTTACCCTGCGTGAAGAGGAATGCGCCGCGGAGGAGATAGACAAGGGCGACAAAAAAGATAATGACCTGAAAATAGCCGATAAGCTTATATCCAACATCGAGAAGGGCATAGAAACCGCCGCCTGAGCCCCCGACGCGGGAGATGCCGCGGCCATAGCTCCCACCAGCGTTTAAGGGGGGGAGATTTGCTCCGGGAAAGCTATATCCGCCGCCGTAAGAGTTATTAAGAAGGCTTGGAGGAACGGAGTTTTGGTATAAGCTGTTAACGTAAGGATCGGCGGGATAATTCTGTCCAGGCTGGGCAAAAGCGGTTATAGGGGTGGAAAATAAGACAAGGAGTGATCCATACGTGGCGCGGATGAATTTCATATTAATATCGTTTTACCGCCCTACAGTGCACGCCTCGCCTCCCGCGCCGGTAACGGAGCAGATGAGCGGAATGACCGCGAAGGCAAGAAGCGCGACTACGATGCCAATCACGGCATTGAGTATCATGGGAGAGGCCTCCTTTTCCTTACCCTGCGTGAAGAGGAATGCGCCGCGGAGGAGATAGACAAGGGCGACAAAAAAGATAATGACCTGAAAATAGCCGATAAGCTTATATCCAACATCGAGAAGGGCATAGAAACCGCCGCCTGAGCCCCCGACGCGGGAGATGCCGCCATTCCTAAATTGCGCGAATGAAATAAGAGGTGCCGCAAGAAGCGGGAGAATCGATCCATATATAGCGCGGATGAATTTCATAATAGTTTAAGCATACCACGGGCCGTAGTCGCCGTGCTTGTGGATAAGTCCGCAGTTTCTAGAATACGTTTCAAGAGAAGAGCTCTTGGATGATCTGCGTTACGCCGCCTGCAAGAAGAAGAAGGCCGAAACCGAGCGCGGCATAGTAGATCGTGTCCTGACCTTTTTTGATCTCGGTCGCATTGCCGCCTGACTTCGCGATTAGGAATGCGCCGTAGAGGCACATGATGGTAACGACGGGAACGGCTATGGTAATCAAGGCGATCGAGAGTTTGTCGATAAGCTCGCCGACGGTTCGGGCGCCGAGCGGGTTTGGAAGTTCGTCATTCACGCCGAAATTACCAGTCGTATTCTTGCCGCTGTTGCCACCCCTCAAAAGACTTCCGAAGCCGAAGGGATTATCAGAATCCGCCGCGAAGGAGGCGAGGGGGGCGAGGGTTCCGACAAGGATGTATGCGTACGCGGTGCGGAGTATGTTCATTGCTTGCAGGTTCGTATTGTGTACCATACCCCGTTGCAGGGGACATTGATTCCTAAAGTATAGAATGCGGTATTCAATATCGTCCATGCGCCCCACACGATCACGAGTCCCCAGAAGGCGTTATAGATGATATCCTTGCCCTGTTTCAGGAAGTTGGCATTCGCGCCGTAGAGGATGATAAGGCTCGCGCCGTAGAGCATTGAGAAGACGACGATCGCGGGAGCGAGCGCTATCACGGTGAAGCGGAGGGCAACATAGACGAGCGCGATAAGGTCGGCGATCGTGCAGAGATTTTCGGTGATGACGGGCTGGACGGTTCCGCTATTTACCGGAAATTTTCCGTGGCACCACTGGTCGGCAAATGAGTTCGCTTGAGCGAGGAGCCAGTCTTTCATAGTCCGTTTAGGCGGTTTGCCGCCTCCTGCGCCGCTTGGTCGGCGCTTTTTAACCCGCTCGTTACAGACTCGATCATTGCGGAAAGGATTGAGCGCGCCGTATTTTCATCGGCACGCGGCCACGAGCGCGCGGTAAGCAGTTGGCCGGCAAATGCCCTCATAAGAGGGTCGTTTGCATAAGCGCTCGCGGTCGCACGGAGCGCCGCAGGCTCGCCGATGGCGTTCGCGTAGGCCATGGCATTTTCAGGGACTGTCGTAAGGTCGCGGATAAACGCCCACGCGACAGCCTGGTTCCTACTCTGCGACCATACGGCGAGTCCGGCATACGAGGGGATGGTAAGCGGCGCGCCTGACGACTGGAGCATGGGAGAGGTGCCTACGCGAAGCGCGGGGTTCGCGCGGCGGATCGCTGACACGTCGCCATGGTAGCCGAACATCATAGGGAGAGAGCCCTGCGCAAAGCGCTCGATGTCCGCGGGAAGGCGATCGTCCCACGTGTAGTATGAGCTCCGAGGGTCGGCGAATTTCGCATAGAAGGCGAGGCCGTCTTCGCCTCCGCGGAACGAGGTGCGGCCATCGGTCTCAACCATCGGGGCGCCGGCCTGCATCATGAGCACGGAGACGATGTCAGCGGCGTTCTGCATGGTGCGGTTCGTGCCGCCGATTGCGGCCGATCCCTTCCCTAACTTCCGCACGAGTTCTTGGAAAGTGAGCCAGTTTGAAGGGGGGAGCGCGACACCCTTCGCGTCGAAGATATCCTTATTATAAATAAGGCCGAGCGTATCCATATAAAGCGGAAGGGCATAGACGGCGCCGTTTGCGGTGAAGTCTTGCATGACCGCGGCAGGGAAGAGGCTGTCGGCTTGCGCGTAGGAGACGATGTCGGCCGGCGCGGGCGCGAGCTTGTTGCCGTGCTTCGGGAGCCAGGCATTCCCGATCATGAAGATGTCGGGACCCTGCCCGGTCGCGAGGCCGTTTACGAGGAGATTCTCGTACTCCTCGGGCGAGAGCTGGACATATTTCACGGTGATCGCGGGATTCGCGCTATGGTATCCGGACGTTATATCCGACCATACGGACGGGTTGTCAAAACCCCATATCGTGATCTCGGTTTTTACGACGCTCCTCTTAAAGCCGGGGATAACGCCCGTGCCGACGAGGAGGCCGAAAATAAGGAGAAGAGCGAATCCGCCTATGGCAAGGAAGCGCCTGTTCAGAGGCATATTGTGCCGATGATCTTGTCGCTCGAGGGTATGTTCATGATTTTCACGCCCTGCGTCGCGCGGCTCGCGGTGCGTACGGAGGGCAGCGTGGTACGAATGATTTGGCCTTTCGCGGAGAGCACGAAGAGCTCTTCCTCGTCGCTCACGCAATGGGCGGATACGATCACGCCGGTCTTAGAAGTAATATTAGCAGTTTTCACGCCCTGGCCGCCACGCGCCTGGACCTTGTATTCGGAAAGCTTCGTTTGCTTGCCGTATCCGCGCTCCATAACGACGAGGAGCTTCGCGCCCTTCGCTTGTTCGGGATTCACGATGTTCAAGGAATTGACGGCGTCGCCGGATTTCGCGCGGATCGCGATCACGCCGCTCGCGGTGCGGCCCATGCCGCGGATTTGCGATTCCTTAAAACGGATCGCCTGACCCCTCACCGTGGTTACGAGAATATCGTCTTTGCCCGACGAGAGCGCGGCCCATACGAGTCCATCGTCCTTTTTGAGTCCGATCGCGATAATGCCGTTCTTCCGGACGTTGCCGAAGTCTTTGAGCGGCGTCTTCTTGATGATGCCGTTCTTCGTGACCATTACGAGATAACCAGCCTGTTTTTCGGGATAGGCGACGATCGCGCTGATCTTCTCGCCTTCGGGGATATCCAAGAAATTCTGTATCAGCTTGCCTTTCGAGGTGCGGCTGCCCACGGGGATTTCCCAGGCCTTCGTCTGGAAGGCGCGGCCGCGCGTGGTGAAGAAGAGCACGTTGTCGTGGGTATTCGCGCTCATGATCTGTTGGAGGAAATCCTCCTCGGCGACGTCGGCGCCGATCAGTCCCTTGCCGCCGCGGTTCTGGCTTCTGATGGCCGCGGGCTGGGCGCGCTTGATGTACCCGCTCGCGGAGAAGGTAATTAGGGCGTCTTCGGCGGGAATCAGGTCGGCCTCGCTGAAGTCCTTCAGCCCGTGCGCGACCGCCTTCGTGCGCCGCGCGTCGCCGAACTTGTCCTTGATCGCCGTGAATTCGCCCTTGATGACCGTGAGGATGCGCTTCGGGCTTTTCAGGAGCGATTCGAGGTCGGCTATGATCGCGCGTTTCTCGGCGAGCTCGTCCTCGATTTTCTGCGTTTCGAGCGCGGCGAGCGTCTGGAGACGCATATCGAGAATGGCGTTCGCCTGGATGTCGGTGAAGGCGAACTTCTTCATGAGGTTTTGGAAGGCGTCGGCGCGGTCCTTGGATTTCTTAATAATCGCGATCACGAGGTCGATCTGCTCCAGGGCTTTCTTCAGTCCTTCGAGGATATGGGCGCGCTCGAGCGCTTTTTTGAGGTCGAACTCCGCGCGGCGGCGTACAACGGTCACGCGGTGGGCGATATGGGCCGCGAGGATGTCGCGTATCGACATGATCTCGGGCTGGTTGCCGTTCCGGAGGGCAAGCAGGTTCACGTTGAAATTCTTCTGCAGGTCGGTGTATTCGTAGAGCTGGTTTAATATCTTCTGTCCCGATGCGCCGCTCTTCAACTCGATCAGTATCGAAATGTTCTCGTCGGACTCGTCGCGCATGTCGCGGATGCCCTCGATCTTCTTGTCGGTCACGAGCGCCGCGATCTTCACGATGAGTTCGGACTTGTCGACCTGGTAGGGGATCGAGGTTATAACGATGCGCGAGTCGTCCTCGATTTCGGCCACGCCGCGGCAGGTGATCGGGCCGTGGCCGGTCACATAGGCGTTTATGATTGCCTTGCGGTCGTAGATCACGCCGCCGGTCGGAAAGTCGGGGCCTTGTATGAAGTGCATAAGCTCTTCGCTTGTCGCCTCGGGGTTATCGATAAGGTGCGCGGATGCGTCGACGATTTCGCGCAAGTTATGCGGAGGGATCGAAGTCGCCATGCCGACTGCGATACCTTCGGTGCCATTGAGGAGCAGGTTCGGAATTTTCGCGGGAAGGCACACGGGCTCGCGTTGGGAGGCATCGTAATTCGGCTGCCAGTCGATCGTTTCCTTATCAATATCCTCGAGGAGCGCTTCGGCCATAGGCGCGAGTTTGCATTCGGTGTAGCGGGGAGCAGCGGCGTTATCGCCGTCGATGGAGCCGAAATTGCCCTGGCCGATGATCAAGGGATAGCGCAGGGAGAAATCCTGCGTCATGCGCACAAGGGCGTTGTATATAGAAAGGTCGCCGTGGGGATGGAATTTTCCCATTGTTTCGCCGACGACGAAGGCGGACTTGCGGGTCTTCGCGCCCGCCGTCACATTACTCTCCCACATCGCCCACAATATGCGCCGATGCACGGGCTTCAGGCCGTCGCGTACGTCGGGAAGGGCGCGCGAGACGATCACGGACATCGCGTAGTCGAGGTACGACTCGCGCAGCTCCTGCGTTATCTCGCGGCTCTCAACCTTATTCGCCGCAACCGGACTCTCTTCGTCTTTTTTCTTGGTCATTTATGTATGGTGAATGTGGTGCTTCCGGTAAGTGCGCTATGGAAATACATATAGGCATTCACAACGCCGGTTTCCACGGACCGCGCGATGACGCGTAGGCCGTTAGTAAAGATTTCGAGCGAGCCGGCATCGGCCGAGACTCCCTCTACGGACGGGGAAATCACCCAGTTCATATAGAGTATCCACAGGACGACGATCACCGCAACTGAAGCGGATGAGAGATATATGAGCGCGCGGCGCTTTTCCGTGTCCGTTCGGGGGGCGGTTATGCGGTGAGGCATACGCATGTGAGCCCCGACGACGGGACATCTTTCTTCCGGATCGTGACCTTGTCCATGGTTTCAGCCTCGGCTCCGAGTTCCTTCGCAATCGTATGCGCTACGGCTTGGGGCGCGATCACCATGCGCGGCTCGATCTGTCGGATGAAGCTCGCGGCGCCGTCTGTCTGCGTGACAAAGACAATATCGATGCGGTTCAGCTTATCCAGGATCTTTACATTCGCCTCGGAAACAATGGCAATGCGCAGGTCTTCAGCTTTCATTACGTAAGTGAAGGGAGCGATACCCTGGATCTCGACGCCCTGGATTTCATACTCGCCGGGACCCTCAACCACGAAGCCTGCGTCGGGGAGGTCGACCTTCCCGTGCGCGGTGCGTAGAAGGATATCGGGCTTCATGCGGGAAGCGCCGCTCTCGGGGCCTTCGGTTGCGATCGTGAGTCCGCCTGTTTGGAATTTAAAGGAATTATGTCCGGCAAGCGTAATGATCATATAGGTGGATGATAGCGGATTTCGGGCCGTAAATCAATAAAAAACGGCGCGATTCCCAAGGGGGTTTCGCGCCGAAGCGGGAACGTTGTCACGCCGGAGATCACATCATGGATCGTCGAGTTGCGCCGCGGTTCATGGTCTTATGCGCGAGTTGGAGAGCTCGTGTGAGACGGTCGCGGGGAATCTGGCCTCGCTTTTCCCATGCGGCGATTCGAGCGGTGCTTGAATGTAGTTCGCCTGCCATATCGTCTTGGGTATATCCGAGGGCTCTCCGCAAGTCCGCGAGGTCATACGCGACCCAATCTCTAACGGATTCCGCCATTTCCGGGGTTATCGCGAGCGCGACATGGTAATGCTCCAAAGGAATCGCACGTTCCTTTCGCCAAGTCTTTACGGCTGACGCGCTCACATCGAGCAGTTCCGCGAACTGGCGCTGATTGAGGCTAAGTCGTGCGAGCGTCGCGTCAAAATCAAAAAAAGTCGTGGTTTTCAGCATCACATGCCTTTCTAGCGGCTTATGCCACACGGGGGAAATGAAGCTGATAAGGATAATGCTGTTTTTGCGAAAGCGCGTCAATCGTGGTATTTTAAGAGGACTTATATGCCCTGTGCCACAACTGTGGCCATTCCGCGGGGCGGAATTTAGGATAGGGCGATGAGCCGAATCTGATAAAATGCCCAAAAAAAACGAGGAAAAGGAATCAGGATCTCATTCAGCCGCAGTTGTTTCACGGGGTATGAAGCGACCCCCTATAATCGCGGTCGTGGGCCATGTAGACCACGGAAAGACGACGCTTTTGGACGCGATCCGGAAGGCTGACGTTGCCGCGGGCGAGGCGGGGGGCATCACGCAGTCGATCGGTGCCTATGAGATAGTCCATTCGGGCGAGCGGATGACCTTTATCGATACGCCGGGGCACGAGGCCTTTATGGCTATGCGCCGTCGCGGGGCTTCGATCGCCGACTTGGCGATCGTGGTCGTCGCAGTTGACGAAGGCGTGCAGGAGCAGACGAAGGAGGCGATCGCGATCCTTACGGAAACCGGAACGCCCTATGTCGTGGCGCTCACGAAGGCCGATCGCGGGTCAAACCTCGACAAGGCGAAGAATGACCTTATGCAGGCAGGCGTCTTGCTCGAGGGCTATGGCGGCTCGACGAGCTGGCAGGCGGTGTCGGGAAAGACCGGGGAGGGGGTAGCCGACCTGCTCGACCTCCTGCTTCTCGTGGCTGATACCCTGGGGCTTGAATGCGATCCGTCGTCTCCTGTGAGCGGCTTCGTGCTTGAGGCGAAGAAAGACGCGAAGCGCGGCGTCGTCGTGCACGCGGTCGTAACTGACGGAACTTTGAGGGTTGGCATGGATATCGTGGCGGGCAAGGCGGGGACTCGCGTGCGCTCGCTCGAAGACGGTAATCGCGCGCGGATCGATTCCTGTACGGCGTCTGCGCCGGTTGTGATAGGCGGGTTCAAGGACATGCCTGCCGCAGGCGACGCGTTCGGTCCGGGAATAGTCGCGCCTACACCTCACGCGGCGCGTCAGAATCGCGAGCGGCTGGTGCACGAGGAGGGGGTAACGGCGATCAATATTATAATCAAGGCGGATTCGCACGGCGCGCTCGAAGCGGCGAGCCAGGCAATCCGCGGAATCGCGCGGCCGGAGGGCACGCTCGTGCGCATTGTGAGCGAAGGCGTGGGCGATATCACGGACGGCGACGTGCAGTGGTTCGTGGCAACCGAATCCGAGCGCGGCATGGTGGTTGGTTTCAATGTGTCCGCGACGAAGCCCGCGGAAACCATGGCGAAGACGAATCGCATCGCGATCGTCGCGTCGCCCATCATTTACGATCTCGTGCGCGCGGTGGAAGGGGCCTTGAAATCAATGACGAAGGCGGGCGCTTCAGGCGATCTTCAAGTGCTCGCGCTCTTCGGCATGAAGGGTCGGGGAGAGCACGTGATAGGCGGGAAAGTGGTTATGGGGGAGATGAAGAATGAGGCTGTGGTTAGGGTCGAGCGCGAAGGGGAAGAGATCGGCACGGGGGCGATCGCTTCCTTGCAGTCAGGCAAGAAGCCGGTTGAAAGCGTGGAGGAGGGGAGCGAGTGCGGACTGATGGTGAAATCTGAGTGCGACATCAAGGTCGGAGACCATATCATCATCCGATGATGATGAAATTCGAAGCACGAAACTCGAAATTCGAAACGAGGGCGGTAGCTCCGCACAGCGTCTTTTTCGGGTTTCGGATTTCGGGTTTCGGATTTTCCGGCGTATGAATTACCGAAAAGAACGTATGGCGAGCCTCCTGCGCGAGGAGCTTGCGCTACTCGTAGCCCAGGAAATCGAGTTCAAGGACATGTTCGTCACGGTGACGGATGTCCTCGTGAATGGCGACTTGGAAGACGCGCAGGCGAAAGTGAGCGTCTTGCCGAGCGAGAGGGCTCATGACGCTTTGAAGATACTTCGCCCGTTCGAGCACCGGTTTCATGGGTTCCTGGTGCGGAAGCTGAACATCCGCCCGATTCCGCGGATACGATTCGTGATCGACCATGGTCCCGAGAAGGCGGCCGAAGTTGAAAAAAAGCTGATGGGAGAGGATACTGTAGGGAATTAATAATAAAGGCCATGTAGCCAAGTGGTACGGCAAGAGTCTGCAAAACTCTTATGCATCGGTTCGATTCCGATCATGGCCTCATAAAAAAACCGGCTTCGCCTCATGCGTCGCCGGTCATCGGGTTTTCTTTTTTATCCTTCGATTCGCGTTCCTGATACGGTCTTCGCGCCACTTCCACTTCCTATAGAGGTTGAGGAGTTTTTGTTCTCCGCGGGTTGCGAAGACATACCTCCTGCTCACGAGCCGGATCACGCTCATAAGTCCGTTGATTATGCTCGGCGGGGGATAGACCCCTGCCGTGCGTATCGCGGAACGCAGGGCGTTCCGCACGCGGTGGAAGAAGTGGCGAGGAACGAAGAGTCTTCCATCCTTGTCCATACCGATGCCGTTTATAACAACCGGCCCGCGCTGGATATCATGCGCGAACGCCTTCTCGTCATGGATCGCCATGCCGCTCGATTCGATGATGGCGCGTATGCCGTCACGGATCGCGCGGCTCTTCCGCTTCCCATTAACCCGGTGGCCGATAGGCTTCGGGGAGGAAATCGTGATGTCGTCGAGATAGCGGGTATACGTGAGGCCGTGTTTCGCGCAGTAGGCGCCAAGCGGCACGTCGATCAGTACGCCCGCGTAGAGGTTGAACCAGTCGGGAGAGGACGGCGCGCCGGTCATAAGCCCGCCTTCCTCGGCCATCACGAAGCGTTTCAGCACTTCTTCGACCTCGTAATACCAGTCTCCGGTAGAGACTGATCGGGGATCGCATTGCCCGAGGCACCATATAAGCCGTTCGAGGTTCACGCTCGGGTAGGCGCCTCGTATGTCATAAAGGAGAAAGAAGCGGTTTCCCTTATGGCGTTTCGCGTTCACGAGGGTTGAGCCGCCGCGCACGGACCCGGTCGCATAGGGCGACGGGGGGCAGCGGTCCATGAGATGCATACGGATCCGCTTGTGTACGATGCGCATCGCGACGTTCGGCGCATAGATGATGCGCTGTTTGCGCCGGCGAGAAATGGGATTCCAGTCGTCGAAGACGGATCGGTTGAACAGGGGCTCGTGCGCAAGATCGCGCATGAGCATGGAGACAGAGAGATGCATGCGCGATTCCTTTCATATGAAGAGGCTGTTTGGAAATGTTCAAAACGGAACGAGGGGCGGCCCCGGAACGGGATAACACCGAACCGTTGGGTCCGAAGGATTCCGCGACCGCACAGAAGCGGACCGGATTCGGACCGGAAACGCATATCGCCCGATAGGCGACAGCACCGAGCCGGCAGAACGCCTGCTCGGGGACACTGTTCCCTAACGGGGGGAACGTTGCCGTTCCGGGTTGCGACATCCGCCCCTCGCCCTGAGATTCCCCAGCGCCCGAAGGAGCCGAAGGACTGCTTGGTGTATAGCAGATGAGTATTAAAAAAGCGATGCGGGGGCAGGGAATGCGGCTATCCTTGCGCTTAAAGCATCGCTTTGCGAGTCCGAAGAAACTACGCCGATCATGGACGTGAGAGCGTAGTTCCGATTCGAAAGAATCCGGACTGACCATAGGCTTGCATGACGCCCGAGGGGCGTCAGCGCTCGCGCCGCGGAACGCAGCGCGAGAGACACTATGCCTCATCATGAGGTCTTATGAATATGCCGCAGAGCCTAATGCCCCCGCATCAAGAACCGATTGCACTATGCCATGCCCGAAGATTGCGGGCAAGGCTATTTTCCGGCTACTATAGCCAGTGAAGCCCGGGTGGCGAAATGGCATACGCACATCACTTAAGATGATGCGCCGCAAGGCATGTGGGTTCGACCCCCACCCCGGGCACATAAGGTCGAACCGAAGGCGCCCGTTTTCAAGGAGGCATGAGCCGACTATGAAAACGGAGCGTCTCGACCGAAGGGAGAGGCGACCCCCACCCCGGGCACATAAGGTCGAACCGAAGGCGCCCGTTTTCAAGGAGGCATGAGCCGACTATGAAAACGGAGCGTCTCGACCGAAGGGAGAGGCGACCCCCACCCCGGGCACATAAGGTCGAACCGAAGGCGCCCGTTTTCAAGGAGGCATGAGCCGACTATAAAAACGGAGCGTCTCGACCGAAGGGAGAGGCGACCCCCACCCCGGGCACGGTAGGGGATTTCATTGACCCTGCCCCTCGTTCGGTGGTATTATACAATTTCGTTGGTTCTTTGGCAGAGTCCTGCAACACCCCTGCGAAAAGGAAGGGAGGAAGAGCGGGCAGACGATGGTTCGGAGGGCGCGTCATGCGCTTGAAGATGTTTTCGTTTAACCCATTTCATGATTTCTCGTAGGTTAAGGAACCTAACATGCAGAGACGTAGTTCGAGGAAAGACTACGGAGATTTAGCGATCACCGTTCCGTTGCTCAATGAATGGGCCAGCCAGAATGGCTTGGCGCACATGATGCCGAAAGACTGCGCATTTGAACGGTCTTTCGTGGGAGGAGCGTCGTTCGATAAGCGGCGGATTATTTTCGCCCGGGTCAATGTTGATCACGCGGGTGATCGCATCGTCGCCTTTTTGGAGGCGCTCGTGGGCGAGTTTCCGTGCAGTCACGAGCCGATTGCTCCCACCGGAAAGAAAAACGCGGTTGAGTTGATGGTGAGGGCGGTTGAGGATATGCGGGCTTTGCGTCGCCTCGCGGAAGAGGCTGCGGCGAGTCCGAAGCGGAGAGCGCGGGCGAGGAGAAGGTCTCCGGTTGCCCTCTGTGGCATGGCGTAGACGTTTCCGTAGTACCGGCGAGGGAGGCGGAGATCGGCGGCGGGTCCTTGAGACCCGTCGCCGCCTTTTTTTATTGACTTATCCACAGCTCTGATGGCATTACGTCATGCGCGGGCGATATACTCAAAAGGAACGGTGTGTAAAATCGTCAATAGAAATATAAAAAAGGGAAAATATATTATGAATAAGAAATCGATTTCGTGGAGCGCGTCGCTTGCGGTCATAAGCACGCTTGCGACATTTACGCCTACTGCGATGGTATGGGCGCAGACGGGTGGCGTGAGCATGACGCCTCCGCAGCAAGGCGGTCAGATGGGTGGGGGTGTGATGCCGATGGGTGCGCCTATGGCGGGCAGCGGCACGGTTATGGGGGGGCAGAATCCGACAACGGGCGGAAATAATAAGATGGGTATGGGCGGCGGCATGGGAATGAGTCAGCAAATGGGAGGCGGGCAGGGGATGATGATGGGCGGTCAACACGAATCGCCACTTCGTCCGTACGTCGAGAAATTCAATACGTATGTCACGAGGTCTGCGGCATACGCGACTGATATCGGTGCGGTGATCCCGGACTTCGCGGATTCACTTCGGGAGTTTTCTGAAAATCTGACGGCGGGACAGCCTGATCCGGAAGATGTGGCTGCATTCACGTCCGATACGCAAGACCTAAAGGCGCAGATCGATCAGTGGAATTCTGTCGCGCCGAAAGGCAAGAAAAAGACGCTCTTGGGACAGATCAGCAATACCTGCAAGAATCTTTTAAGGGACTTGGGAACATTCGGCCAGGTGGCGCAGATAGAGAGCACGACGCGCGAAGCCATGACGACGATGCAGGTTGATGCGGCAAAGGCGCGGGCCGCGCAGGCGCAAAACAGTATTGCGGAGATGAGGACGCAGATGCAGACCATGGGTCAGCCGGGAGTGAATGGAACGGGCATGAACGGCATGAACGGCATGAACGGCATGAACGGCATGAACGGCATGAACGGCATGAACGGCATGAACGGCATGAACGGCATGAACGGCATGAACGGCATGTCGCAAAATGGCATCAATGGAATGAATGGGATGATGGGTATGCCGAAGACTGCCGATGAAGCGGCAAGAATGTACGAGCAGACGAATCCCGGCCAGAGGTATACTCAGGCCATGCGCGACCAGTTCAATACTATGCAGCAGGGCGGCGGCATGGGCATGATGCAGCCTGGTCAATCGATGATGAGCGGCGGTCAGCCTGGTTCTCAGCCGACTGGCACGGGGGCGGGAACGCAGGGAAGGGTAGGTCAGTCGGCAGGTACGCCGCAGAACGGCCAGCCGATGATGGGTGGCATGGGTACGATGGGATCGATGCCGAGAACGGCGGATGAGATGGCAAGGATGTATACGCAACAAACCGGCCAGCCATACACCCAGGCTATGCGCGACCAGTTCAATGCGATGCCGCAGAATGGGGGTACGGGTATGATGCCGAACGGCCAGCCGATGATGAATGGGCCGATGAGCGGTCAGCAGCCTCCGCAGGGCCAGTATCAGCCGCAAGGTCAGCCAGGGCAGGGTGGTCAATCTGGGCAGCAATTCGGAGGTCAACCGCAAGGCGGTCAGATGCAAGGTCAGCCTCCTCCGCAGGGTCAGCCGACGGGTGGTCAGCAGCCCCCTCCGCCCCCGCAAGGAGAGCAGAAGAGTAGCGTGAATGATACGCTTGGCGCAGGATTCTGGGGAGGATTCTTCCGGTTCCTCGGGTTCTAGAACAGTATCGGAATAATAAAACCCCTGTCATTTGGCAGGGGTTTTATAGTGGTCGTATCGGGCAAGATGGGGTAGAATGGCTTGATTCCTTCAATGCAGATTCTCGCGATAGAAACGAGTTGTGACGAGACGGCAATTGCCGTTGTTGAGTGTTCCGGTAAGCCGGAGAACCCGTCGTTTGTCGTACGCGCGCATGTGGTTGCGACGCAGATCGCGACGCATCGCCCGTTCGGGGGCGTGGTTCCCTCGCTCGCGAAGCGAGAGCATCTGAAAAATCTTCCGCTCGCATATGACGAAGTTATTCAAAAATTGAATTCGCCAGCCGGCGGAGAAAAGTACGCATTGAAACCCGACCGTATCGCCGTCACGGTCGGCCCAGGTCTCGAGCCCGCGCTTTGGACGGGTGTGAATTTCGCGAACAGTCTCGCGGAAAAACTCCACGTGCCGCTTATAGGCATAAATCACTTGGAGGGGCATATGTTCTCAAGCTGGCTTGCGGGAAAAACGGTCGCGTTCCCTGCGATCGTATTACTTGTGAGCGGGGGGCACACGGCGCTCGTGCGCATGGATAGCATGAAGAGTTGGGAGAAGCTTGGGGAGACGCAGGATGATGCGGCGGGCGAAGCGTTCGACAAGGTGGCGAAAATACTAGGTCTCCCGTACCCGGGAGGGCCGGAGGTTGAAAAAGAGGCTCGTGCGGGGAATCCGGACGCGATCGCGTTTCCGCGTCCGATGTTACACTCGGGCGATTTCAATTTCAGCTTTTCGGGGCTGAAGACCGCGGTTCTCTACCACCTCCGCGTTAATCCCCTGACGCCTGAGAGCTCGAAGCCGAAAGCCGATATATGCGCCTCGTTCCAAAAGGCGGCGATTGACGTGCTTGTGGCAAAAGCGCTTCGCGCCGCGGACGAGTGTGGCGCTCAGTCGCTTCTCGTGTGCGGAGGGGTTGCGGGAAATGCTGTTTTGCGCGCGGAGCTCGCACGGCGGGCAGGGGAGGAAGGTATCGCATTCCATGCGCCGGCCATGGAGTACAATACCGACAATGCGGTCATGATAGCCGTCGCGGCCTATCTCGGCACGGCGCATCCGGCAGATAAGGCGCTGCCGAATTTGAATATCTAACCGATAGATTATAGACTTTCAGCACTTATGGCCGAAGAGAAGAAAGCGTACGATCCGGAAAAGGCAGAAGCGAGCATCTATCCCGAGTGGGAAGCTTCGGGACTTTTTAATCCGGATAACCTGCCGCGGAAAGATGGTGAACCGTTCGTGATATTAATGCCGCTTCCGAACGTGACGGGCTCGCTCCATATGGGCCACGCATTCCAGATAACGCTTACGGACGCCCTGATCCGCTACCGCCGTATGAAGGGCGATACGGTCGCTTGGCTGCCGGGTACGGATCACGCGGGCATCGCGACGCAGAACGTGGTTGAAAAGGAGCTGCGCAAGGAGGGGATATCGCGCTTCGATCTGGGCCGCGAGGCATTCGTCGCGCGCGTATGGGAATGGAAGGAGAAATACGGCACTATCATCTTCGGCCAGTTGCGCACGATGGGCGCCTCCTGCGACTGGAGTCGGTCGCGCTTTACTATGGATCCTGCCTACGCGGACGCGGTCCTGAAAGCATTCGTTCATTATCACGAAAAGGGGTTGCTGTACCGCGCGCTTCGCACGGTGAATTGGTGCGTGCGCTGCCACACGGGCATCTCGGATTTGGAAGTGGAACACGAGGAGAGGGATAGCGTTCTGTATCACATACAGTACGGGCCATATACGGTCGCGACCACGCGTCCTGAAACGAAGTTTGGCGACACCGCGCTCGCGGTGAATCCGCGCGATGTGCGGTATATCGATTATATCGGGAAGGAGATTGGGATCGAGACGCTCGACACGGAAGGATCGCTCGAGGAGCCGCGGAAAACGAAGTCGAAGCTCCTTGTGGTGGGGGATGAGGCGGCGGATATCGCATTTGGCACGGGTATCATCAAGGTCACGCCGGCGCACGATATCACGGACTATGAAATTTCGCGGCGGCACGGCATTCCGCTCGTCCAGGTAATCGACGACCGGGGAAGAATGATGGCCGTGACGGGAAAGTACGCGGGGCTGAAGGCCGCGGAGGCGCGGAAGAAGGTCGTGGATGACTTGCGCGCGACAGGACTGCTCGTGAAGGAGGAGCCGTATCGCCATAATGTGTCGGTATGCTCGCGGTGCGCGACGCCGATCGAGCCCCTGCCCTCGTGGCAATGGTTCTTAA
>JAHFLN010000019.1 GCA_023244835.1 Candidatus Harrisonbacteria bacterium
GTGTGAGTTGTGCCGCGCTCGCTCTTAGACTAGCCGCTTGTGTTCTGGATGTCGTAGCGGCCCATCTCAACATATTTTGGGCTCGTTCGAAGAATCCCTGGGCTTGTCTGAATTGGTTTTGCGCTTCGCGTGCTCTTCCCAGGCTTTGCTGAGTATCCATCACTTCTTGCCAATATTGTTCTAATTGCGCGTTTTCCGCGGCGGTTCTATTGGTTATTTCCTGCATTCGCTGGATTGCCATTCGTGCGTTTAGCATGTCCGGCTGTAGTTCGTCCGCTATTATCCGGCGCATTTCTTCCGCTCCTTCCTGTGCTTCGCGTATCAAGTCTGGTAGTGATGGATTCGCCGCTTGCGCTCTGTGCATGAAGGGAGCGCTGAAGAGCGGCATGATTATCGCGATGGCGACAATCATGCTCACTTCCTTTTTGATCGCGCGCAGATTACTTGTCATATCATTTTCATCCCTACGCCGCGCAGCGGGGGATCGGGGGCGCTATGTCGTCTAACAGGGGTATGGCGTTATATACCGCCGCTATCGCCGCCGCATCCCTGCTCAGCGCTGTTATATTGTTCTGAATCTCCAAATCAGTCGGATTGCATACGGGCGCCGGCATTCCCATCTGTACCGCGACTCTCACCATATTCCTGCAATTCTGCAATTGCACGCATGCCATATTTATCGCCTGTATCTTTCCCATATACCGTCCCCACAGATTGAATGTTCCGATCGACATGCCTGTTGCTACTGCTGCTACGGGGGGGATTACGCGGGCGGCAATACTCGTTGTCACTGCCGCGAGGCGGGCGAGCATCGCGGCGAGTAGGTCCGTTGCTGCCGTCGCGAGCGCCGCGAGCGCCGTTACTGACGCCGCGAGCGAATTTTTTATATTTACTGCCTGTCGCAGGAATTCGCGCGCATTGTCCTTGAATTGGTGCGCTTGTCGCAGGAGCTGGGCCATCTGCTGACTCATTTGTGTCCGTACTTGCGCGGTGAATGTCTGAGTCGTGCTATTCAGCTGTCTTTGTATCATGCTTGCTTGATCGAGTTTTCCGCGCGCTTGCCCCAACGCTTCTTTTCCTTGTTCTAATAGGCTTAGAGCTTCGCCGGCCTGGGTAACTTGGCCTCGATAGCTTGCGAGCTGTGCCTCAAGGTTCTGGATTTGCGCTACTTCCGCTGCCGTCGGGCGCGCCACTGTCCTCAGCTCGCCGATTTTTGCGGTTAGTTCCATCATCTTTTTTTGCCAGAACGTGACCCACTCCCTTGCTTCCTTGATTTCTCTTCCTGTGGTGCGTAT
The DNA here is from genome assembly GCA_023244835.1 of Candidatus Harrisonbacteria bacterium. Taxonomy (GTDB): domain Bacteria; phylum Patescibacteriota; class Minisyncoccia; order UBA6257; family UBA11618; genus CALRGO01. The sequence continues at coordinate 1,296 of JAHFLN010000019.1, forward strand.
ATCTTCGTTTATTCCCGCATGCGCGCGTCCTTCTGGAGAAAGCGTTCCTATAGCTACCGCGATCATGAGTAAGGCAGTCATCTTTGTTATTTTTCTTATTCCGTATTCCTTCATATAATCAAGTATGATCCATGCGGGCGCGCCGCGCACGTTTCTGTGGATAACTTTTCTTATTGACCGCATGCCATACGTGGTATGATTCATGTATATGAAAGAAAAACTGTATTACATCGTCGGCGTGTCGCTCCTTGTTCTCCTTGTGCTTGTGGTTTATGTGGGGAGTCGCGTCGAAAATGTCGAGATGGGTCTTGCGATCGTGGATAGTCGCCTTGCCGTTATCGAAACGCAGCTTGGCTTGGGGGCTGAGGCGACCAGCTATTACGCTGATCCTTCCGCGGATGAGTATGATATGTCGGCATCGGCATACGATGCGTTCATGGGTTCGGATGCCTCGTACGCTCCGGAGGCGCCCGCATTCATTCCGTACGACTACACGACGAACTAACACGACTGTCGCGGTAGAGAAAAAGCCCCTTACGGGGCTTTTTCTATGATCTCCTTTTCAAGCTCCTTCAGCTTCTTCCGGTCTTCTTTGAGCGCGAGCCGGGCATTGTCGAACCCGACGCCGATTTTCGTTCCCGCATGCGCATAGGTCGACCCTGCTTTCGTCACGATGCCCGCCGTTATCGCGGCGTTTAAGACATCGCCTTCGTAGGAGATACCGTCGCCGTACATTATGTCGAATTCCGCGAGTTTGAAGGGCGCTGCGACTTTGTTTTTGACTACTTTTACGCGCACGCGGCTCCCGACCACTTCGTCGCCTTTTTTTACTTGTGCGATGCGGCGCACGTCGAGCCGCACGGACGCGGCGAACTTGAGCGCGCGTCCGCCCGGGGTCGTTTCCGGGTTTCCGAACATCATGCCGATTTGCATGCGTATCTGGTTTATGAATATAACGAGCGTGTCGCTCTTCGCGGTGATCGCGGTGAGCTTCCGGAGAGCCTGCGCCATCATACGCGCCTGGAGTCCCATGAATTGCTGGCCCATTTCACCCTCGATTTCCGCCTTGGGCGTGAGCGCGGCTACCGAATCTACCACGACCACGTCGATGATTCCCGACCGTACGAGCGCTTCGAGGATGTTCAAGGCCTCCTCGCCGTTATCGGGCTGGGATATGATCAGGTCCTTGATTTTCACGCCTATCTTTCCCGCGTAGTCGGGATCGAGCGCGTGTTCCGCGTCGATGAACGCGCACTTGCCGCCTGCTTTTTGCGACTGGGCGACTACGTTTAGGGCTAGCGTCGTTTTTCCGCTCGATTCCGGGCCGAAGACTTCGACGATGCGTCCTTTCGGCAGGCCGTTCACGCCGAGCGCGCGGTCGAGCGAGAACGATCCGGTATGGATCGTCTCGATGTTCACCTTGCGCGCGTCTCCCAGGGTCATCACGGATCCTTCCCCGAACTTGTCCTGGAGCGACACGAGGAGATCGTGCAGTTCGGTTCCCTTATTCTGCGGTGCTGGTGCTTTGGCCATTTATTTTGCGTATCGGTTTTATTTCCGTTTCCGGCACATTTTCCTGGGCGCTCGGAAAATAGACGATGTTCCGGATTACTTTCGTCTCATGTCCCATGAATTTTTTTGCTCTGAATTCGACGGTGTTTAAGCCCTCCTGGAGCCTGAGCTCCTTCTGAAACGTGCCGTCCGCGTTCACGTAAAGCTCGCTGCCGTTTACGGTTACCGTATATGTCGGATCGGTCGTTCCTTGGAGGAGGATCGTCGGCTGGGCAACAGTGCTGCTTTCGCTTCCGGGTACCGTGACCGTGAGGCCGGGGGGCGTGAACGCGTCGTATGCGGCATAGCCGAACCAGGCAAGCGCGATCGCGAGAACCGTTCCGCCGATCGCGAATGTCCGCGTTACTTTTCGTGCCGCAAAGCGGTTGTTGGGCAAGCGGTCGCGGTCGCCCGAGCGCCTCAAGAGCGACTCCTTCTGATATAAGCGCCACATCGTCTCCTTGTCAAAATTCAGGATTCCTGAAAGTTTCGCGATATAGCCGTGTACGTACGGGGCAGGGGGGAGCTTCGCCGTATCTCCTTCAAGGAGCATGTCGACATACCGCTCGGGGATGCCGGCAAGGTCGGCGATCTTCTTGGGCGTGAGGCCTTTAAGCTCGATATGCTCGCGGAGCAGGTCCTTAAGAGAAGCGGTTTCCATCGGTTCCAGTATAGGGCTCGCATGGTCAAAGTCAAAACGCTCTCACCTGTCTTTTATTGGAAGTCTGCCGCGGACAATTCGTCAGCTGTTTTTTCGAGGAAGACTTCGCGTGGCTTCGCGCCATCGCCCGCGCCGATAATACCCTTTTCTTCCATAAGATCGAGAAGCCGCGCCGCGCGCGCGTAGCCGACTTTGAGCCGGCGCTGGAGGAGCGACGCCGATGCCTTTTGCGCCTCGCGTACCACGTCGACCGCCTCGTCGTACAAGTCATCGTCATCGCCGCTTCCCGAGAATTCGTCGAAGGATATCCCGGGCGGCGTTACCGCGAGATCTTGGGTTGTCGGCAGCGGCTTGCCGTCGAGATCGGTCGGGACGGGGCCCGTGTCTACGATTTTTGGCTGGTTATGTTCCTTGATGAAATCGACGACCGCATGCACCTCATTTTCGGTGATGAACGCTCCTTGGAGACGCTTTGGCTTCGAGAATTCCGAGGAGACGATCAGCATGTCGCCGCCCCCCAGGAGTTTTTCCGCGCCGGCCGAGTCGAGGATGGTGCGCGAGTCGATTTGGCTTGCGACCTGGAGCGCGAGGCGGCAGGGGATGTTCGCTTTGATGAGGCCGGTGATGACTTCGACCGACGGCCGCTGGGTCGCGAGCATGAGGTGCATACCTGTCGCGCGGGCCATCTGCGCGATGCGCACGATCGCGGTTTCGATATCCTTGCCATAAGCGACCATCAGGTCGGCAAGCTCATCGACCACGATCACGATATAGGACATCTGCTCGTCCTTCTTCTTCGCGTTGTATCCTGTTATGTCTCTGCAGCCGGCCTTCAAGAGCGTTTCGTATCGCCTCTCCATCTCCTGCGTTGCCCAGCGGAATACGCCGACGGCTTTTTTGCCTTCGGTTACGACGGGAGCGGCGAGATGGGGGATGCCGTTGTAGACCGAGAGCTCGACCTTCTTCGGGTCGATCATGATGAATTGGAGCGTTTGCGGCGAGTTTTTGAAGAGGAGCGACGTAATGAAGGTGTGGATCGTTACGGATTTTCCTGAGCCGGTCGCGCCTGCCACGAGCATGTGCGGCATCTTCGCGATGTTTACCGCTATCGGTTCGCCTGTCACGTCGCGGCCTAGAATAACGTTTAAGGGAGGCGACTCCGCAAATTCGGGGTAGGCGAGCAGGCTGCCAAGCCGCACCATCGCGGCGGTCTTGTTCGGCACCTCGATGCCCACGAGCGATTTGCCGGGTATCGGCGCTTCGATACGGATGGGATGCGCGGCCAAGGCGAGCGCAAGGTCCTGGCCCAGGGCAGTCAGCTTATTCAGACGTACGCCTTCGGCGGGTTTTAAGGTGTAGCGGGTGAATTTCGGGCCGATATTGATCTCGCCCATCTCGACCGATATGCCGAAGCTTTCCATTGTGCGCTTGATGATGTTCGCGTTCGCGCGCAGGTCGCCGGCCGTGGGCCGCTCGATCGACGAGCGCAGGAGCGACATGGGAGGTGGGACGTAGTCCACGAATACCGCGGGCTTTTTATTCATCTTCGGCATTTCGGCTTGCTCGGCGATAACCGGTTCCACGACTCCCTTCTTCGCCTTCTCTTTTTCCCCCGCTTCGGCTGCTTTCGTGCCCGCTTCGGCCTGCGTTACCGCCGCATCCACATCTTTGCCGTCGTTCGGCATCGTTTCGGGCTTTTTCTTATCTTCTTTCTTTTCGCGCGGGGCGATGCGGAGGGGGATATCCAACGTCACGATGAGCGCGGCGAGCATGAGCCCTCCCAGGATTACGAGCGATGCCTGGTAGCCGAACGGCACTTCGATCATGCCTACGCCCTTGCCTACAAACCCGGCTTTTTCAGGGAATATCACATCGAGTCCGCCTAAGGTCGCAAGTATGAACGTAACGCCGCCTAAGAGCGGGAGAATGAGCAGTTCAAGCTCGTGGTGCGATATGAAGACGATGCCGAGTATGAGCGTGGTCGCGGGGAGGAGGTAATATCCCCAGCCGAATGATTTCGTGAGGCCGAGGTAGAGATAGTGGCCGGCAGGCCCCGCCTTGTCGAAGAGGGCGAGCATGAGAACGATCGTCACGCCGAAAAGCGCCACGGCGATCACGCTTCGCTTTATCTCGTGCCTGACGTGGTCTAAGAGGCGCGCCTTGTCCTTCCCTTTTTTCTTTTTGCGCGGCCGGACATCCTCCTCGTCATCTTCTTCCTCGTCGTCCCGTCTCTTTGCCATGCGTACAGTATATCACTTGAACGAGTGCCATCAATGACTTTCGAGCGTTCCCCGCGATATATTGACAAATACATATTTAAATGCTATATTATAAACGTTGTCAGATAGTTGAAAATCCATGGTTCGGCGCTCTCAAACGCCTTTTTCCGAAGGAGTTTCGTATGTCTCTGTATCTTGCGATTATCGCGTATGTCCTGTGCGGAATTCTCGGAGTGTCGGCGATTCTCGCTGTTCTCTGGTTCTGTTTTCTGAAGCGGACTATTTCCGATACGACGCCTGACGGCTACTGGGATCCGGTCGGCAGGCGATTCTGCGCTATCGAGGAAGATAGGCAGCGCGTTCTCGATGGCGACTGAAATTCGCCATTGTCCGTGTTTTCCATCAATGCCTTGCTTGCACGCTGTGCATGCGGGGCATTTTTTATTGACAAATATTAATTTTTATCATATTATATATCAAGCGTGTCCGATCGCGGTATTGGACGCTTGGTAGCAGGTCGCGGCATGGAATGCCGCTTTGACACAAGGAATATGTTCGATGGTGACTCCCTTTCAGTTTCTCGCGTCTCTTGGCGCGGCGGCCCTCATCGTTTTTGGGATCCGATGGTGGACTCGGCGTTTTTCCCAGGCGCTCGTTCCTGATGGCGAACGTCCAGGCGGCACGCACGAGTTGCAAGCCGTTGCCGATGAGATTTCTCCGGAAGACCTCTCCGTATTCGAGACGGCCGAGGAGGTGTGCTTCTCGGCCCGGGAAATGAGCCATGTCGGCCCGCGGTTCTTCTGGGTCTTTGATCGCATCAATGGCCGATTGCACGCTCAGGCGCTTTTCATCGCGCTCGGCATTCGGCCTGCGGACCTGGTCGAAGTGTTCGGCTTCGCTCCCGGAAGCGACGGAACGGGCGTGCGGCACTGGGATGATCTTGGCAGCATTCCCTTGAAGGCCGAAGGCGGGCGGTACAATACGTCCGCATTCGAGCGCCTCGCCGCAATTCTCGAGAAGGATATCCATGTGTTTTTCGAGGCGAAGATTGGGGACTTGAATCAGGAGCCGACACCTCTCTTCGTAGCTCGGCGTCCCCGGGTCGCGATTTCTGTGTGATAGCGGTCTTTCGGAATCACGGCTCTTTTTCTCGCTCTGCTCGCACCTCTTCGGTGCGGGCAGTCTTTTTTTAAAACAATGTCGCGGGGATCTCGACCTCTTTCAGATTTAAGGGTACTTTTATAAGTTCGTTCGTGTATCGCTTCGGGATATTGATAAAGCCCTGCTTCCGTATGAGGTCATATAACTGCTTCGTTATTCGCACGTCGTGCGTGCAGTATTCGATGAGCCGGTCCCAGTCGCCTTGCTTGTAGAATTCGATTGCTTGGAGGCCATGGCTCGTCTTCTGCGTGCCGAGGTTCGTTTTCGCGAGTACGTCGAGCGATATGCGTGACCCGTACGCGAGCTCGATCTCGTCTAAAAGATCGAGGCGGGGGAGCGCCATTACGTTAAACGGGAAGTATTTTTTGAGTACCGGCAGGTCGAAGCGGGTTATGGCAAACCCGATTACGAGCCCGGCGTTTTGGAGTACTGGCGCGAGCTTTTCCCACTCGCCTTCGCGATAGCTCGCGTAGGTGTCGTGGTTGTAGGAATAGACGCAGACGACGGAGACATCGAGCTTTTCGAGGTTCTCCCTGCCGCCCACGTCTTCGAAGGCATTCTTGGTTTCCACGTCGAAAACGATCTTGTCTTTCATCCCGTTAGAAACGCTCTATTACGAGCAGTCTTTGACTGCTCTTGATTATACGACCATTTAATCTTTTCATTGTTATTTTTTAACTTCCCCGTTCCGTTTCTAACGGGATTCATTTAAGTCGTATCAGCATATCACCGTTTCCGCCGCCCCGCCATTTAATTGACAAATTACTTAAAATAGTGGTATTATATATTTAGTTCTGCGGCAGGGCGGGGTCGGGCATGGTGCCTGATGAGGCTTGGGCCGCACCACAATGGAAGGTTCGCGAATCATGTTGAGCGATACAGAATTGGTTAATTTCCTCGGGCGTTTGGGCGCGGCGCAGCTTGAGATGACGCTTGCGCTTCGCACCGCCCTTTTCGGGCGGTCGATTGGTGAGGATTTTTTCCGCTGGATTAGCACTCCGGACGGGCATGCGGCTCTCGAGGAGGCTATGGGAAGGCTTGGGTATTCGTATCGCGTCTCTCTTACAGGCGCTTCGGATCTTCTCGTTTCTCCTAATCTCTGCGAGTCCTTTCCCGTTCCCGGGGTTTCCGAGACGTTCCTTTTCCAGTCGTGCATGCTTGCGGATTGCGGCGTTGTCGAGATGACTGATCGTTTCAGGGACTTGTTTCCGAATGAGACGATTTTTTCGAGGCCCGGAGTTCTCATGTCCGCGCATCCTCTGCAGTGCGCATCGCGATACGGGGATATCGTTCTCGCGCTCGGTACGCGGCCGTATTCCGACCGGCAGACGCTCATGGCTCTCTTGGCTGATGCGAATGTCAGCGCTTCGTCGCATCTCCATACGACCCGGTCGAATCTTTTCTGTATGGTCGCCCGGCATGGCGATCCGTGCATTGTCGAGGCGTGGAGCGATGCCGGATGGCATCTGGACGCGCATGCGACAGACGACGCGGGGGTCGACAGGAAGCTCTTCGATCCTGGCTGTCTCGTAATCGCGCCAGTCGGGACGCGCGAGAAAAAGAAAAAGCCCGATTAGGGTTTTGGCGCGGGGCGAGGGTCGCTCCCCAGGTTTTTAGCCTGGGGAGTTTTTATTTTACGTGCCGGTCGGCGATTTTCGACGCTGCGTAGCTGTCGGGCTTCGTGCGCGGCTCAAAGTTATTCGCGCGCACGACGCCTACCAGCTCCTGTATCAATTCACGCGTCGGTCCTTTTTCTCCCACGTCGATATGCACTTCGAAGTCGAAGAGGGGCGCGGCTGCATCTTTCATCAATTCAACTATTTCTTTCGCGATATCGATTGACATCAGTACTTCCTGCCATATGCGGTTTCGGAGCACGCGGCAGTTGCCGCCTTTCGTGGCGCGCCAGAAATAGATGCCCCCGTTTCCTACGCGGTGGCAGACGATCGCGGTCACGAAATCAGCCTCGTCCTCACCCGTTTTCTCCGAATCGCTGCCGATGATCACCTTATACCGGTATGTCTCGTCCGCGCGCATGAATTTCACGAGCCCGTCCACCACTTGGCGCGGGGTGAGCATCAATCCGAGCGAGCTTCTGAATTGCGCGGTTTCTTCCAGTTGCATAGATGGCCACAGTATATAGAATAGAGGTGCTCGCGTACAGTCTATGAAAACCAAGGTTTATCTCGATTATGCGGCTTCTACGCCGCTCGATCCGCGCGTTGAAAAGGCCATGCGGCCGTATTATTCATCCGTCTTCGGCAACCCCTCGGCAATCCACATGTTTGGCCAGGAGGCATCGGGCGCGGTTTTTCATGCGCGCAAGGCGATAGGGGACATGCTTAACGCGTATTACCGGGAGGTTATTTTTACCGGGTCGGCAACCGAAGCGAATAATCTCGCTATTCGGGGCTGCGTCGAAGCTTTCATTGAAAAATCCTTACAGAAGCCGAAGATTTTAATTTCTGTTATCGAGCACGAATCCATTCGTGCCGTATGTACCGATTTGAAAGAGGCGGGGATCGAGGTTGTGGATATCCCTGTGGATAACTTGGGGATAATCGATGTCGAATTCATCAAAAGACAGCTTGATGAGCGGGTGATTCTCGTTTCCATCCAATATGCGAACAGCGAGATAGGCGTGGTTCAGCCGATTGCGGAGATCGGGCGCATCATAGCGGCTTTCAAGGGGGGGGAGGCGCATCCTTTCTTTCATGTCGATGCCGTGCAGGCATTCCAGTATTTCGCGTGCGATGTCCTTGAGCTCGGCGTCGATATGCTTACGCTTTCAGCGCACAAGATATATGGCCCGAAGGGCATCGGTTGCTTATATGTCAAAAAGCCTGAATTTTTGATGCCTTTGATCGTAGGCGGCGGTCAGGAACATGGTTTGCGATCGGGAACCGAGAATGTCCCGGCAATCGTCGGGTTTGCGAAAGCGCTTGAGATTACGGAGGGCATGCGCGCTAAAGAATCGGGGCGCGTCTGCGAGCTTCGCGATCTTTTGTGGGATGGCATCAAGGCAATCGTTCCGGACGCCGAGCTGAACGGATCGCTCGATTGCCGCGTGCCGAACAATTTGAACGTGTATTTCCCCGGGCATTCCGCGCAGGACATGTGTATAGAGCTCGATATGCAGGGCGTCGCCGTGTCTCCCGGAACCGCGTGTTCGTCGCGCGCGTCCCAGCCGTCGTATGTTATCGAGGCGCTTGGGTTTTCAGGCGACCGGCCGTCGTCGTCGCTCCGTTTCTCGCTTGGCAGGCAGACGACGAGGCTAGAGATCAGAACCGTTTTAAAGGTCTTTAAAACGCGTTTCGGCACGAAATAAAACCTTGTCCTGCCTCGTTATATAGGGTATAATTGCACTACATGAAATCCTTCTACCGTTTTACTATAAAAGCCCAGGAAGCCCTGCAAAATGCGCAGGATTTGGCGGCTCATTACAACCACGGCGAGTTCAAGGCGCTTCATCTTCTTTCTTCGCTTCTGTCCGATGAACAGTCGCTTGTGCGGCCGATGCTCATGAAGGCCAGCGTGACGCTCGAGAAGCTTACTGACGAGGTCGAGCGGGATCTGGCGAAAATGCCGAAGATTTTCTCGTCCGCCCCCACGAGCCAGCTCTATCTTTCGCAAGAGGTCATGCAGGTTTTGGACCGCGCGGGAAAAATCGCCCTTGCCCAGCGCGACGAATTCATCTCGTGCGAGCACCTTCTTTTGGGCCTTATGGACACGAAGTCCGGCGCGCAGGATGCGCTCGAGCGGTTCGGCGCGAAACGTGAAACGCTTCTCCGTGCCTTGTCGCAGCTGCGCGGATCGGCGCGGGTGATCGACGAGACGCCTGAGACGAAGTTTCAGGTGCTTGAGAAATATGCGGTGAATCTCACCGAGCGGGCGCGCGACGGCAAACTCGACCCGGTGATCGGGCGTGACGAGGAATTGCGCCGGCTGATGCAGGTGCTTTCGCGCCGAACCAAGAACAATCCCGTCTTGATCGGCGAGCCGGGCGTGGGGAAGACCGCGATTATCGAGGGGCTTGCCCAGCGTATCGTCTCAGGCGACGTTCCCGAGCCTCTGAAAGGCAAGGAGATCATCATGCTCGACCTCGGATCGCTCATTGCCGGCACGAAGTTCCGCGGCGAATTCGAAGATCGCTTGAAGACTTTCGTGCGCGAGATACAGAATTCCGCGGGCCGCATGATCCTTTTCATAGACGAGATTCATATGATCGTGGGCGCGGGGTCCGCCGAGGGCGCGATCGACGCGTCGAATCTTTTGAAGCCCGCTCTTGCCCGCGGCGAATTGCATGCGATCGGGGCGACTACGCTTCGTGAATATCAGAAGCATATCGAAAAGGATGCCGCGCTCGAGCGCCGTTTCCAGCCTATCGTCGTCGAGGAGCCGAGTCAGGAGAATGCCATGGCAATTTTGCGCGGACTTAAGGAAAAATACGAACTTCATCATGGATTACGCATAAAAGAC
>JAHFLN010000020.1 GCA_023244835.1 Candidatus Harrisonbacteria bacterium
TCGCGAAGGCAGGAACATCGCGCAGGCGATCACCTTAAGCCCCCGTTGCTCGATGCGTCCGATTATCTCGCCCGTGAGTCCTCGCTTTACGCCGTCCGGTTTTATCATCGCGAACGTACGCTCCTCCGTGAATGTCGCCTTACCCTTTCCTTTCCGTATTGGTTTCATGGTTCTTTATGAGAGCCAATCCTACCTCATCCAACTGGGATTTCGCAAGCGCGCTCGGGGCATCCATCATCAGGTCGCGCGCATCGCCCGTTTTCGGGAAAGCGATCACTTCCCTGATGTTCGGTTCGTTCGCGAGGATCGCGAGCAGGCGGTCTATGCCCATCGCGATGCCGCCGTGTGGCGGCGCGCCCATATCGAGCGCGTGCAGCATGTGCCCGAAATTCTCCTCAATCTGCGTCGTGCCGTATCCGATGATTTCGAATACTTTTTTCAGCGCTGCGGATGTATGGTTTCGAATGCCTCCGCCGCCCACTTCGTAGCCATTGAGCGCCAGGTCGTATTGCGCGGCGACGATGCCGCTGATATTCTCGCCTGCCATAAGGTCTTTGTGATATTCCGGTTTCGGCGCCGAGAACGGATTGTGGGTGAAGGTCCATTTTCCGCCATCCGTTTGCTCGAAAAATGGGAAATCGACGATCCAGGCGAATGCGAGGAGATCGGGATCGTTCTTGTCTTTCCGCAGGTCAGGCTTGTCGGATCCGTATTTCTCCATAGCCTCCTTGTATGAAAGGCGCGGGAACGGCTTTTCTTGGATCTTCTTTTCGGGCATGAGCGTTTCGATAGTCGCGATATAGAGGCTTTCGATAAGACCCATCACGTCTTCTTGGGAAACGAAGCTCATTTCGAGGTCGAGTTGCGTGAATTCGGGCTGGCGGTCTCCGCGCGTGTCTTCGTCCCGGAAGCAGCGCGCGAATTGGAAGTAGCGCTCGAGGCCTGCGACCATCAGGAGCTGCTTGTATTGTTGGGGCGATTGCGGCAAGGCGAATGATTTTCCCGGATAGATGCGCGATGGCACGAGATAATCGCGCGCCCCTTCCGGCGTCGATTTCGAGATAATAGGCGTCTCAATTTCCGTGAAATCCCTTTCCCCGAGATAATCGCGCATGAAGGCTATCACCTCGTGGCGGAGGGCCAGGTTTTTCTGCAGGCGTTCGCGTTTTAGGTCGATGTAGCGGTATTTCAGGCGGTGCTCTTCGCCGATTTCGTACCCGTCCGTGCCGATTGCTATTGGCGGCGTTTCCGCCTCGTTCAGGATTTCGATTGTTTTCACCTTCACTTCCCATGCGCCATTTGCGAGGTCCTGGTTCACCATACTGTCCGGGCGCTTCGCTACGCTTCCCGTGAGGCGCACGACCCATTCCGGGCGGAGTCGTTCCGCTTGCGAGTACAGCTCCGCGTCCTTTGCCAGGAATACGCATTGCGCGATACCGCTTCGATCACGCACGTCGATGAATATGATCTTCCCGTGATCCCGGCGTATGTTAACCCAGCCCATGAGGACTATGTCCTCATTCTCATGCTTGCCGAGATCCGCTGCGAGTACGCGTTCCATAGAGTCTTTATCGTATCATTTTTCCGTGAAAATTCTCAATGATTCCCCATTTGGTACGATTTTAACCGTTCCGCGATTTTGCGTGGCATATGTTCGTGCCCCGATATCTTCAAGGCGAGCGACCGTTCCGGGTGCCGGATGACCATAGGAATTTTTTCCTGCTTCGAGTATGGCGATTTTCGGCTTCACTTCGTTTACGAACGCCGCGCTCGAGGAAAAGCGCGAGCCGTGGTGACCGACTTTCAATACGTCTGCTTTCACTCCATATTCTTTGCGGAGACGGTCTTCGTTCGTCGCATGCGCATCGCCCATATAAAGAATGCTCGTGCCGGGACCCGTCACGAGCATGACGAGCGAGGTTTTATTGGGATCGGGATCATCGCGCTCATTTTTATCCGGACCGAGAATATTGACCGTATAGTCACCATACATTACCCGATCCCCTTCGCCGAGAACCAGGTCGGGCTTCGGGAGGCTCTGATAGGCCGATGCCGTACCTTCCGCGCCGTTTGTCATGAATTTTCCGATATCGTACCGTTTCATGATTTCCGGCAGGCCGCCGAAGTGGTCGAGATGCGGATGCGTGAGGAATACGAGGTCTATATAGCGGTCGTCCCGCCCGAGCGCTCGCTCGATTCCCTTCAGCGCGCGGCCGTTCGGAGGCCCTCCGTCTATGAGCATTTCAACCGGGCCAAAATCCAGGAGTTCGCTGTCTCCTTGTCCGACATCGAAGAAATAGAATGACGGTTGGTTTGGGCGTGTGGTAATGGATACCTGACGCCAGGCAATCGCGTTACAGATAACGAGCAGCGATATGAATGACTTCCATTTCATATGACAAGAGTATTCCCGCGAGCCATGCCGGCGCAAAGGCGAGCGCCGGCGATATAAGCGCGAATCCCCCGGCGATGAAGCCTAAGGCGACCGTGCATGGCACGGCTGCGGCGATCAGCATGTTCGGGATGATCGCGAACGGTGTCACGCGGCCTACCGTGAGCGCGAGGAGCGGCATTACTGCCGCCTGCGCCGAGACCGACTCGAGCAGGGCACGGTTCTTCCACGGCAGCCATTTTTCAATACGCGGTACGAGATACGCCATGCCGAGGATTGCCGCGAATGAGAGTTGGAATCCCAAGTCGAATGCCGGAACGAGCGGGTTCCACAGCGCCATCAGGAAGCCGGCCGCTAGTATCGCATTCCTCATGCTTCCCGCGCGTTCGTAGCGGGCTCCTATAAGGAATATACCGTTCATGATCGCCGCTCGTACCAGGGATGATTCGGCGCCCGTCATTATCACAAAGAGCGCGATTACGAGCACGGTCGGCCAGAATATTTTCCGCCGTGGCAGGATGAGCCCGAGCAGGAACATGATCCCCGTTATGATTCCAGTAACGTTCGATCCGGAGAGCGCTACGATGTGCGTTGTTCCGCTCGCGCGGAGTTCCTCGAGGAATTCTTTCGTGAATTCATCGGTCGTTCCGAGAGTGAGTCCCGACAGGAATGCGGCTTGATCGGACGGCAGGATCCGTTTTAATCCGTTCTCGAACAAGGTTTTCGTTTTGAGCAGGATTTTCTGGATCGCGTATCCCCCGTTCCTTTCCCGTATTCGTATCGCCGCATGCCGCGCGTTCACTATGCCCGCGAGAAGAGGCGTCCTCGGCTTTTTTACCGTTCCTCGGAACGCGATTGTGTCCCCGTATTCGAATTCGGGGTATCTATCCGCATAGACGCGGAGTCCGTTTCCAAGCGTGAGCTCCTGATGATCGAAGTGGTATTCCGCGCGCGTTACCATTCCCGTCATTTTCGTATTCCGTCCGAACGGGATGCGTTCCGGGAACCGGTGCGCGGCGTAGATTAGGCAGTACGCGCCTCCTATCGCAATGCATGCCGCATACGGGGCGATATTCCGTATATCCATGAACCACAAGGCGATGATCGTTATTCCCGCGGAGATTCCCACAAAGGCTGTTTGCCATACTGCGGCATGGAGCGCGAGCGCTACTGACCCTATGAAAACTCCTACTACAAAGAAGAATGCCGCCCAGAAGAACATGTCATGGGGCGGCATCCGTTCCCTATACATGGATTAGAAATCCAAGGCGACTTTTGCGAGCTCTCCCTTGTTGAAGGGGTGTTTAATTTCCTTCATTTCGGTCGCGAGGTGCGCGGCTTTGAGGAACGAAGCCGGGGCGTTCCTCCCGGTCATAATCACGAATGTCTCGATCGGGGCTTTTTTCACGGCTTTCAAGACCACGGACGATGAGACGAGCTTTAGTCCTACGGCTACGTTTATTTCGTCAAGCACGATCAGGTCCCATTTTTTTGAGGCGAGTTCTTTTGAGAAGCGCGCAAGCGCGCTTTCGGCCGCTTTCATATGAACGGCGCGGGGTAGCGTATCCCCGAGAATTCCTACGAATCCCTTGCCCATTTTCATAAGTTCGAAGCCGGGCAGGCGCGTGCCGTCCTCTCCTGACTTCCACGGGCCTTTTATGAATTGGATCATAAGCGCCTTCTTTCCCCTTCCTACGGTGCGTATCATCTGCCCTAACGCCGCCGTGGTTTTCCCTTTTCCGTTGCCGGTAAAGACAATCAGCATGTTTTATAGTATAACGCCTCCACCTAGCATTTCCCCGTCGGTCGCATAGAGTACGGCCGATTGTCCCGGCGCTACCGACTTTTCCGGTTTTTGGAATACGAGCCTCATCCGGTTTTTATTCAGCCGCTCGAGCGTCGCGTCGAAGAGCGGCTGACGGTAACGCACGCGGGCGCGGATTTTCATCGGGTATCGCGCGGGTTCGATCTGGTTTACGAAGTTTATATCCGACAGCGTCGCTTCTTTCGCGTAGAGCCTTTCGTTTCCCGCTCCTTCCGCGACCATGACGGTATTTTTTTGAATATCCTTTCCCGTCACATACAAGGGTTCTTTGCGGCCTCCCACATGTAGACCGTGGCGCTGACCGATGGTATAAAATTCCGCTCCCTCGTGGGATCCTATAGTTTCTCCCTTATCTGTTACGATAGTTCCTTTTCGCGTCGGAATATAGTTTTTTAGGAATTCTGCCGCGGAAATTTTCCCCAAAAAACAGATGCCTTGGGAATCTTTTTTTTGCGCGGTTACGAGGCCGAGTTTTTTCGCAATTTTCCGCACGTCCGGCTTCGTGATATCGCCGAGCGGGAAGAGGCAATGCGCGAGCTCCGCCTGCCCGAGCGTCCAAAGGAAATACGATTGGTCTTTATTCGCGTCTTTCGCCGCATAGAGAGAGAAACTCCGCCCTTTTTTCCGTAGGGCGACATAATGACCGGTCGCGACATGGGTCGCGCCGAGTTTCAGGGCACGCGCGAGGAAGAGGCCGAATTTGATCTCCTTATTGCACATCACGTCCGGATTCGGCGTGATGCCGGCCCTATAACCGCGCACCATATAATCCACGACGCGTTCGGCATACTCGCGTTCCATATTAAAAGAGTAAAATGGGATACCGAGTTGTTCGGCGACGCGACGCGCGTCGTCCGCATCTTGTTCGGCGCAGCCGTCAATGTTTACGCATTTTAGGTGAATGCCGGTCACATCATACCCTTTTTTCAGGAGGAGGGCCGCGGCGACGCTTGAGTCGACGCCGCCTGAAAGTCCCACGAATACACGCTTTTTCATGACCCTATAATGCTGTTTTTCCATTATATTGGCAAGGATTGTCTTAACTGCTTTCGAATGCGCACGGCTTATTACCCCGTAGTATTATATGCCTTGATTTTCTCTCGGTTTTAAGGCATAATAAATGAACTATGGCGACTCTTGGATATAATGATTTACGGAAGGGGGTAGTATTTGACATCGACGGCGCGCCGTACGAGGTCGTCGAATACGCCTTTGTGCGCATGCAGCAGCGCAAGGCCGTGGCGCAGGTGAAGATGAAGAATCTCGTGACGGGGAAAGTCGTGAGCCGTAACTTCCACCAGAACGAGAGCTTCGAGGCTGCGGACATGGAGCGCGAGACTATCAAGTTTCTTTACCGCTCGAAGGGCGATTCGTGGTTTTCCGAGAAGAACGACCCGAGCAAGCGATTTTCCGTTTCGGAGGAGACTGTGGGCACCGCGGGCAATTTCCTGAAGCAGAATACCGATGTCACCGCCGTCTTCTTCAACGAGAAGATCATTAAGATAGAGGTGCCCATCAAGGTTGATCTCGTCGTGAAGGACGCCCCTCCGGGAGAGCGTGGGAATACCGCTCAGGGCGGCATGAAGCTCGCGGAGCTCGAGACCGGAGCTAAGGTGAACGTGCCGCTCTTCGTGAACACGGGCGACGTGGTGCGGATCAATACGGATACGGGAGAGTATACGGAGCGCGTCGAGAAGAACTAGGCGCGGAATCCTCCCTGTTCCTTCACGATGATCCAGAGCATCAGCATGATCAGGAAGATCATGAGTTCGCTCCAAGAGAAGTACATGATCAGGGCGAGGAGGCCGAGAATGGGCGCGAGCGACACGATCAGTTTGACCGCCCGCATCATCAATCGCTCGATTTCTTTCATCGGCATAGTATAGCGATATTATTTTTTACGCGTCTTTCGGCCTTTCTTCCCGGGCTTTTATCAGAGCCTCCTTAAGGCCGAGCGTGTCGATGGGTTTGCGTTCTCGAGGAGGCGTGGGTGTCGCGGGTCGCGGCGTTGGTTCTTGTGGGGCTTGCGGGGCGGTTTGCGCGGGCGTAGTAACTGACGTGGTTTGGGGCGCTTTCTGAATGTTTACAGCCGGCGATTTTACGGGCGTATATGTTTTTGTTTGGGACGGTCTCGGTCCTGATGCCGTTTGTCCTGTGCTTACCGGTTTGTGCGGCGAGGGTTCGGGGTGAAATATTGCGGGCGCGCCTTCCTGCCGTTTCTCGCGCGGAATAAAGGGCTTTTTCGTGACGATCGGGGCGTTTTCGGTCAAGGTTCCCGCGAGGGTCTTCTCGTCTCGCCGCTCGATTTTTTCCTTCATCGAGTTCGAGCCTTGGTTCAGCCATTCTCCCGCTATGGTCTCTTCCACGCGCTCTCGCGGGATCGCATAGCGCGTGCGGGCATTTTCGATGATTTCCGCCTTGCATGATCGCGCCGGCTTCGGAGGCGGCGGGAGCGTATGCGCGGAGAAGGGACGCGAGGAGATGCCGTCGATCATAAGCTTGATATAGATATTGTACTTGGCAAGATTCACCATATCCGTACCCAAGAATTCCGGCATAAATTCCTTTTCAAGGAATTCGCCGTCTTCCGCGCCGACGCGGAAGACGATCATCGTTCCCACGTTGCCGAATATAGCGTCTTTTACCGTTGATTTCCCTTCGTCGTCCAGTTGGCGGAGGTATTGGTTCGCGACCGTAAGCGACAGGCGGTACTTGCGAGCCTCGGACAAGATGCTTGCGAAGGATTCCGTGGCGAAGTTTTGGAATTCATCAACGCATAGGTAGAAGTCGCGCCGTTTTGCCTCGGGGATATCCACGCGGCTCATGGCGGCGAGCTGGAGTTTCGTGATGATCATGGCTCCGAGAAGCGCCGAATTATCCTCCCCTATCCTCCCCTTCGATAGGTTGATGATGAGGATCTTGCTCTCGTCCATCACTTTCCGCAGGTCGATCGATGAATGCGCTTGGCCTAGGATGTTCCGCACTAACGGGTTCGAGACGAATTGGCCGACTTTGTTCTGGATGGCGGCCGTCGCTTCGGTTTCGAACTTTTGGCTATATTTCGAGAACTCGTTCACCCAGAAACTCCGTACGACTGGGTCCTTGAGATTCGAGACGACTTGCTTCCGGTACTCGGGATCGTTCAACATCCGCATAATTCCTAAGAGCGTCGTGCCTGGGTATTCGAGGAGTGCCAAAAGCGTATTGTTCATAATATAGGCCATGCGCGCGCTCCACGCATCCGCCCAGATCTTCTGCAGGACGCCCATCATGCCCGATGCCACGAGGTGCCGGAATTCGGGATCAACTTGTTCTAGGGGGTTAAAGGCGATTGGGAATTTGGTGTCAGAGGGGTCGAGATAGATTACGTCATCCACTCGGTGCTCGGGAACGTAGTCGAGGATTTTTTCAGCCGATTCGCCGTGCGGGTCGATGAAGGCGACGCCTCGGCCTTGGTTGATGTCCTCGATGATCATGTTCTCGAGGAGCGTCGACTTTCCTACGCCGGTTTTTCCGATGATATATATATGGCGGCGACGATCGTCGACTTTGATGCCGAACCGGCGCTCTTCGTTCCTGAAATTAGTTCTTCCAAGCCAGGTTATGTTGTCCATAGTCTTTTATCCGATCGGCAACGACGGCGGCGGCGTTCCCTTCTTCGCCTCGATGCGGCCGAGCATCGGCGTCTTCACGGTCGCGCTTGGGAAATGGTAGATGGTCGCAAGCTCTTCGGTGTTCATTATCGAGCTTTTTTCCGGGAATTTTCGCCTGCGGGCGAATTCATAGATCATCCGCTTCTTGATATATGCTTTGCGTTTTTTGAACGGTTGGCGATTTACGACGGTATAGGTATCCAGATTAGGGCGTAGGCCGTTCAGGTTTTCGTCGATGAATTGCCGAGCCCATGCCGAGATCCCTTTCACCTTATCGGCATTCAACGCGTCAGCCCGATCGATATACACCCATCGTATCACGGTTTCAAACGCGAGCTTCGAGGTCTTCTTATCGATTGCCTCGATCTTTTCCTTGTCGCCGAAGGGAAGGTTCGCGATCGTTGGCTTTTCTTCTTTTTTCTCCTCGGGCCACTTTATGTCCTCCGTCGCCTGCTTCCCTATGATTACGGGAATTATGTTTGCCGCGATCGCCTTTATAAAGTCCCACTTCGCAGGCTTCTTGCCTTTCTTCTGGATGATGTCATCGCGGAATTTTTGCGCTTTCTTAATCCAGTCCGAGGTCGCGCCTCCCACCGGCCGCACCATGACGTGGATCCAGGTCGTTTCTTCCCCTTCGTGGTGCGAGAGCGATTCCATGAGCGTTGAAATCGTGTCTATTTTTTCTCCTTCCTCGATCGCCTCGAAATAGTCGTAGGTCCGTATGGGTAGGGCGTTATCCGTTATGAGTATGAAGTCCGATCCCTGCAGGTCGTATTCGTCGTTCGGGAGGACTGTCGGGAATTTCTCCACATAGTCTTCCGCTTCCTCTATTTCCGCATCGGGGTATTGCGCGTATATCGCGGCTTCGATCATCTTTTTCGAGCTCGAGACGACGCGGATGAAGAACTGCGGGCCGGTCGCGTCTGCCACGATTTCGAACGACGTCCATAGCTCGACTTCGCCGTTCCAGTACTTGTTGTACATCCTGAAGCCGAACGAATAAGTGCCGTGCGCGGCGGCGAATATCTGTTCCATCGCTTTCGGCGTTTTCAGCACGGTCTGCGGGACGCGCACCGCAAGAAGCGTCCACGAGAGATTCCTGACATAGAGTCCGCGGATGTAGAATAACCACCGTTTCCAGAAGATCGGCGCGATAAAAATCGGGAGGATTATCCACCAGGAATACGACCATAGCGTTCCTAGATTTCCGAACAAGGCCCGTGACGGACCGCCGATCAGCCAATCCATATATATCCCCAATATATCCCATTTTCCCCATAAAAAATACTGCCGCACGGCAGTATTTTTTAGTGTGATGGGAGCTTTCGGCTTCCTTATGCCTTTCGTACGAAATATTTCCCCTCGTCCATCCGCTTGAACCAGTTCTTGTTCTGGAGGTTGATGAGAAGCGTCTTTTCCTTGAACGGGCGGTGTGACAGCGCGAGGCCGATAATGTCTTTTGCGGGCATCGGACCGTGTTTTTTCAATAGGTGCGTGAGGACTTCGCGCGCGGTTCCGGGGAGGATATTGAATTCCTGGAGGCCGTACATGCCCCGCCCTACCAGCATAAAGCGCTTATCCTTGATGAGTTCGTTGTGGATCGTCTGCGCGTTCACTCGCTTCGCCGTGCGGATTTTGTTGATTTCCGTCGTTATCTGCGAGAAGTGGAGGGGTTTGCCTGATTTCTTCAGCACCAGGAACGCCCAATCGCGGGATACCTTAGGGTTTATGTCGCGCCATTCCGCGAGGCCGAATTCCCCGTGGGGACTAACCGCGAATTTCTTGGATATTGAAATATAGTTCTGCGAAGACGCGTCTTTAGGAATTGCCGCAGGCCGTTCGGCGCTCTTTTTGAGCGATGAGGCGAGTTCTGCCACGAACGCGTTACCGCGCTTCACGCTTTCGTCGGAGAGGCTCCAGAACGCATAGCGATTCTTGTCTTCGGGGTTGAACGAGGCTACCTTGCTCGCTTCGAATGCGCATCGAACGGCGTTTCCATTGCCGAAATCGGCCGCGACAAGGTCATGGCGGCGCATGCCGTCGTATTTCGCGAGGTAGGCTACGGTCGACGTCCTGAAGCCGTCGAAGTCGGGTTTTGCGAATTGGGCATGGAGTGCCCGGAGGGCCTGAGCTTCGATTTGCCGGATGCGCTCACGGGTTACTCCGTATCGCTTGCCGATAGCCGCAAGAGTCTGACCTTCGGCCGATTTAAGGCCGTAGCGCAGCTGAATTATGTCCCGCTGGCGAGGGGTCAGGGGGGCGAGGGCTTGGGCGATTATTTTCGGGAGATTGTAGTCCATATCCTATTATTTATATGATACCACAAGCATGATTTAGAGTCAATAATACCTCTTTTGCTCACGATTTAGCCTTGTTCGATAGGACTAAAAGCGGACTCGCGACGAAGATCGAAGAATAGGTTCCTAGGGAGATTCCTACGAGTATCGTAAGTACGAAATAGAATAGGTTTGCCGATCCGATCGCGAGCAAGGCGACGAGCGTGAGGATGAGCGTGAGCGAGGTATTTACCGATCGTACCATGGTCTGGTTCACGCTCGTGTTCACGAGGCTCGCGAAGTTATTCGTCCCTTCGCGTCCGATCCTGAGATTCTCGCGGATGCGGTCAAAGACGACGATTGTGTCGTGCACCGAGAATCCCATAACAACGAGTATCGCCACGATGACGTTCGTGTTCATTTCCACGCCATAGGCATGGCCGAGATACGCGACGAGGCCAAGCGGGATCAGGGCGTCGTGGAAAAGCGTCACGAGCGTTATCAGGGCGTATTTCCATGAGCTTACCGGGCGAGAAACGTGTCTGAACGCGAATGCGACATAGAGGGAAATTGCGAGAAGGACGCCCAGGAATGCCCATACGGCTTTCGTCTTCAGCTCATTGCCGACTGCGGGGCCGATTGTCTCGTAATTCAGCTCCTCAAGCGTGCCGAAATGCTTCTCGAGGGAGGTCTTGTATTCTGCGTGAAGCTTCTCGTCAAGCTCGGGGAGGCGAATAATCACGCTTCCTGTCGTCGGCTCCGCTATCACAGTCCCTTCTTCCGCGGCGAAGTCCTTTTCGAGCGCGGCCCGGACTGCCTCTGCGGAGGGAGCGCTTACGAAGCGTACTTGCCATGAAGTGCCTCCTTTGAAATCTATGCCTTCTTTCAGGCCGAACTTCCCAATCGAGGCTATCGCCGCGATCGCGAGGATGGCCGAGAATCCGAGAAATAT
>JAHFLN010000021.1 GCA_023244835.1 Candidatus Harrisonbacteria bacterium
TGAGAATCTTCGAATCATCGCTCTCTCTCTTACCGAGGCGCTGGTTCATCTTGAACCGCCCGACACGGGACAGGCTGTAGCGGTCGTTGCGCTGGAACATTCCGTCGATTAAGCCCTTCGCATTCTCGACGGTCGCGAGGTCTCCAGGCCGAATGCGCCGATAAATCTCGATATACGCATCTCCCGCGGTCTTCGCTGTGTCCTTCTTCAGCGTCGCCTTGATCCCCTCGCCGAAGGTCTTCACCATATCGTCGGCCGACTCCATACCGAACACGCGCAGTAAGTCGGTCGCCGGGACCTTGCGGTGGCGGTCGATCTTCACACCGATGAATCCGTCGGGATCCGTTTCGAATTCAAGCCAGGCGCCCTGGTACGGAATAACCTTCGCGCCGAACAGCTTCTTGCCACGCCATCCATGCGCGGTGAAATACACGCCCGACGAGCGGATAAGCTGGGATACGACCACGCGCTCGATACCGTTTATAATGAACGAGCCGCGCTTCGTCATCACCGGGAAATCCCCGAAATACACCTCTTGCTCCTTCACGTCCCCCGTCTTCCCGTTCACGAGCCGCATCGTGACCCGGAATGCCGCCTCATAGGTCAAATCCTTGAATTTGGCGTATTCCTCGTCGCACTTCGGCTCGTCGAACGCGAAATCGCTGAAATGGAGCTCGAGGTCCTTTCCCGCGTAATCCTTGATCGGGGAGATCTCCTCGAAGAGCTCCTTTAACCCCTTTGCGAGGAGCCATTGATACGACTCGAGCTGGGCTTCGGCGAAATGCGGCTGATCCTTCAGGATGCCGCGAAACTTGGAGAAGTTTTTTACGGGGAGATTAATAGACATAGGCTTCGTGGGGATGATGCGTTATTCAGTTGATATGATATTTCGCCCTGTTCTTGTTGTGTCCCTCGAGCGTTTCGGCGAAGATGAGCTTGCCGTTCAAGGGATTCGAGATGTAATAGAGATCGCGCGTGCGCTCAGGATGGAGCGCCGAGACGAACGCGTCCTTTCCCGCGTTTGCGATCGGTCCGGGGGGAAGCCCCGCATGAAGGTACAGGTTATACGGGCTTTCGGCCGCGAGATCGGCTTTCGTGAGCTCTCGATCTTCCGACGGGCAGGTTATATAGGCCCCCTTGCATTTCACGTAAATATTCGCGGCATCAACCTGGAGCGGCATGCCGATCGCAAGGCGATGGACGAATACGCCGGCGGCGAGAAGCCGATCATGGGGATAGAGAGCTTCTTTTTCCACGAGCGAAGCGAGGATGACGGTCTTTCGGATCTCTGCCTCCGTGAGGCCTACGAGCAAAGGGCCGACATACCTATCGAAGTTTTTCCTCATCACGGCAACGACCGAGGCCGCGGATGTTCCCGCGGAAAACGTATACGTGTCAGGAAAAAGATATCCTTCGAGCGAGGGGTCCTGCCCACGGTCGTACTCTTCGAGCTCGCCGGGGCGCGTAATCCCCTTATCGGCCATGATTCGGCTGATATCCACGAGCGTCATTCCCTCCTTAATGGTCACGGTTATGGCCGGAATTCCGGCTTCCAATGTACGCGCAAGCGCCGACACCCCCATCGACTTTGCCAGGGAATACGTCCCCGGCTTGAATCCGGTTGCCGCGCCCGTTATCAGGCTGTAAATAGTAAACCCGATCTTCGATTTAATCAAGCCTTCCCCTTTCAGCCTGCCCGCGATCTCCTTCAAGCCATCCCCCCGCGAAACTACGAATGGAACTGCCTCTGTTCGAGCCGAATCGGCCGGAGCAAGCAGGAGAAATCCTCCCGCAAGGAACATGAAGAACAGTCCCAGCGCCGTTCCTATGAGGCACCGTTTAAAATACAGAGCGGATGGCAATACTTTGCACTATACCCAGTACCATGAAAAACGTCAAGATGTTCGAGCCTCCGTAGGAAACGAGAGGCAAGGGAACTCCTATAACCGGCATGAATCCGACCGCGGAACCGATATTCAATCCCATATGAAGGAGAAAAAGACATGCCGCGCCGAGACATATAAGCCGTCCGAAGTTTCCCTCGGCAGCACTTCCCACAACAAGTAGGCGAAATATGCATGTCGCGTATGCGGCAAGCAAGGCGAAAACCCCCAAAAGACCCCATTCCTCCGCAATCGCCGAGAATATGAAATCGTTCGCCGGCTCCGGCAGGAAGCCGAGCCGTACCTGGGTCCCCTGCCTCCACCCCTTACCCATGATTCCGCCTGATCCGATCGCGATTTTCGACTGTATCACGTTATAATTAACCCCCAACGGGTCATACCGCGGATCGAATAATCCCCGTATGCGCTCTTTCTGGTAGCCCGCGAGATGTCCCCATCCGAAAAATCCGAGCAAGGCAACGGCAAGCGCCCCGATCATGATATGACGCGCGCGGATGCCTCCTAAAAAGAGATAGGCTGCCCAAAGCCCAAGAATAATAAGTGCCGAGCCCATATCCGGCTGGAGAAGCACCAGAGCGATTGGCACAGCCGCATACCCGAGCGGTATCAGGATATTCTTCCACTCCGCGATGCCCACATGCCGCCTGGCGAAGTAGTAAGAATACAAGATGATGAGCCCAACCTTCATGAATTCCGATGTTTGGAACTGAGCCGGACCGAACACGAGCCAGCTCCGTGTCGCGCGGATCGTGGGAGCGAAGAAATACGTTGCGACGAGAAGCGCGATGCCCAGGAAATAGATCGAAAAGACGACCGGGCGATGGGCGGTCAAAGGCCGCCAGTCTATCAAAGCGCATATACTAAGAAGAACTGCGCCTATTCCGAAAGCGATTGTCTGCTGAGCAATCTCCCCCGGATTAGCCGATGAGATCGCGAGCAGAGACACAGCGGCGAAAAATACCACGCATCCGTTTAACACCCAATCCATGCGGCGAAGCGAAGAGAAAAAAGCCATCAGAATAGAGTGTACGCCCCCTCAACCGATCGGTGAAGCCTATTGGCAGCGGAACGGGTCGGGCAGGCAAGCTATCGAGGCTTCTGACGTGCATTGGTTCGCGTATGGGGCGATACATCTCCTGAACGATTCGATACAGCTTCCCCGCACACCCACCACAGGAACCATCGCGCCTTGCATGGCATTTCTCCTCTTACATACGACGTAATTCTGAGCAACGCCCGTACTTCCGCAGCTTACGCTAAATCCGTCCCGCGCATTTTTCTCACAATCCTCGAATGTCCCAACCGTCACGCTCTGCGTGTAATCTCTCATCCACTGCTCATTCGCAAGTCTCTGCCGCTCCTGCTCCGCCGCCTGCGCGGCCCGAAATGCCGCTAATTGCTCAGGCGTCTGCACGGGCCGACGATACGTGCCGCGCATCAGCCTTTCCATATCCGCATTGAATTTCCTATTCGCTGCCTCCTCAGCAAGCCTCTGCTTCGCGCGCGCGAGGTCATCTTTCTTTTGCTGTTCCTTATTCTTGAAATCTTCCCATATCTCTCGCTGAGTCCAACATCTCCGGTCGAAATTACTTCCGCCTATCCTCGTCTGCTCGCATGTTTTCGGCATCACGTATCCCCCGCTCCCGATTCCGCCCGCCGACCTTCCTCGTGCCGCAGCGTTCAGCGCGTCGCGCATTGCCTGCATCGCGCTCGTCGCCCCGAAGGCGTTGTCCGCGATTGTGAGACTTAGTATTAAAATAATTCCCGCGCTATATGAAAATCTCATATTATAACTATATCACGCGCATGAAAAAGGGGGCGTTCTGCGATCGCAGTCCGCCCCCACGCTTCACATCCTTGTTCGCCGGCTCACTCGCCTGCCGAAACTGGCGCGGCCCTCACGAAATAATGGTCAGCGCTGTCAAAGTCGTCCTTCAGCTCGAACTGCGCGATGTTCCAAGACTGATGATGGAACACGAACCCGGCGATATTGCCTTCCCCCTGCGCATTCTGAAACACAACGCGCGGGAGAATGATCTTTATATTCGCCGTACCCCACGCATCGGGGAAGAGCCCGTCGTAATCAAGCTTCCAAAGATACCATTCTTTACTTATGATGCCCGGCGCTTCGCCGCGTGCCATCATCTGCGCTCCTGGAATGGAGCCGTGAGCGGCTATTCTTGAAAGCGAGATCCGTCGCCTTCCATCCGGCGTCTCGATATCGATCGTAGCTTGCAACGCGACTTCCACTATCTTTTCCCAATACTCATCCGTATACGCCATGCGACCTCCTTCTCGTTTTTCAGATGCCATCTCCGTGCTACAGGACCACGCGCCCCATACATCTCACTTTTCATCCTTCACGATCCGTATGAAGTGACAACGAATACCGAATGTGCTTTTCAATGCATATGATCCGAGAGACCAGCCCTCGCTCTCCCCATCCGCATCCTCCTCCATGCCAAGGATGAATGATTCCTGAAAATCAGGCTCGGTCATGGCAATACAAGGAAAGACGATGAGCAGTCCCTCGAAGCACCAGTCCACGGGCAATATCCATTGCCGCAGAAACAGCTCCATCGCCATTTCCCGGTCCGTTACCGCCCCGATCGCCTCCCCTCGACGGAATAGTTCTTCTCCGGTTATCCCACTTCCGTCATCGGGACCGAGAACGGCAATCAGTTCAAAAACCACGTTCTTTCCCCCGATTTCACACCTGAACTGTTCTTTCAGACTCACCGCAACCCTCCTTTTTGAATGCACCGCCTATCTTCGTACCCCGCGCATACGATATCACTTTTTCTTCAATCTGTACATATTAAACCTGAATCCCCGTCTGCGATATCGAGCTGAGCATCATAGAGGCGAATCCACTCCTTTTTAAATCTTCTGAAAGTATATATTGCCCGTCATGCTTGGGCGGATACTCGAAGGCGAATATATGAAAATACTGAGATATCCATAGGATAGCTAAACGAAAGTCCTTGTCGCTGCGGCTTCCCTCGGACATGATTTCGAAATTCTAACCTTTCCGCCCCCTGGCGGATCGGGATGAATTCCAAAATCAAAACCCCTTGCGTGTTGGCGAAACCTACTTTCCCGACCGGCGAACCAGTAAGTATCATCGGTTTTGGACCGTTTCACTTCTCTGTTCGGAATGGGAAGAGGTGTTGCCGGTCCAAGTAAATCACCAACGCGCAAAGGGTCTTTTTCTTCGTGCGTGCGTATACGGAGTAAGGCAAAGATAGGAATCATGTCGGTCATCGAACGCTCTCGAGCACTCAGATGGCCGGTCAATCGCGACGCGATATTAGTATCGCTCGGCTAAACACATTGCTGTGCGTACACCTGCGACCTATCAACGTGGTAGTCTTCCACGATCGCTAAGTTTCATCTTGGAGTTGGCTTCGCACTTAGATGCTTTCAGCGCTTATCCGTTCCGAACATAGCTACCCAGCGCTTCAGTTGGTACCAAAGCTGGCAGACCAGCGGTTCGTTCAACCCGGTCCTCTCGTACTAGGGTCGACTCTCCTCAAACTTTAATCGCCTGCAACAGATAGAGACCAACCTGTCTCACGACGGTCTAAACCCAGCTCACGTGCCCTTTTAAATGGCGAACAGCCATACGCTTCCGAGCTTCTCCACCCGGGCGCTAGGGCGAGCCGACATCGAGGTGCCGAGCGTCGTCGTCGATAGGAACTCTCGGACGACACTAGCCTGTTATCCCCAGAGTAGCTTTTATCCGATGTCTCTGGCCATTCTATAACGAACCATCGGGTCACTAAGTTCTGCTTTCGCATCTGCGCGGCTTGTAGGCCTTGCAGTTAAGCTGGCTTCTGCCTTTACGCGTCCAGCCCGATTTCCATCCGGGCTAAGCCAACCTTTAAACTCCTCCGTTACTCTTTAGGAGGAAAACGCCCCATTTAAACTGCCCGGCAGACACTGTCCCCCGCCGTTTTTGCCGTCGGGGTTAGAATTTACGATCATGAAGATGGCTGTTTCATTGTCGGCTCCACGAACCCCGAAAGGTCCGCTTCAAAGCCTCGCCACTACGCTACGCATCACGGCCGTAAAGCCAATATCAACCTACAGTAAAGCTGCTGGGGTCTTTTCGTCCCGTTGCAGGTATCCCGCGTCTTCACGGGAATCGCATTTTCACCGAGCACCTCCTTGAGACAGTTCTTCAGTCATTCCGCCATTCATGCGCTCCGGAACTTACCCGGAAAGGAATTGCGCTACTTTAATACGGTTATAGTTACCGCAGACATTGACGAGGGCTTCGGGCACTCCGCAGACGGCTTGCGCCGGCCACAGGCACCGTTAACCTTCTCGCATCGGTCAGGCGTCACCCCCTATACCTTCTTATGGAAGTTTGCAGGGAGCTGTGTTTTTAGTAAACAGTTGCTAAAGATACTTTCGCTGCGGCCCCGCTTGCGCGGGGCAGGCCTTATACCTAAGGTACGGCCGCTTGTTTGCCGAGTTCCTTAAAGAGGCATTACTCGTTCCCCTGAGGATTCTCTCCTCACCCACCTGTGTCGGTTTACGGTACGAATTCCCTAGTATTAACCTTAGAAGTTTTTCTCGGAACGCTCTTCGGCCGAATTGCCCCGGCCTAAGCCGGAACTTTTCCTGTACGCGATGCCCGCATTGAAGCAGCGTGGTGGATTTGCCTGCCACGCGCATCTTCGATCCAAAACGCCAAACCATTAAGGCGCTCGGCCTCATTTCATTCGTCCCTCCATCGGATACTAGGGAAGGGCCGGAATATTAACCGGCTGTCCATCGGCTGCGGCTCTCGCCATTGCCTTAGGATCGCCTAACCCGCAGATGATTGCCATTGCTGCGGAAACCTAGGATTTTCGGGGGCATGATTTCCCATCATGCTTGTGGTTACTCATACCAACATTTGCTCTTCCAAAAGCTCCACCGCCTCTCGCGAGTGCGGCTTCACTGCCGTTGGAACGTTCTCCTACCGCTCCCGTATCTCTGATACGGGAACCCGCATCTTCGGTACAATGCTTAGCCCCGGTACATTTTTGGCGCCGTTAACCGTCGAATAGTGAGTTGTTACACACTCTTTAAAGGATGGCTACCTCTGAGCCAACCTCCTATCTGTCATAGGTTCACGACTGCCTTTAACACTTAGCATTGATTTAGGGACCTTAGATTGCGATCTGGGTTCTTCCCCTCGCGACCACGGGGCTTAGCCTCCGTAGCCTAACTAGCCGCGACGATGCATGAGTATTCAGAGTTTAATTGGTCTGCCGGAGTTGCCCCCATTACAGACCATCCAGTGCTTTACCCCTCATGCATTTGAATTCCCTCGCGGGAATCACGGCCGCCAGTCGAAAAACTGTTTCGGAGAAAACCAGCTATTACCAGGCTCGATTAGCTTTTCACTTCTTACCACAGGTCATCCGAAGGTTTTGAACAACCAACCGGTTCGGGCCTCCTCCCGACATTACTCGGGGTTCACCCTGCCCATGGCAAGCTCGCTCTGGTTTCGGGTCTTACAGACGCGACTACGGACAGCGCTTCACATATGCCGTCAAACTGATGGGATATGTGAAGCGCTGTCCTATGCGCTATTAACACTCGGTTTCCCTGTGACTCCGCCCGTAAAGGGCTTAGCCGGGCCACGCCTGTAAACTCGTTGGCTCATTCTTCAATAGGCACGCTGTTGCGCTTGCGCGCTTCAGCTCCTTGTAGACATATGGTTTCAGATTCTATTTCATCGGCCTCACCGGCCTGCTTTTCACCTTTCCCTCACGGTACTTGTCCACTATCGGTCACATGACATATTTAGCCTTACCGGATAGTACCGGCAAATTCATTCAAGGTGTGCTTGCCTCGAACTACTCAAGAATAAAAACGAAGAGTTCGCTCGTTTTCGCCTACGGGACTATCACCCGCTTCGGTTCCGCTTTCCAGCGGATTCGGCTAACAAGCGAATTTCTGACTCTTTGATCAGGGACACGAAACAATCCACTACGGGGAGGCCCTGCGGCCGCCCGGACTGTTTCATGGCTCTAATCGTGTCTCTACCTTATGACCCCGCTCTGTTTGATTGCTCAAATGGCGGTTTGGGCTGTTCCCTTTTCGCTCGCCGCTACTTGGGGAATGGACCGTCTTGCGACGGAATTGTTTTCTGTTCCTCTGCTTACTAAGATGTTTCAGTTCAGCAGGTACGCGCCGACCGTGTCTAGCACGGCGGCCGATGCGGTTTGCGCATCGGGGTTACCCCATTCGGAAATCTTCGGATCACAGGTTGCTCAACGCCTCCCCGAAGCTTATCGCAGCTACGCCACGTCCTTCATCGCTGTCATGTGCCAAGGCATCCACCATACGCCCTTATGCGATTGACCGGCCATCTGAACTCTCCTTGTCGTCCATATGGCACGGCATGATTCTTACCTTTGCTTTACTCCGTATTCGCTTATCAAATACCAGTCGGTGAGAGCGCCTTCCGAAACAAAAACCGCTTGTCGCGGCCTTATACACGAGCCACGAAACGATCCTTATGTTTCAGCAGTCTGCCATGCCTTTCAGTATCATTCAGTATAGTCATAAAAAGACCCCTGTCAACCCTCATATCCGACCGATTCGAGGACTTACGACCATCTTTCTTTTCAATATATCCATGACGCTATTTTTCGGTCCCTAAAAACAAAGCGTCCTCTATTCCCCGGGCCACACCGCGCGCCTCGGAAACCGCACGCGCGTATGCCACCCCCGCCTTCGCGACCGCGCGCGCTTGCGCCTCCGATACGCGGCCTTTCACGCACGACAAAGACTGCGATCCGTCATCGTTTGCGACACGAGCGCAACTCCCTCGGGAAATTTCCCGTGCGCCCTCCGGACCTTTAAGCATATAGAAGTCGAAGGATTCTCCCGGCACCTGCATAAGGAAGTTTGCGGGAAGACCCTCGATCCCCGCATCACGTAAGCCCGGCACTGTTCCCGCTTCTCCCCACGTCCATCCGCCATCGCGGATAAAGATAGCCGCGCGGCCCAGCTCGTCGCGCACTGTCCTGACCCGCGTCCCGAGATACTGATAATTCGCCAATGCCACATCCACCTCATTCATATCGGCATCCGCGCTGAATATATCCATCGCGAGAAATGACCGCTCCGATGCTACGAGGTCGGCACTCACCGCTTTAT
This sequence comes from Candidatus Harrisonbacteria bacterium, assembly GCA_023244835.1. Classification (GTDB taxonomy): domain Bacteria; phylum Patescibacteriota; class Minisyncoccia; order UBA6257; family UBA11618; genus CALRGO01. Next base: position 9,069 of record JAHFLN010000021.1, read on the forward strand.
ACTCCCCGATCTTCCCGAATATATCGAGTGATGTAAGCGCCTTGTCCGCGGCGCGCGCGGCGGGAGCGAATACATCCCTCATGAGCGATGCCGCCTTCTTCGGAATAAAATCGAGGAGTTTTTGCATAGGCACGAGCGGATCCTTTGCTTTCGGCACAGGCGCGCCTTTCCAGCTCGCCGGAAGCGCGTCCGGTATAGTTCCAGGACTCACCGCAAAAAGCGCAGGATCGCCGTCTTCGCCAAACGACGCAAACAAGGTCGGGCCGTGCATAAGAAGAGCGACCCGCGTCGCCATCCCATCGGACGCGAGCACCGATTCCTCCTGATATACGTCTCCCTTGCACCTATAAAAACTTTTCCGCTCATTTCCCAATCCGGTATCATATGACACCATCCAGCACCCTGTTTTTCCGTCGAACCGCGCTCCGAGATCTCCCGTATACAGATTCGCCGTTATGGCCATATGCGATCCCGGGCCGGTTAAGGATCCCTGCGCGACCGGCTCACCGCTCGCGGTGGAAAAGCGCCAGTTGGTCCCCAGAACACTGCCCACGAACGGCAGCGCGCGCGGCGCGATCTGCCCAATCACCGGCGTGTATCCGGCCCACCGTTTACGAATCTTCGGAGCCGCTTCCTTTATTTGCTCGTAAAAATATGACGCGCCCGTAGAAGAAACATACTCCGTATCAGATCCGGAACCACCCCCGTTACCATTGCCCGTATCACCTCCTCCTAAACCGGTTGATTGATTGGCATCGAACTGCGCCGTAACGCTCATATTTCCACTTACGACGACCGTGCATGACGCGCTCGAACCGGAACAATCACCCGACCATCCCACAAACGACGATCCGGAATCCGCCGCTGCTGTGAGCATAAGCGTCATTCCTTGCATAATTGATGCCGTACACGACGATCCGCACTGTATAGAAGAACCTCCCGCCACCATACCCGATCCCGTTCCGATCTTCTGAACAGTAACGGCATACTGAACCGATCCTCCCCCTCCTGCTGGAGGAGTATATGTCCCGCCGCCCGAAGGAGGAGGCGTATTACCCCCGCCCGAAGGCGGCGGCACGTATGTTCCGCCCGGCGGCATATACTGCGCGTATGCGCACGAAGCCGCAAGAAAGCCGAGCGCCGCGCCCATAATCGCGCGAATCGCCCAGAGCTTCCTCATATTACCGGATCTTTAATATCTCCCCCCCTTTCGTCTCTTCGAGGGGTTCTGGCGCGCTTCCCGACGAAAGCGCTGACCTGCCGTTTTTCACATTATCCACGATCGCCGCGATTTCCT
>JAHFLN010000022.1 GCA_023244835.1 Candidatus Harrisonbacteria bacterium
CTCGTGCCCGGGTTCGCCATGCCGATCAAGAGGTCTTGATTCCGCGCCCATTGCGCGTCCCGTGGCAGAGCGTCGTTCACCAGGACTCCCGCGCCGCCCACCGTGATTGCGGTCACGTTGTCGCATCTCGACGCGAGAAGATACATTCCCAACTCTTCGCTCCACATGTACGAGCGTATGGCGATGCCATCCGCTTGCGCACCCATGTTTTTCGTGCCGATGAGGATCGTTCCGCGCAGTTCATACTCCACGCGGTCCCCGCTCAGCGCATCGTTCACGAAGACCTCTCTTTTGTTGACCGTGACTATTGCCAGGTCATCCCATTTCAATTCTGCTACGTCGCACATGATCTCGTGTCCTTTTCTCGTGCCATATTCGGCTCCGTCACCACAACGGAGCGCTTCAGTTATCAACGTTATTATTATAGCATTTAAGTATAAATATGTCAATATTACGCATGAAAAAAGCAGGATTCCCTAGGGTTCCCGCTTTGTGGCGCAGTGCGCCGGTTTTCGTCATAACGGCGAGAGACTGAATGCCGATTCGGTCATTCCCGGATGCTTGATTCGGAGAGGGACGGTTTTTGCCCATTCCACCTCGCCCAATACCTTCACGATCAGGGAATAATCCGGCATTTCCGCCGTCGTCATTCCCTGGAGCATGAAAATGTCCGTTTGCGGATCGAGCACGTAATGGGTCGAGATGATCATCGGATACGTGGGCGTATTTCCTTTGCGTACGCCGATTACGAGGTGCTCGTGCCGTATGTACGTGCAGTTCCCGTCGTGCGGATCTAGGTCGTCCAGGTGCCGATTCACTTCGATCGCTTCGCCGTCTTCCGTGAAGACCGTGTGCGGCATGGTTCCACTCCTTCGGCCCCCCATGCCTCGCTTCCGTTCGCGTGCCACCATGGCGCGCATCTTCTCCATGTCGGAGATCTTTATATATAATCTACTATAATTTATTTAATGTCAAGTATCGCGCATGAATCTTCGTATAGTATCCTGTAGGCACTCGCATGCTTGGCTTCATCACCGTTTTAATCGGCCTTTCGTTCCTCGTCTTCGTGCATGAGCTCGGGCATTTCGCCGCGGCCAAGTGGTTTCATATGAACGTGCTCGAATTCGGCATCGGCTTCCCGCCGCGCCTTTTTTCTTCGAAGCGGGGCGAGACGCGGTATAGCGTGAATGCCCTGCCGCTCGGCGGTTTCGTTAAATTGCATGGCGAGCTCGACGATGCGGGCGAACGCTCGTTCGTGCGCTATCCGGCTTATCAGCGCGCGATCGTCCTTTTTGCCGGCGTTTTCATGAATTTCCTTGCCGGATGGCTGGTTTTTTCCGGGGCGTTTTGGCTCGGCTCCCCGTCCGCGCTTCTCGTTGAGAGCGTTATTCCCGGAAGTCCCGCAGAGCATGCCGGGATGAAGCCAGGCGATATCATTGCCGATTTTCCCCATGCGCCCGGCTTCGTTTCCTTTGTCGATTCCCATGCCGGCCAGCCGCTTTCTTTCGACGTGCTCCGCGAGGGGAGCAGGGTTCATATCGCGGCCGTGCCGCGGGCTCATCCATCGCCCGACGAGGGCGCTTTGGGCGTCGCGCTTCGGGAAAGCGGCGCCTCGCCTTCAGGCTTTTTTCCAGGCCTTTACCGCGGCTTCCTCGCCGCGTGCGCTATCGGCTGGTCGGTTATCACGGGTATCGCGGCGATCTTCCGCGAGCCCGCGCAGATTGTGGGGCCGGTTGGCATCTTCGCGATCGCGACCCATGCCGGGACCATGGGCATCTCCTATATCCTCCAGCTTCTCGGGGTCATTTCCCTGAATCTCGCGGTTCTGAACCTTCTTCCCATACCAGCCTTGGACGGCGGCAGGCTTCTCTTCGTCGCGATCGAGATCCTTCGTGGCAGGAAGTTCGCTCCGCATGTCGAGTTGCGCGCGAACGCGGCCGGTTTCATGCTTCTTATTACTCTTATCATTATCGTCACGTTTAAGGACGTCGGAGCTCTTTTTTGAAATCCAGTTCCGTAATTCCCGGCGTTTCCTTGCCTTTTCCGTTTCTGCGCATACAATGAAGGAATGCTGCAATCCACGCTCTTCACGAAAGCCCTTCGCGACGATCCTAAGGATGCCCTTTCGGTGAATGCGCGGCTTCTCGAGCGTGCCGGCTTTGTCCACAAGAATTCCGCGGGAGTTTATTCTTATCTTCCGCTCGGGTTTCGGGTTTTAAAAAAAATTTCCGCCATCGTGCGTGAGGAAATGGACGCGATCGGCGGCCAGGAGCTTCTCTTGCCCGCGCTCCTTGACCGCAAGTATCTCGACGCGACCGGCAGGTTCTCGGTCGACGTTGGCTATGATGTGCGCGGGAAGAACGGCGATGCGGTAGAGTACGTGCTCGGCTGGACGCACGAGGAGGTGCTTACCGACATCGCGACGCACTTCGTGAGCTCGTATCGCGACCTTCCTTTTTCCGCATATCAGATACAGACGAAATTCAGGAACGAGCCGCGTGCCAAGTCGGGAGTCCTTCGCGGCCGCGAGTTCATCATGAAGGACTTGTACAGCTTCCATTCCTCGCAGGATGATTTCGAGCGGTTCTATCTTGTCGTTAAGGAGGCGTATTTGCGCGTGTTCCGCCGGTGCGGCTTGGACGCGCTGTATGTCGCGGCCGGAGGCGGCGCCTTTACCGCGAGTGTCACGCATGAGTTCCAGGTCGTCTCTCCCGTAGGCGAGGACGAGATTTTCGTGTGCGCGAAATGCTCCCATGCCGAGAATTCCGAAATATCGAAGCTCGCGGACGGGGCGGCGTGTCCCGCATGCGGTGGCGCGGTCGCGAAGAAGACCTCGATCGAGGTCGGCAATATCTTCCCGCTCGGCACGAAATATTCCGAAGCGCTCGATCTCCGCTTCGCGGACGAGCGCGGGGAGCGGAAGCATGTCGTGATGGGTTCCTATGGCATCGGCATAAGCCGGCTCATGGGCGCCGTGGTCGAGGTCCATCATGCGGATCAGGGGCTCGCATGGCCTTCGAGCATCGCCCCGTTCCAGGTTCATCTGCTCGATTTCACGCGCGGCGGCACGCGCGCGAAAGCCGCCTATGACGCGCTTTCGTCGGCGGGTATCGAGGTCTTATGGGACGATCGTGATGTTTCGCCCGGGGAAAAATTCGTTTCGGCAGACCTCATAGGCCTGCCGTTCCGCGCTGTCGTGAGCGAGAAGACGGGCGATGCGCTCGAAGTGTCGAAGCGGGGCGAGCGCGCAGGAACTCTCGTGCCCATGTCCGAGGCGATAGCCTCATTGAGCCATGGCATTTGATTTCAATTATTTCGGCAAGAGCGTCGGTATCGATCTCGGTACCGCGAACACCCTCATCTACCTTTCCGGACGGGGGATCGTGGTCAACGAGCCTTCGATCGCCGCGGTCAACGTGAAAACCGGAAACGTTTTCGCGATCGGCAACGAGGCTAAGAAGATGCTTGGCCGCACGCCCAATTACGTGAACGTCGTTCGTCCGCTCGTGAACGGCGTCATCTCCGACTTCGAGATGACCCAGGAGGTCATGCGTCATTTCCTGAAGCGCCTTTCGGGCACGAGCCCGTTTTTCAGCTATCGTCGAGCGGTTGTCGGCATTCCGAGCAATCTCACCGAAGTCGAGCGGAAGTCGGTCGAAGATGCCATTGTGGGCGCGGGCGTCCGCAACGCCTATCTCATCGAGGAGTCGCTCGCGGCCGCGATCGGCGCGCGATTGCCGATTCAGGATCCCACGGCGAACATGATTGTCGACATCGGTGGCGGCACGACCGAGATAGCCGTCATATCCATGGGCGGCACGGTCACCTCGAAGAGTCTCAAGGTGGCAGGGGACAAGCTGAATGACGATATTATCCGTTTTATTCGTGACGAGTTCAGGCTCGTCATCGGCGAGCCAACTGCCGAGGAACTGAAGATAGCCATAGGGTCCGCTCTCCAGACGGATGAGAAATCGGAACTTGCGGTGCGCGGTCGCGATCTCACAACCGGGCTTCCGAAGGAGGTTGTCGTGAAGGACTCGCATATCCGCACCGCGATCATCCGCTCGGTCAAGATGATCGTCGAGGCGATTCGCGAGGTTATAGAGGCGGCTCCTCCGGAGCTCGCGGGCGACATACTGCGTCACGGCATTCATCTGTGCGGCGGAGGAAGCCTTCTCCGGGGCCTTGATCAGCTGATCGCTAAAGAGCTTTCGATCCGAACGGTCGTGGTCGATGACCCTCTTACATGCGTCGCCCGCGGAACGGGCATTACCGTCGAGAACTTCGAACAGTACTCTCCCGTTCTGAATCATCCCCTGATTCCGCGCGATATCAGGGTTTGACACGCTCCCGTATGCGCCCGCGCATCATTCTTTTCCTAGGCGTTCTCCTCGTCGGGATTCTCATTCTCGTTTCGGGAGAAACGCGTTACCGTCTTTCCGCATCCGCGCTGCGCCTGGCCCAGAGTACTCGGTGCGCCGTCATTCCCGAGAACTTCCCCTCCGTTCCTTCCGCGGCTCCTTCTCCCGATGCGCCGATCGTTGCCCGGGTATTTGCTGCGTATCCTTTCAATAACAGCGCTTCTTTGGCTGTCGATCGCGGCGCTGGTCAGAGGGTCCGGGTCATGATGCCTGCGATGCTCGGGGACGTGCTCATAGGACAAGTTGTCGAGGTTTCCAAAGAGCATAGCGTTGTGCGGCTCGTGGGAAGTCCCGACTGGGAGATTCCCGTGCGCATCGGCCAGGCAAAGATCCCCGGACTTCTTCAGGGAGGGCCGACGATTCGCATCGCGATGATCGGCGGCGACAAACATATCGCTCCTCACGACCGGATCATTTCCGCAAGCAAGGAATTGCCCTACGGACTCCTTATCGGCACGGTCGAGTCGGCTTATCCCGATTCTTCGGGCGGCATCTTTCAGGAAGCGGTTGTTCGCATCCCGTATGTTTCGGCAGACCTCACGGAGATCGCGATTATGCAATGGACTCCCGATTTCTAAAAGGAGTCGCTTTCGGTATTTTTGCCGCCGCGATTCAGGTATCGCTTTTTGCCGGTCCTGAGGGGCTTAGGGCTAACTGGATTCTCGCCGCTCTTGCCGCCTATGCCTTTGTCTTGCCCGGTTTTTTTCCTTATATCGTCGTGTCTTTGATCGCCTCTTTAATGCTTTTCGCGCTTTCCGGATTCATGGCGCCTTCGTATGCCGTCTTCACCGCGCTTATATGCGCGTATGGCATTCGGCGTTTTTTTCCTTTGCGGCCCCTGCCGAGCTACCTCGCCTCTCTTTTTGTCGCGATCCTCGTCCTCTATGCCCTTATTGACCCGGGGTTCATAGCTCTGCATCCTTATTCCGTCGCGATAGAGGCGGCATGCACGGCTATTATCGGGATTCTCTTCCATGCCGCTTTCGGACGTTTTTACCATGAAAAGGGACGATACCCATCTTGAAGATTCCATTTTTGACGATTGGACAGGGGCTTCGCGTCTCGAGATGCCTTTGTCGCGCATACCCTTTTTTCTCGTTGGCGGTTGCGCCGCTCTCCTCATAACCATCTTTTTCATCCGTGTCGCGTATCTCGATTCGTTCCAAGCTTCTTTTTATAGCGCTCGTGCCGCGGCGAATGTCGACAAGGAGCTCGTCATCCCCGCATATCGGGGAATAATTACCGACCGTTTCGGCGTTCCTCTCGTCTCGAATATCCCGAGTTTTCGGGTAAGCATCGATATCGCGGAGCTGTATCGTCCGCACAATGCCGATCCCGGGAGTGTCATTTCCCGGGTCGCGGACATTCTCGGCATGGACTCCGAGGACGTGCGTTCTCTCGTCCGCGGCGCCGATCTCGAAAGCGCCGTGCGCGTGACGCTTGCGCGCGATGTTCCCGCCGAACAGGTGATCGACCTGCGTGCCTTGGGAAGCGATGCGGTCGTGATCGAGGATGATTATCGGCGCGAATATCCCGATGCGGCCGTTTTCGCTCCTATCGTGGGTTATACGAAGGGCGTTGATTTCAAGTCGTCCCGAGAAGGAGCCGCGGGACTCGAGGCCGCATACGACGCCGCTCTTCGGGGTACGGACGGGGCGAGGGTCACGTATCGTGATGCGCGGGGAACCATTCTTCAAGAGAAGCGTCTTCGTGAGGCTCAGGCGGGACTTCCTTTGAAAACAACGATCGACGGGGAATTCCAGAAGTATTTTTACACCCGCTTCAAGGAGGGTCTCGCGTCTCTCGGAAAGACTTCGGGCGTGGGCATGGCAATGAATCCGAAGACTGGCGAGGTGCTCGCGCTCGTCTCCCTTCCTTCGTTCGATAATAATGATCCGGCCGCATACCTTTCCGATCCGCTTAAACCTCTTTTCAATAGGGCTATTTCCGGCGTATATAGCCCAGGATCGACGATAAAACCCCTCGTCGCACTCGCCGCGCTTCATGAGCGTCTTATCGATCCTGATTTTTCGGTTTATTCCCCCGGATATCTCGAGCTGCCGAACCCGTATGATCCCGAACATCCGAATCGATTTCTCGATTGGCGTCCCCAAGGGCGCGTCAATCTCTATTCCGCGCTCGCGCGCTCGAGCAACGTTTTCTTCTACGTGATTGGTGGCGGATGTACGGCTTCGTCCTGCAATAGCGTTGGGCGGAGTCGCGGTCTCGGCATAACGAAGCTTAACGAGTATTGGCGGGAATTCGGCATGGACGCGAAAACGGGCATTGACCTTCCCGGTGAATCCATCGGTTTCCTGCCCGCGCCGGCTGAGAAAGAGGCGCGTACGCGACGGCCGTGGACTATCGGCGATACGTATAACGTGAGTATCGGGCAGGGGGATCTCGGCGTGACGCCCATCCGGCTTTTGAGCTTCTTTTCGTCCATTGCGAACGGAGGAGTCGGCATGCAGCCGCATTTTCTCTTCGGCGCGGCTTCCGAGGTCTTCCATGACTTTTCCTCGTGGAAGGACGAGCTTCTCGCGGTCAGGCAGGGTTTGCGCGACGTGGTCGGAAAGCCTTATGGTACCGCAAGCGCTCTGTACGATCTTTCATATAAGACGTCGGGGAAAACCGGCAGCGCGCAGATACAGAACAATGCCAAGACGAACGCGTTTTTCATGGGCTATGGCCCGTCGGACGATCCAGAGCTTGCCGTGCTTGTGCTCGTTGAAGACGCGAAAACGGGAAGCTTGAATGCCGTGCCGATCGGCCATGACGTGATGAAGTGGTATTACGACCACCGGATGTAGCTTCCGCATCGTATCCGGCGTGGTAATATGGAGTGAATGAGCAAGATCGTAGTAGCTAATTGGAAGGGGAAGATAACGACGGAGGCCGATGCCGTGGCGCTCGCGCGCGGGAGCGATAGGGAGGGGATGGTTATTTGTCCGCCGCACGCCTTTTTAGACGATGTCGGGGCAGCGCTTTCTCACGCTTCGCTTGGGGCGCAGGATTACGCCCCTGACCTTGCCGTGCGCGGCGCGACCTATGTAATCATCGGGCATTCCGATCGTCGTAGAGAGGGCGAGACGGATGATGTCATCGCTGAGAAGCTCGCGCTTGCCGTTTCGGACGGGCTCGTACCGGTTCTCTGCGTCGGCGAGGTTCGCGCCGAACGGGATCTAGGACAGACGCATGAGGTCTTAAAACGTCAAATTGCAACGGCGCTCTCCCGGATTACGATGGGGCATCCCTCCATTTTCATCGCGTATGAGCCCGTATGGGCGATCAGCACGACTCCTGGCGCAGAGCTTGCGAATCCAACGGACGTCGCGCATACTATCGCATTCATCGAAAAGGAGGTTTTGCATGGAGGGTATCCGGCCGTGGTATCGTATCTATACGGAGGGTCCGTAACGGCTTCCACTGCCCTAGGATTTCTCGAGAAGAAGGACATACTAGGCCTTTTGGTCGGGGGCGCGAGTCTTAACGAAAAGGAAATAACAACCATATGGCAACAAGCACAGGAGGCGTAACGAAGGAGGTGGTTATGGCGTGGTCTCGTACGGTTTTCGTGTGGGCGGGAACGCTCGCGCTCATAGTCGTGGCATTTGCCGCGTGCAATTGGTCGCGATCGCTCGTGCCGAGCCGCACGATTATGGTTTCCGCTGACGGGAAGGCCGTGATCAAGCCCGATCTCGCGACTATCACGTTCTCGGTCGTTTCCGAGGGGGCGAGCGCCACGGCGATTCAGGAGGAGAATACGAGGAAGATGAACGAGGCGGCAGCTATCGTGAAGGGGTTCGGGGTCGATCCGAAAGACATACAGACGAGCTCGTATAATCTCTCGCCTAAGTATTCGTATGATCAGAAGACCGGCAGATCCTCGATTGACGGATATCAGATAACGCAAAGCGTAACCGTGAAGGTGCGGAATCTCGACAATGCCGGGAAGATCGTGGGCGCTCTTCCCGCGTCCGGCGTGAACCAGATTTCCGGACCATCCTTCTCCGTTGAGAGCGTTGATTCATATCTTTCGTCCGCGCGGGCGGAGGCGTTTATGAAAGCGCGCGCGAAGGCCGAGGCGCTTGCGCGCGCTGCGGGCGTATCGATCGGGCGCGTGGTCACGTTCTCCGAGAATTCCGGCGGGGGGTATCCGCGACCGATGTATATGAAGGCGGATATGGCTATGGGCGGAGAGGCTTCCTCTCCCGCATTCGAGCCGGGAACGGACGAGGCGCAGGTTAGCGTGAACGTGACGTTCGAGATACGATAGGGAATATTTCTTACCGTATTTCTTTCTAGTAATTAAAAAGACATGAAAAAACCCGGGGCCATCGTAACGGTCCCGGGTCTGAGTCTTCCGCGTTTTTCTGCTCAATCTTCTTTATTGGCCTTCGGCGCGTTCCACTTCTTCGATCTGCGATCCGAAGTTCGTTCGGATGACGAGGAACATGCGCCAAGGGCCTCCTAGGTCATGCATGTCCTTGCCGATAAAGATGTCGAGCTTGTCGCGCTGTCGCCAAAGCTCTGAGGACATATAGTCCTCGTCCATCCAGGCACAGTCCGTGACGCGCCCGTAGAACATCGCTTGGCCGAAGAGGCACCGTTCGGGTGGAACCTCCGCCAAATGCAGCGCCTCATTATCCGTGAAATTCTCAACGTCGAAATCGAGGAGCGCCTGGGACGTCGTTTCCTGAGGCGGGCGGAAACCGTAGAACAGTCCCGCCTCGCGTTCGGATCCGCGTTCTCGCTCTCGCTCGTCTCCGTAGCTCCCGGTCCATAGGTCGAGACCGAAGCGGTCCGCGTCTTTCGGCCGGTTTTCCCATTCCGTGTCATCTTCGTCATCCCATTCTTCCGAACCGTCATCTCCGTCGAGCAGCATGGTTGCCCCTTTCTTTTGCCAAAGATAGCGATATCCGCACGATGCGGACAGGTATATATTGATACCACATTATTTTGTAATAAGTCAATATATTTGACAGCGGGAAGATATTCTGATATGCTATGAAAAGGTAAGTGAGGGTAGTGATCAGGCTAATATTATTCGCTTGGACATGACCCCCAACCAATGGCAAAAGGCCCCGCTTGCGGGGCCTTTTGTTTTTGCCCATACTGTATTCGGGAGGCGATTCCAGCACTCACTTATTACCATTGGTTACCAGGGGTCAACTAATCGCCTCCCACGGGAGCAATCCATTTCTTTTTTCGATGATACTCGAACACGTCCCTTTGAAGGGTCATAGCCATTATGCGATCGGCGGCGTTGCCCGCTATTTTTGTCATGCGGATGGCATCACCGCCCTTTTTTCCGCCGCGCGTTTCGCCGCGGAGAAGTCGCTTCCGATTTTCATATTAGGCGGGGGTACGAACGTGCTTTTCGCCGATACCATGTTTCCGGGACTCGTCGTGAAGCCCGATATCCGCTTCATGGGCGTTTCCGATGCGCTTCCCGAGACCGTTGCTCTTTCGGTCGGCGCGGGAACGTCAGTTCATGAGCTTTTGGAATTATGCGCAGAACTGGGTTTTTCCGGACTCGAGTGGGCCGGCGGCCTTCCGG
>JAHFLN010000023.1 GCA_023244835.1 Candidatus Harrisonbacteria bacterium
CCTGCCGAAGCGGGCCAGGAGAGATTAACCTTGGCAGTCCCAGCCACTGCGGCCAAGACGGGGGTCGCGATGGGCTTTACGGCGACCTGCGCCGAATTCGGACTCGTGCCGGACACATTCGTCGCGGTTACGACATAATAATACGAGGTATTATTAGCAAGGCCGATATCCAGATACGTCAACGAGGTCGTTGCCGTCACGCCTGGTATGGCCACGTACCCGCTACCTGATGTCGTACTACGCTTCAAGGTATACGTAACGGCATTTGTAGGCGCGGTCCATGACAAAAAAGCTGTGGTGTCACCCGGCGTTCCCGTGAGCGTCGGGGCAGTGGGAGCCGGCGGCTGAGGCGTCGCCGAAAGCTGATTCGACAAATCGCTCGCGCTCGGTCCTATCGTATTCGTCGCCGTTACCTCGTAATAATAGGTTGTACCATTCGTGAGGCCGGTATTCGTATATGTCGTGACATTCCCCGGAGAGATCGTGGTGATCGTTCCCGTAGGTGATGTCCTTCGTTTTATGCTGTATGCCGTCGCATTCGTTACCGCCGTCCACGTAAGGGTAACCTGCGCGTCCCCCGCTACGGCACTTGAAAGCGTCGGCTTCGCGAGCGCGTATGCCGAAGCCGATGACGAATTGCCGCTCGTGCCGTACGAATTCGTCGCCGTCACGACATAGTAATATCTCGTGCCGTTCGTAACGGTCGTATCGTTATACGAATATCCCGAAATGCCGCTTGCGACCGTTGTGCCATAAGTACCGCTTGCCGTCCCGCGCTTCAGAGTAAAGCTTGTTCCCCCGCCCGAGGAGCTCCATGACACAGTAATTTTCCCCGTTCCCCCTGCCGCCGAAATGCTATTTGGCGCCGCGACGCCGCAATTCGGCACCGCTTGGATACATAAGGCATCGGTCGATTTCGCCCCATAAAGCGTCAATAACCCGCTATCGCCGTCTGCTCCCACCGGTCCTCCATAGCAGTAATTGCTCGCGTTATAGCCGGTACTGCAAAATGTTGCCCCTGTAGGAAAACGCACCCATCCCGTCAGCCCCGACGGACATTCGTCGGCAGTCGATGTGTTGGAATACGGACACGCCACATATCCCGCATGCGCAGTAGGCGCGAATGACAATATCGCTAAGCTGACAAGAAAAAATAGCCTGAACACCTTCTCAATATACCCTCCGCACGCCTAAATAATAAAGTTGATAAGCCTATCGGGAATGAATATGACGCGTTTTGGCTCTTTCTCCCCGATCCACTTCGCAAGCAATGCATCGCCCCGCACAAGCGCCTCAACGTCTGCCTGATCCACCCCCCTTTCCGCCCGTACCGTACCCCTCGTCTTGCCGTTCACCTGCACAACCAGATCGAACGAATCCTCCCGTATGATTTTCTCATCAAATTCAGGCCACGATGCTCGATGAATAGAGCTCTTTTCTCCTAACGCATGCCATATCTCCTCCGCCATATGCGGCGCAAAAGGAGCAAGAAGCTTCAGGAACGACATGAATTGACCCTTCGACACGCCACCCTCCTCAAATGAGCGCAGACATATCATGAGCGCGGAAATAGCCGTATTATATTTCAGACTCCCGATATCCTCCGTAACTTTCTTTATCGCGATATTCAGGGCCTTCTCTGCTTTTTCCGGATCGGTTTCGGATTTCGGATTTCGTGCTTCGGATTTTGCGTCATGCGCCATCTCCCATACCCGATTCAGAAACCGATAGACGCCCAAGACCGCCTCGTCACGGAAGTCGCCGCCTTGCGAGAAGGGCGCGAGGAACATGAGATACGTACGGAGCGTATCCGCACCGAAGCGCGCGACATATTCGTCGGGATTCACCACATTTCCCTTCGACTTCGACATTTTCGCCCCCTCCTTTATCAGGAGTCCGTGCGCACGAAATACCGTGAATGGCTCCTCGAAGCCGATATAGCCCATATCCTTAAGGACCATCGTCACGAAGCGTGCGTAGAGCAGATGGAGTACGGAATGCTCGGCGCCGCCGATATACATATCGACCGGCAGCCACTTCTCGACAACCCCCGCATCGAATATCCGCTTTTCGTCATGCGGGTCGAGATACCGCATGAAATACCAGGATGAATCGAGGAATGTGTCCGACACGTCCGTCTCGCGGCGTGCCTTTCCGCCGCATTTCGGGCAGGAAGTTTCATAAAATGATTTCACTGACGCGAGCGGCGACTTGCCCGTACCCGTCGGCCGGAATTCCTTCACGCGCGGCAAGACGACCGGCAAGTCAGCCTCGGGAACCGCCTGCCATCCGCACTTCTCGCACTTGATCATAGGGATTGGCGGACCCCAGTAGCGCTGGCGGGATATCAGCCAGTCGCGCAGGCGATAGGTCGTCATGCGGTACGCATATCCTTTATTTTCCAAATATGCGATCGCCGCTTCGCGCGCCGCCCCCCACTCCATCCCCGCTAATTCGGCCGGCGCTTCCATCACCCCGTGCGGATCGCGGCAATAGGCATATTTAAGACTTCTGACCTTTTCCGCCTCTTCGGAGTCCTTCGGCACCATAACGGCCCTGAGCGGAATTCCGTACTTCTTCGCGAACGCGAAATCACGCTCGTCGTGCGCGCTACAATGCACGATGCCCGTTCCATAATCCGCGACCGCGTACGACGCGACCCATATCGGTAAATCCCCCGTGCCGAACGGATCCTCGGCATACCGCCCCGTAAAGATGCCTTCCGGCTCCGCCTTTACCGCGTCGTACTCGCGTGCCGCACGCGCCTTCTTCATTTTCCCGACGAATGCCATGACCGCCGCCTCGTGCTCCGTGCCGCGCACGAGGTCATGCACAAGCGGATGCTCGGGCGCAATCACCGTGAAGGTCTGCGCGGCGAATGTCTGCGGAACGGAATCGAAGGCCTCGAACGCGATACCGAGATCCTTCACCCGCGATTTGATATTCACCCCCTCCGACTTCCCTATCCAATTCCTCTGCGCGATCTTCACCTTCTCCGACCAATCGAGCTCATCAATATTTGCGAGGAGACGTTCCGCGTAGTCCGTAATCCTCATAAACCACTGCTCGAGCCGCTTCTTCTCGACTATGTTCCCGCAGCGCTCGCATTTTCCGCCTTCAACCTGCTCGTCAGAGAGAACCGTGAGGCACCCCGTGCACCAATTCACCTCCGCTTCCTTGCGATACGCCAAACCGCGCTCGAACATCTTCATAAAGAGCCATTGCGTCCATTTGTAATAGGCAGGGTCATACGTCTCTAAGCTCTCCTCACGCGCGAAGCCATTGCCGATAGCGTCGAGCTGGGCGTAGAAGCGCTTTTCGGAAACCTTTGCCTGGACCATGGGATTCGCCCCGATCTTTAAGGCGTGGTTTTCGGCATGAATACCGAAGCCGTCCAGACCTATCGGCTCGAATACGTCATAGCCCTGCATGCGCTTCATGCGGCCGAATACGTCGGAGCCCACGAACGCGTACATATTCCCCACGTGCAAGCCCTCGGCCGAGGGATACGGGAACATCATGAGATTGTAATAAGGCTTCTTCGCATGCGCGAAATCAGGCCCGCCTGCCCGGATAGCAGGCTCGTACAGACTATCGGCGCGCCACTTCTTCTGCCATTTCTTTTCTATTTTCGAATGGTCGTACCGCATCGTTTCTCGATAATACCAAATTCCGGACAACAAAACAGCCCAATCGTCTGATCGGGCTGTTTTGTACGAAACACCGATATGTCAGGCTGACACTTCAGCGCTGTCTTCCCTCTTATCCACTGCTTGCACGATCACGCGCTCGTTGTGCGTCTCCTTGAGACCCGTGCCGACCGGGATCAGGCGGCCAATGATCACGTTCTCCTTCAACCCGCGCAGGTGATCCGTCTTACCCTCGACGGACGCGTTCACGAGGATCCGCGCGGTTGTCATAAAGGACGCGGCCGACAGGAAGCTCTCGGTTGAGAGCGCCACCTTCTGAATTCCCCAGAGGAGCCGCTTACCCTTCGCCGGCTCGCGGCCATCGTGCTTCAAGGCGCGGTTAACTTCGAAGAAACGCGACTTCTCAACGACGTCGCCCACGATGAATTCCGAATCGCCAGACTCCTTGATCTCCACGCGCGAGAACATCTGGCGCACGATGATTTCGATATGCTTGTCGTTGATCGGGGTTCCCTCCGCGGCGTAGATGCTCTGCACTTCGTTCACGATGTACCGCTGGACCTCGGCAGAATCCTTCAAGAGGAACATTTCCTTCAGGTCGATGTTCCCCTCGCAGAGCTGGTCGCCCTTCTTCACCTCCTGACCCACCGTGACGAAGAGCTGAGCCGAGCGCGGAATCGAATACTCGTCCACCTTCGCCTTGCCGCCCTTCTTCGCCGGAATATTTGTCGCGATCCGGACCACTTTCGTAAGCCCTTTTTCCTCGATCGACTCTACGTTGCCATCCTCTTCGGCGAGGAACGCGCGACCCTTCGGGCTCCGTGCCTCGAACAACTCTTCGATGCGCGGCAGACCGTGCGTGATGTCCGTGCCCGCGACGCCTCCCTGGTGGAAGGTACGCATGGTGAGCTGGGTTCCCGGCTCGCTGATGGACTGCGCGGCGATAATACCCACCGCGCCGCCGAGCTCGATCGGCTTATTATGGCCCAGGTCGTACCCGTAGCACTTCGAGCACACGCCGTAGAGCGTCTTGCAGGTCACGAGCGAGCGAATCATGACGGACGAAATGTCTTTCGCCGCGTCGATCGCCTCCGCCGTTTCGCGGTCGATGATCTCTCCCTCCTTCGCAAGGACCTTCTTGCCTGACATTACATCATGCCCCGCCGTGCGGGAGAATATGCGGGACGCGAAGCTTACGCCGATCTTCTCGGCATCCGCGCGGAGAATCATAAGACCCTCCTTCGTGCGGCAATCCTCCTCGCGCACCACGAGATCCTGACTCACGTCTACAAGCCGGCGGGCAAGATACCCCGCCTGGGCGGTCTTCAAGGCGGTGTCGGTCGTTCCCTTGCGAGCACCGTGGGTCGAGATGAAGTACTCGAGCACGTTATGCCCCTCCTTCAGCGACGTCTTCACGGGAAGCTCGATAACGTCTCCCTTCGGGTTCTGCACCAAGCCTTTCATACCGACCATCTGCACCGACTGCGACCACGAGCCGCGGGCGCCCGAGTCGATAATGGAATATACCGAGCTCTGCGGATCGAATGTCTTCATAGTGACAACCTGCTTGATCGCCTCCTTTGCGACTGTCCAGATTTCCACGACTTTCGCGTGACGTTCCTCGTCGGTCAGAAGCCCTTCGTCGAACTGCGTCCGCACGACTTCTTCCTCCTTGTTCGCGCCCTCGAATATCGCCTCCTTCTCCGGCGGAGACACGAGGTCGTCCATACCCCACGAGATGCCGGACTTCGACGCGTACTCGAAGCCGATCTTCTTGATCGCATCCAGGTGGCCTGCGGTGCGCTCGATGCCGTACACGTTGATGAACACCCCGATCAGCCGCGACAGACGCTTCTTGTCCATATGCTCGTTGATGAACGGGTGCTCGGTGGGAAGGATCGCGTTGAAGAACAGGCGGCCAACGGACGTCTTCATGCCGTCGACCTCGATCTCCGCGTTCACCGCCACATAGCCGTGGTCATGCGCGATGACCGCCTCCTCCTTGCAGCCGAACTTCTTGCCCGTTCCCTTCGTTCCGGGGGCGATCTTCGTTAGGTAATAGCAGCCAAGCACCATATCCTGCGTCGGCACGGCGATCGGGTCACCGGTTCCCGGCTTCAAAAGGTTCAAGCGGGACAACATGATCTCCGAGGCTTCGCGCTGGGCCTCGACCGTGAGCGGCAAGTGAACAGCCATCTGGTCGCCGTCGAAGTCCGCGTTGAACGCGGCGCACACCAAAGGCGGCACGCGGATCGCGAGGTCCTCTATAAGGAGCGGCTGGAACGCCTGGACACCCAAGCGGTGCAGGGTCGGGGCGCGGTTCAAAAGAACCTTGCGGCCCTCAATCACTTCTTCGAGTATCGCCCAGATTTCGGGAGATGCCTGCTCGATCAGCCGGCTCGCGTTCCTCATGTTGTGCGCCATGCCGCGCTCGAGTATCTTCGAGATCACGAACGGCTTGAAAATCTCCAACGCCATCTTCTTTGGCAGGCCGCACTGGTCGAGGTTCAGCTCGGGGCCTACCACAATCACGGAACGGCCGGAATAGTCGACGCGCTTGCCCAAGAGGTTCTGGCGGAAGCGCCCCTGCTTTCCCTTAAGCATGTCCGCGAGCGAGCGGAGCGGACGGCGCTGCACCGAGAGCTGTTGCGTGCCGAGCCGGGCGCTGTTGTCGATCAGGGAATCGACAGCCTCCTGCAGCATACGCTTCTCGTTCGTCATGATAATCTCCGGCGCCTTTAGCTCCATGAGCCGCTTCAAGCGATTGTTGCGGTTGATGACGCGGCGATAGAGGTCGTTGAGGTCCGAGGTCGCGAACCGTCCGCCGTCCAAAGGAACCATCGGGCGCAAGTCGGGCGGCAACACGGGCAAGAAGGTTATGATCATCCACTCGGGGCGGATGCCGCTCTTATCCATGCCGGTCAGGAGCTTTAGGCGGCGAAGCAGCTTGCCGCGCGCGGCCGGCTCCTTCACGCGCTCCGCGTCCTTCTTCGCGTCCTTGATCATCTCCTTCAGGTCGGCCTGCTCCAGAATCTTTCGCACCGCGGATGCGCCACTACCCGCCTCGAACACGTGCCCGAAACGCCGCGCGAGGCCATGGTATTCGGCTTCCTGCAGGATGTACCCGGGCGCCAAAGCCTTCAGCTGGGCGCGCAGGATCTCGGCCGCGGTCTCCAGAGCCTCGACGGATACCCCCTCTTCCTTCGCGCCCTTCGCGCGCGTCTTCACCTCGCGCTCGATCTCCGTAAGCGCCTGCTTGCGCGCCTCGTCGTTCACCGAGATCACCATATACGAAACGTAATAAACGACCTTCTCGAGCTTCGAGATCGGCACGTCGAGGAAAAGCCCGATCTTCGAAGGAATGTTCCTAAGGTACCAAATATGCACGACCGGGACGGCAAGTTCGATATGACCCATGCGCTCGCGGCGCACCGCGGAACGCGTTACCTCAACGCCGCACTTGTCGCATACGATGCCGCGGTAGCGGATACGGCGGTATTTGCCGCAGTAGCACTCCCAGTCCTTCGTAGGGCCGAAGATACGCTCGGAAAACAGGCCGTCCTTCTCGGGGCGCTGGGTGCGGTAATTGATGGTCTCAGGCTTTACCACTTCGCCGTGTGACCATGTCTTTATATCCGCCGGCGACGCCAATTTTAATTTGATTCCGTCGAGTTCCATAGTTTTAGTATTATTCCTGTTTCTTCTCGAGCAGTTCGACGGCCAAGCCCAAGGCCTTCAGCTCGGATACGAGCACATTGAACGCGGCGGGGATGTTCGGCTTCTGTATCTCCTCGCCTTTGATGATCGATTCGTAGGACGACGCCCGGCCGAACACGTCATCCGACTTGATTGTGAGCATCTCCTGGAGCGTGTGAGCGGCGCCGTATCCCTCGAGCGCCCAGACTTCCATTTCACCGAACCGCTGTCCGCCGAAATGCGCTTTTCCTCCGAGCGGCTGCTGAGTGATCAGTGAGTACGGTCCGATCGAGCGCATATGGATCTTGTCTTCGACCAAGTGGTTCAGCTTCAGCATATATATGATGCCGACGGTCACTTCGCGGGCGAATGCCTCGCCCGTGCGGCCGTCGTACAAGGTCACTTTGCCGGACTCGGGCAGGCCCGCAGCCTTCAATTCCGTCTTGATCTGCCCCTCGGTCGCTCCCGAAAGCGCAGGGGTCTGCGCGCGATACCCCAAGGTCTTCGCGGCCCATCCGAGATGGGTTTCGAGGATTTGTCCCAAGTTCATACGGGACGCGACGCCCAAAGGATTCAGGATGATGTCGACAGGAGTACCATCCGCGAGATACGGCATGTCCTCCACGGGGCGAACCTGCGAAATAACACCCTTGTTTCCATGACGACCGGCAAGCTTGTCACCCGCGCGCGCCTTCCGGAGCTGAGCCACCTCGACCTGCACGCGCTTTATTATGCCCGGCTCGAGCTTATCTCCCCGCTCGCGCGAGAACACCTTCACGCCGATCACGCGCCCGTGCTTGCCATACGACGTTGTAAGCGACGTGTCTTTCACATCACGCGCCTTCTCGCCGAAAATAGCGCGGAGCAGGCGCTCTTCCGAGGTAAGCTCGCTCTCGCCGCGCGGCGAGATTTTCCCGACCAAATAATCGCCCGAGTGGACCTCGGCGCCGATCCTGATCACGCCGTCTTCGTCCAAGTTCTTCAGTTTCTCTTCGGACACGTTCGGAATGTCGGGCGTCGTCATTTCGGGGCCAAGCTTCGTGTCGCGGACATCGCAGTAATAATCCTCGATATGGATAGAGGTGAAGCGGTCATCCTGCACCACGCGCTCGGAAATAATAATGGCATCCTCGAAGTTCGCTCCTTCCCACGACACGAAGGAGACCAAAAGATTCTGACCGAGCGCGAGCACTCCGTTCTCGATCGACGGGCCGTCGGCGAGAACTTCGCCCTTCTTCACTTTCTGTCCGCGCACGACCGTGGGACGCTGGGAGATGCACGTGAACGCGTTCGAACGCTTGAATTTCGCGAGCGAGTACGTCTTCACCTCCGATTTCATCTTCACCGTTATGGAATTCGCGTCGACCGCCGTCACTTCGCCGTCTTCCTCCGCGATCACAAGATAGCCCGAGTCGCGGGCCGCTTTTTCCTCAATGCCGGTGCCGACGTAGGGAGCCTCGGGACGCACCGAACCTACGGCCTGCCGCTGCATGTTCGAACCCATGAGCGCCCGGTTCGCGTCGTCGTGCTCCAAAAACGGGATAAGCGAGGTCGCGACGGAGAGGAACTGGTGCGGGGCGATATCCACGTAATCCAGCTCGTTCCTGCGGCACACGTTCGGCTCGCCCTCGACGCGCGCTTCGACGATCTCGTTCGAATGCTTCGCATCCGAGAGGTCGACGCCGCCGTGCGCGATCTTCGAGCGCTCTTCGTCCAAGGCGTTCAGCCACTTTATCTCTTTCGTCGCCGTGCCGTCCTTCACCACGACATAGGGCGTCTCGATGAAGCCGAATTCGTTCACGCGCGCGAAACTCGCGAGGTGGTTAACCAAGCCGATGTTCACGCCTTCAGGCGTCTCGATGGGACAGATGCGGCCGTAATGGGAGTGATGGACGTCGCGCACCTCGAAGCCCGCGCGCTTCTGCGTGATGCCGCCCGGACCCATGGCGGAAATGCGCCGCTTATGCTCGATTTCGGCAAGCGGGTTGATCTGGTCCATGAACTGCGAAAGCTGGGACGACGAGAAAAACTCCTTCACGATCGACATGAGCGCCCGCGCGCTGATGAGTTGAGAAGGCGTGAGGGTGTCCAAGTCCAAGGTCGACATGCGGTCCTGGATGATCCTGCGCTGCTTCGCGAGACCGAGACGCAAGCGATTCTGCAAGAGCTCCCCTACCGGGCGGAGGCGGCGGTTTCCCAAGTGGTCTATGTCGTCCGCAACCGAGTCCTGGGCGCCGTTTAAGCGGATAATCTCCTTCATTATCAATACGAGGTCCTCCTTCGTGA
>JAHFLN010000024.1 GCA_023244835.1 Candidatus Harrisonbacteria bacterium
CCTTCCAAGGTCCATGCCATATTTAATCCGAAGATCGCGAAAGTTTCTCCGGATGAGGACGAGATGGAGGAGGGATGCCTTTCGGTGCCCGGGACATTCGGCCTTGTGCGCCGTCCGACGAAGATCTGGCTTGAGGGGCAGGATACCGACGGGAAGAAATTTCGCTTGCGCGCAACCGGCTTCCTTGCGCGCGTTTTCCAGCACGAGATAGATCATTTGAACGGCGTTCTTTTTATCGATAAGGCGAAGGACGTGCGGACAGTTGCGCCCTAAGACATGAAATACGTTTTTTTCGGGACGCCGGCATTCGCCGCAACCATACTTGAGAGGCTTATTCGCGCCGGCATGCCGCCTGTCGCTCTCGTTACGAATCCCGATCGGCCGCGAGGCAGGAGGAAGATCATGTCTCCCCCGCCTGTGAAAGAGCTTGTTTTGGGGCTCGGAGCCGGCATAGACGTGCTCCAGCCGGAGCGGATCGATGATTCTTTCGTTTCGCAGCTTGCCGCCTATCGCGCTGATTGCGGCATTCTTGCCGCGTACGGCTCGATCCTTCCCCTTTCGGCGTTCGCAGTTTTTCCCAAGGGCATCGCGGTCGTCCATCCGTCGCTTTTGCCGCGCTATCGGGGAGCAACGCCCATTCAGGCCCCTATTCTCGCGGGCGATCCGGAAACCGGAACGACTTTGTTTTTGATGGACGAAAAAGTCGATCATGGACCCATCATCGCCGCGAAGCGGGTTGGCATATGTTCTTCTGAGACATATGCGACGCTTGCGGGGAAGCTTGCCGAGGCCAGTGCCGATTTGATTATAGAATTTTTCCCTCGTTACGTTTCAGGGGACATAGTGCCGCAGGCGCAAGACGAGGCTTTGGCTACGCATACGAAAAAAATCTCGTCTGCTGACGGCTTTGTTGATTTGGAAAAGGACTCTCCCGAGAAGATATGGCGGATGGTGCGGGCGCTGAATCCCGAGCCGGGGGTTTGGACCATGCAGGACGGCAAGCGCATGAAAATTCTCGAGGCCGATCTCTTTGACGGGAAACTCGTCATCAAAAAATTCCAGTTCGAGGGGGGCGTTCCGCGTATCAGCTAATCCATTCTTTCCTTATTTCAGGAGCGACTCC
The DNA here is from genome assembly GCA_023244835.1 of Candidatus Harrisonbacteria bacterium. GTDB lineage: Bacteria > Patescibacteriota > Minisyncoccia > UBA6257 > UBA11618 > CALRGO01. The sequence goes on from JAHFLN010000024.1 coordinate 1,124, forward strand.
GCGAATTTCCAGTTCGCGACCTTCCAAAAATCCGTAACATAGTCCGCGCGGCGGTTTTGATGTTTTAGGTAGTAGGCATGTTCCCACACATCGAGGCCGATTACGGGCATGAGGCCTTGCATGAGGGGGCTGTCCTGGTTCGGCGTTGTTACCAGTTTTAATGCGCCCGACTGTTCTTTTACGAGCCATGCCCAGCCGCTCCCGAAAATACCCAGCGCATCCTTCTCGAATCGTTCCTTGAAACTATCGAAGCTTCCGAACGTGGTGATGATTTTTTCCGCGAGCACTCCTTCCGGCGCGTTGCTTTCCTTTCCCGGGCGGAGCATATGCCAGAAGAGCGAATGGTTGTGGTGCCCGCCGCCGTGATTCCTGACCGCCGTGCGGATACTCGGAGGAGTAGCGTCTAATGATTCTAAGAGCCTCTCAATCGGAGTATCCGCGCACGCCGGCTCTTTTTCGAGCGCCTCGTTCAGTTTCGCGACATAGGTCGCGTGATGCTTATCATGGTGTAGCTCCATCGTCTTTTTGTCGATGAAGGGTTCCAGGGCATCGTATGCGTACGGGAGGGGCGGCAGTTCGTATTTCATCCCGTTAGAAGCGCGTTGTCATATGCGCATTGTATCATGAGATAAGATCGTTTTGGATATCGCAGAGCTTCTAACGGGATCATTTCTTATCAGGCGTTTTATAACTTACGACAATCTGCTGTTTATCTTCCAACACGAGTTTTTTTGGGTCGCCTGTCGCCGGTCGGCCGTTCACGGTTATTGAGACGAAATTAGCCGTGACGAGCGGCTTTCCCCATACTTCGAAGAAATCTCCGAGCGTATATGCTCGCGTGTCCTGCGCTTCGACGTGCAGGGTTCCCGTCGTGTCGTGCGTGTGGAGCGCGTGCTCGCATGAGGCGGATATGCCGATGTCCTTCGGGAGGGTTGCCGGCACTCCGTTTATAACGATCTGAAGCATCGCGTGCAGGTGTTGGGCGAGGGGAATGTTCGGCAGAAGGCAGGGCACGGGCCCGGTTTCCGCGACGCGGGGTTTTTTCCCCGTGATTCCCGCGAGCGCCACGAGGACTATGGCGACCGCCACTATCGAAAGAAAGAGTTTGTCTTTATGCATGGTTTTCACTATACTATCATGATGTTTGGCGAGAAATCGAGCTTTTCCCGCGCCGTATATTCCGGGATCGTCTAATGGTAGGACGCATGGCTCTGAACCATGAAATCGGGGTTCGATCCCCTGTCCCGGAACAAATATAAAACGCCCCGAAGCTCGGGGCGTTTTATATTTGTTTTGAGAGATAAGGGATCGAACCGCGGGTCGCAGGCTCCGAATAGGAGCCGAAGATTCCGAGCCGCATAGGCGGCGAGGGGCGATCCCCTTAACGTAGTGACGATATTATTTTTCAAGGAGGTTTTCAGCCGACTATGAAAACGGGATGTCTCGACCTTAGGGAGAGGCGATCCCCTATCCCGGAGTAAAATAAAGAACGTCCATGGGGCGTTCTTTATTTTTTTGGCGAGGACGGGGGTCGTACTTCGTTCCCGATTTTAGAGCGAGTTCAGGTCCGCGTCGATCGAGGTGAAATCCGCGTCGTCAACGTTTACCGCGTCGATATCCGCTGTCGCGGCCGGCTGTTCCACCTGTGTTTCCGCCGCCGTTTCGCTTGTCGGCTCCGTTGCCACTTCAGCCGGATTCATCCAGAGCCAGGCACCCAAGGCGATTATGATGACGGCGATCACTATATAGATTGTTTTGTTCATTGGTATGTTTGTTATGCCCTTCCTTCAACAACGGCAAGGGCTTCGCCCGCTTTGCGCGCCGCATCGCGCGCGGCTTTTACCGTATCCTGCGTTGTCTTGAGGTCGGCGCGCAGGGTTTCCCGTATCGTGTTCACGTCGGCTCGGAGATTTTTCTCGTCGCTTATCGTTATTACGTAGGATTTAGCGGCTTGCATAACGACAGCTGTTCGTGATGACGCGATCGCGGTTTGGGCCGCGGCCATGGCCGCCTGCACCGTCGTTATATCCTTACCCGTCGCTTTCGCGGCATCGGACCGTGTCGCGATTTTCGCGAGCGCTGCCGTGAGCCGGTCGAGCGTTTCTCCGAAACGGCCCGCCGTTTCGGCGTTCACTTTCGCTATAGACGCATCAATGCGTCCGATAGCGGTTTTTTTTCGTTCGTCCTTCAGGGCGCCCATACGCGCCTTGAATTCCTCCCGTCGCGCCTGCATGTCATCTTTTCTCTCTTTTACGAGCGCCTGCATCGCTTCTTTTCGTCCGGCTTGCATCGCTTCGCGCGCGGCCTGATTCTCTTCTTTCCGCGCTTCCCGCATCTCTTTCCGTATTTCCGGCTTCGGTCCCATCGGCGCAGGACTCGTCCCGTACTCTTGCGCAAACGCCCCCGAAACGAGCGTCGTCGAAAGAGCCGCTCCCATAAGAATTCTTTTTATCATATGCACTAGTATGCTTCCTCGGATCCTTAAAATCAACAGGGCGGTATGCTAGTATGGATACAAAGGTCGATCGCAGTTTATTACCGGTTATTACCTAGTATCATGAAAGGATTAAGTGGTTTGGATTGGGTCGCTCTCATCCTTACGATCGTCGGAGGATTGAACTGGGGGCTTTGGGGCTTTTTCGGCTTCAACTTAGTGAGCTCTCTTTTTGGAAGCGTTTCAGGCCTTGAGACCGTTATTTACGATCTCGTCGGTCTTTCGGCGCTCTATCTCGTGTTCGTCGCTAAGGGATTTTCCCGCAAATAACGCGAGTGTCATCGAGAATGGAAAAGCCCCGTACGGGGCTTTTCCATTGATGGTTTTTAGGTGTCAGATTTTCAGATATTTTTGGATAGCGAAATTACTCGATATTACGCCGAGCGCGATGCCGAAGAGGAGTTGGTAGCCGACAAGCGAGAAGATATGCGTAACGAAGTATGCCCGTAAATCGAGGTCGGTTATGAAATATTTGAGATATGGGGCTCCCCAATATATGGCTGGCCAGAAGACGGCGAGACTTATAGCCGCGCCTATTACTCCGTAAATGACTCCTTCGACCATATACGGGCCGCTGATAAGGCTTGCGGGGGCCCCTACGAGACGCATGATGCCGATCTCGTCCCGGTTGGAATAGATCGCGAGGCTGACCGTGTTGAAGGTTATAATGATTGCCGTGAGCGTGAGGAGGATCGTGATGATGAGCCCGAGGCGGTTTCCGATATCGATGGCTTTTCCGAGACGTTCGATAATCGCTTGGTTTTGCCGGTATGTGATTTTTTGGGTGAGAGGCCTCCAATCGGCATTGTCCAGACCTTTCGCGATCGCGGCGTATTGACTCGGATCCTTCGCCTTGATGTTCACGAGCGCCGAGAGGGGATTTTCGGCGAGCTCCGATAAGGCCTGGCTGATGGCCGGGTCATCCTTATGCGCTTCCTTGAACGTGGCGAGCGCCTTGTCGCGCGAGACGTATTCGACGCTTTCGGTTTCCGGAAGATTCTCGATTGCTTTTTTTATCTTTAATATCTCCTCTTCGGGCGCGGTCGGTTTGAAATAAACCGATATGTCGATCTTCTCCTTGAGAAGGGCGACGGATGTCTTTGTTATCACGCTAAAAACGATCAGGCTTTCGAATACGATCAGTGCCAGCACGATTACGATGAGTGTCGCGGCAGAAAGCCATTTTCCGCGGGAAAAATTCTGCCAACCGTATTTGAATATGCGCGCGAGGAGCGTTGCCATGAGATTTTTAAGAAAGCACGTATTTCCCGTTTTTTTCGTCGCGGATCACCTTTCCTTTGTCGATGCTTATCACGCGTTTTCCCAGCGCGTTCACTATATCTTTGCTATGCGTCGCGAGGATGACGGTGGTTCCCAGTTCGTTAATTTTCATGAGGAGTTTTATGATTTCCCAGGTATTGCCGGGGTCGAGATTTCCCGTCGGTTCGTCAGCAACAATCACCATCGGCCTATTGATCATGGCGCGGGCAATCGCTACGCGCTGCTTTTCCCCTCCCGAGAGTTGGTCGGGGAAATGATGGGCGCGTTCGGCGAGCCCTACCATATCCAAAACCTGCGGGACGACATTTTCGATCTCGACATCGGGACGTCCGGCTACTTCCATGGCGAATGCCACGTTCTCATACACGTCTTTCTTAGGCAGGAGGCGGAAGTCTTGGAACACGACGCCGATTCGCCTACGCAGTTCGGGCAGCTCCGAAGGTGAGAGGCGATTCACTTCCTTTCCCGCAATAACGATTTTTCCTTTCGTCGGGCGATCTTCGCCGATCATAAGCTTCACGAGTGTCGATTTTCCCGCTCCTGATTTTCCTACGAGAGTAACGAATTCCTGCGACTCGATCTTCAAATTAACATCTTCTAAGGCGACGCTTTTCGTGCCATTCTCGTACGATTTCGAAACATTCACGAATGAGATCATACTTTGAGCTTTTGGGGTTATCTTTTAACGACTAAGACGATTAGGCGCGGAACGCCTTATGCCTTCAATTCTATTTCGCTTTCGATGAACTTGTCGAGTTCCCCTCCCAGAATCCTCTCGGGATCGTGTGATTCCGTCTTCGTGCGGTGATCTTTCACGAGTTTGTAGGGGTGTAGGACGTAGGAGCGGATCTGGTTTCCCCATTCAGGAATGATTTTCGTCTTGAGTGCCGTGAGCTCTTCCGTCTTCTGGTCTTCTAGGGCCCTGAATATCTTTGCTTTCAAGATCGAGAGCGCCCTTTCGCGGTTTTGGATTTGTGAGCGTTCTGCGCGCGATGCTGCGGAAAGTCCAGTCGGGACGTGGATGATACGTACCGCTGTTTCGACCTTGTTTACGTTCTGGCCGCCCGGGCCTCCGCCGCGGGACATTTCGATTTTCAGGTCTTCTGCCGGGATGCGCATGGCTTCGGCGTCCAGCCGCGGAAGCTCGGGTAGAACTTCGACGAGCGCGAACGAGGTATGGCGCATGTTTTTCGAGGAGAATGGCGATATGCGCACCAGACGATGCACGCCGAATTCCCGCTTAAGCCGGCCGTATGCCCCCTCGCCCTTCAAGTAGAAGGACCGGTCGTCGATTTCGGTCGCCTTCCAGCCCTTTAATACCGCGTATTTCACGTACATCCGCGCGAGCATGTTCGCCCAGTCTTTCGCATCGTCACCTCCCGCCCCTGCGTAGACGGTGAGGTGGACGTTGTTTTTGTCGTATCTGTCGGTCATCGTGAGCCGGTGAGAGGAATCGAACCCCCGTCTTTGCTTTACGAAAGCACCGCTCTGCCATTGAGCTACACCGGCTTTTTCCCTGTTTGGCGTATCACGAATGATAGCAGACGATCGCGTTTCGGGCAATCCAGAGCTTGCCCCTTTTTTATTCCGAAAATAGATTTCGAACGGATATAGATGTCCTGAACCTTTCCGGTCCGGGAGCCTCATAGTCATCGGTTTATTAGTGACTATAGAGGAGAGCGTGGACTTAATTACGAAGCGGATTTATAATCTTAAAAAGATGAAAATAGCAATCAGCATTCTTTTCCTAGTTTTGATCGTATTGATCGGTTTTGCGATCTCGGATGCAGGTCATAAGGAGCCTGCCAACCATGATCATATTCCGGGGTTGATCGATTCTCCTTGCATGATTACTGTGAACGGAATTACAGTTCCATGCACAAAAGAAAATAGGCCGGATCTTTTCAAGTGAGCAGGTAACGGGAATCGTCCCTCGCCGTCTATACGGCTCGGAACCTCCGGTTCCTATTCGGAGTCTGCGGCCGGCATCCCTATTCGATTACAGGGAATTTATTTTTTGAGCGGGATACGAGAATCGAACTCGCGCCTCAACCTTGGGAAGGTCGCGTACTGCCACTGTACTAATCCCGCTTTTCCTTTCTTATATACCCTTATTTCGAGAATCTGACAATCTTGCTTCCCGCCCTTTCGGATGCGAGCCAGGCCGCAAACGCCGCGTCGTCCCACTTCTCCCCGTTTTTCAGGAATTCTCGCTCCGTTTCCGGCCGGGCGATGAACTCGACGAATCCCGCCGCGTCCAGGCCGTATACGACGGACATCGCCACGGAGAACTCCGGGTTTTGGGAATAGGTCGCCATTTTTTCCTCGAGCAGGGCATCCGCTTCGGCGGTGCCGTCATCGTGGGCGATCGCGTCCCGTACGATGATCGTATCGATGAGCGCGTCCAGGCTCTTCGCGTGCGCTTCGCGCGCGATTTCCGGAGCGAGCTTCACGGTCGAGGTCGTTTGTCCGGCCGCTTGTCCATAATAGCGGATAGCTGACGCGGCCATGCGGTCTACGCCCGATGCCCAGACGATATGGGAATCCCCCCCGATATCTTCCGGAGTCGCGACAAATGCCGCTGGGTACCAGCCGAGCATGGCGCATGCCGTTACGACCCCCATTGCGATTATGGCCGCGAACGCCTTCCCTCCGTGACTCATTGTTTTGGGATTATGATATAGACCTTTTCTCCGGGGGCCGCGTATCCCGCCCTTCGGAGTTCGCGCAGGACAGTGTCAGAATTTTTAAGAGAAGCGAGATCGTTTTCAAGATCGGCATTTTCCTTCGAGAGCGGGGCGATTTTCGCCTCGAGCGCGGCAAGTTCCCGCTCGAGCGCCGCTTTTTTTATAGCGAGCCGATAAAGCTGGAACGCGAGCGATCCTAAAGCGACTACCGTCAGGGCATAGAGGAGGAATTTCATCCTCTTCACACTACCACTTGTCAGCTATTTCTTCATCAGCTCCTTGAAAATCGAAGCGGGAATTTTCACCTCGTTGCGTTCGGCCATCTCTTTCAGCCTCACTTTTCCCCGTTCTTGCTTTTTCCATAACTTCATCTTGCGGGTGCGGTCGCCTCCGTTTTTGCCGAAATCCCCCAAGCTTTTTTTCATGGCCGGTATCGTCTCGCGGGCTATAATCCGCGTACCTACTGCCGCTTGGATCGCTTGCGAGAATTGCTGTCGCGGAAGGAGATCCTTCAGTCGTTCGACAGTGAGACGCGCTTCGCGATCCATCCGTTCCTTAGGAAGAATTCGCGTTAGTCCGGGAATAAGGTGGGTCGCGACCAATATATCCACTTTCTCGAGGTCTGCCGCGCGATAGCCCGTGAGTTCGTAGCTCATCGAGGCATAGCCTTCCGAGAGCGATTTGAGACGGTCGTCGAGGTCGCTCATCAGGTCCGCGAGCGGGAGCGATGCCGAGAGTACGACGCGGGTGCCGAGCGTCTTCGTGTCGAACTCCCCGAACCGGAAGAATTCGGTGAGCGTGAGGATGCTTCCGATATATTTCGGCGGCGTTATGATTTCCATACGCGCCATCGGCTCTTCAACGCCGTCGCTTACGGTCGGAAAATCTTTCGGGTTGCGCACCAAACGCCATTCCCCTTTCGTTTTTACGCGGTATTCGACCGTCGGGAAGCTATGTACCGTCTCGATGCCGAATTCTTTCTCGAGCCGTTCGGCGGCTATTTCGAAGTGGAGATGGCCCAGGAATCCGCCCTTGAAGCCGCGGCCCAGCACTTCGCTCGTTTCAGGCTCGAATGACAGCGCCGAGTCGGTGAGACGCAGCTTTCCCAGCGCTTGCCGCAGATTCTCGTATTCGTTCGGATCTTCGGGGTAGAAGGATACGAAGACGACCGGTTGCGGTTCCTTGTAACCGGGCAGGGCCGGATCGTCGCCGATGCGGATCGTGTCGCCTATCTTCAAATGGCCGGGGTCTTTAATTCCTGTCGCGATATAACCGATCCCCCCGTTTTCCAGGCGTTCAGCGGGTTTCATTTTCGGGAAGAACCATCCAAC
>JAHFLN010000025.1 GCA_023244835.1 Candidatus Harrisonbacteria bacterium
CGACGACATGGTCGACGGTATCGCGGTCTTAACCGACGGTCCGCGCGGTTCGTGGGTGTCAGACGGCACGCGCCTTTATCAGGCCGGCATATTCCCGAATCAGAAGATTCTCGACCGCATGGGCGCGGGGGATGCGTTCGGGAGCGGATACGTGGCCGGCATGATCGGGAAAGAGGATATTCCGTATGCCATCCGGCTTGCGTCCGCGAACGCGGCGGCGAATGTCGAAGCTGTGGGCGCTCATGCAGGAATCCTTTCCCGTAGCGCGTTCGAAAAATCGTCGCGGTGGAAAAAATTCGCCATTGAAATCCATGCAATCTAGAATTTGTAATGACAAAATAGCGAAGATGTTGAAGATGCCGAAGATGGGATTATTCCGCTTAAGTCAGATGCTCGAGACTATTTCAGGTCGCACGGAGGTTATCGAGAGGATCTTTTTCGAGAACGAACAGCTCGTGAGCGAAAAGCTTGTCTCGCTCGGCATGAGTCATGAAGCATCGGCGCAAGAAGTGTACGACGCGCTTGTTTCGAAGGTCGAGGCGGACGACCTGCTCCTCTTAGGTCTCGTGGGTCATGCGTCCCTGCGCGGATATGAGGCGTCGCAGGCGGTTGTTGCATTCGTAAAGGGGATATATGGCGGATCGCGCCGGGGATTTTTCCTAAAACATGAAAAGGCGCGCGAGCTCCTCGTGAAGGAGCCGCCGAAGAAGATTATGGCGGCCCTGGGGTACGACGACGTGCATACGCTTCTTGAGAAGGAGGACTTGGCCGAAATTTACAGCGCCCTGCGTTTCCTGGAGGACGAGACATGGCAGAACACGGTATTTTTCGCGCAGTATAAATCGCTCTCGCCGGATGACTTCGAGGAGCGCGACGTGGAGATGAAGGCCCTGGGGGAGAAGTGGGCGGCGGTTGCCGAGAAGTTCGTGGCGAAAAAGTATCACAACGTGAGTCACCTGAAGGAGCTCGGCGTAATCTTCGTGATTCCGATCTTCTTGGGTATTTCCGGCGAGACGCTCCGTCTTGTAAGTCTCCTCCTGCATTATTTCCACGAGGTCGCCTATTACGCTCAAGCGTTCCGCGACGCGGCGAAGAAGCCGGAGACGTTCGCTGAAAACATCATTTCTATGCTTCGTGGCGATGTCATTGAGCATCGCCTGCCGGAAACGTTGCCTGAAGTCACGCGGCCACGCTTTTTGGTCGTTCAGCGATATTTAGCGAAGCTCGATGAAAACGACTGGCGGCTCACGGAGCCGCGGGTAAATCCCGAAGCGCTCCATTGGCAGCGGGCGGAGGAAGACGTTATGCAGATAGATAATAAGAATATGAGCTTCTGGAACGGCACGGGATGGGTAGGCGACTTTTTCAAGACTGATCTTGGCGAGGAGTCGTTTATGAGTTTCAATCTTGGGGATGTGGTAATGACGCTCGTGAAGCGCAAATCGATACGCTACCTGTATCACGAGCAGGAGGCGCTGTGGAACAAGCTATTCATAGAGTACTTCGGCGTGCGGAAACTCGAGGATATGAGCCGTAAGAATATCGTGAAGGGCTGGTTCGAGGTGTGATAGTGGCGGATTAGTAGGTCGTGTGGATAACTTGAGAAGGTGTATGCGTGATATAATGAAAGAGATCATACAAATATAATTTTTCAGGGATATGGCAAAGAAGAAAGCGATCGGGAGCTTCTCCGGTGCTCTCATGGGATTCTCGTTCATATGCATCATAGCAATAGGGGTGGCGGCCGTGGTCTTAAAAGGGCAAGAGGCGTCGTCGGGTAGAATATCGGCGCGCATCGGCATGCTTGATGCGGGGTATCAGGAACTTCGTACGCAGATGCTAGCCCAAGTAGTCGGTCCAGCCTTACCGCCGCCCGTGCCAGTATCTCATGGGCCGATCATCAGCGTGCGGTTGAATGATGCGCAGACAGATCCAATTATTTTTACGGTGAATGCCGTGAGGCAAAAAATGGCATCGTTCGCGATTACGAACGAGAGTGATAATACGGTGAGGTTGAAAAAGATCAGTCTTGTAGTGCAGCCGCATCAGCCTATGTCGAGCGTGAAAGCATATCTCGTGAAAGGGTTAGAGCAGGATCAGATAGGATCGGCAGCGACAGTTCCCGATCAAGCGTCGACTAAGGAGATTTCATTCTCAAAATCATCCGGATTGACTCTTGAGCCGCGCGGAACGGCAATCATAAACATTACCGCGAAGCCGTTATTTTCCGCCGCATCAGGCAGGGAGGGGATACAGCTGAAATCGGTAGAGATATTCGGAACATTGCCGTTTTCGATCTATGGACAAGATCTTTCGACGTCGGGAGGGGGGGCTGTGCCAACATCAACATCGTCAGGGGTTCTTTCTGCGCAGATCAACCCATCGCATCCTACAACCGCAGATATTGGGACGCCTGGTATGTTTATAGGATCATTCATCCTTTCCTCGTCATTAGCCGAGCCTGTTAAATTAACGACGCTCGTCTTCGATAAAGATGAGAGTATTGGTTTGAAACTCAAGAACCTGATCGTTAAGGTGGATGGAGTCCAATTAGGAACAACTCAGGCGATTGTCGGGGATGCGGAATCATCCCTCCGGTTTTCCGGAACGACGCCTTTTATCATTCCTGTTAATGGATCGGTAACCATTGAATTATTCGCGGATATATCAAGCTCGACAGTTGCAGGAATATATCCCTCAATCTTCGATCTTATAGGAGGTAATACAATAGGTAGGGATTCTAATGCTGTCGTGCCATTTCCCGCATCAGAAAGCAATCAGATAAGCGGAATGGGTCTGACGATTCAAGGACCGAGAGCAGTCTCATCATTATCGCTTTCGACATCTTCGGATAATGTTCCGGCCCAATATCTCACGATGGGCTCGACCGATCAGGTCGTATATAAGCTGAAATTAAGATCTACTTCCGGGCAGGAGAAGATACGGATAACCGATATAGGGTTCACGGATACGATTGAGAATAATACCGCAGGTATTGCGTCTCTTTATAATTTCAGGCTGTATGACGGAATAGACCTCATCGCGGGTCCGGTTAATATGTCGCTTGTTTCGGCGGCATCGGGCAAGTTCTCGTTCAGCCCGTCTTCACCGGTCGTCGTTGATTATAATGGGCGTACGCTCACGGTGAAGGCGGATGTCGGGTCTTATGCATCCGGCGGGGCGAAGTCGAATTCGCGTCATACGATTGGCATATCCTCATCTACCGATATCATTGCATTCGGAGACTTGACGGCCGGAGCGGCAACCGTTTCCGGAACGCCGTCCGGTACCCCTCAAACCATCTACCGCGTGAAGCCTGGTCTCACGGCCGCTGTTATCGGCTCTCCCGCAGGTCGGCCACGTCTCGCGGTTGACGACGTCGCCTACCTCACGTGGCGTTCTGTGGGGGCTTCTGCCGATGACGGCCTGAAGATAAGCACAGTGAAGATCAAGTTTATGGGAAATCGGGCTCTCGCGAGCGGCAATCCGCCATTTGCGGTGAGCTTACTTGATCCGAGTAGGGGCGCTAATGTCGATTGGGGAGGTTCTTCCCAGCAAACATGTACCCCCGTAAGCGGTTCGTGCAGTGTGATATTTACTCCCGATGCCTCAATAACCGGAGGATCTTCAAAGCAAGTGAAACTTCGAATCAGTTCCGGTAGCTTTGGGAACGCGGACGCAATGCAGGATACGGTTTCGATAGTGATCAATGCCGCAGCGGATATCACGTGGAGCGACGGCACGACGAACGGCATCGTGTGGAACGCGCAGGAGCCTGGTTCATCGATCCCTATCACGATCGCGAATATAAGCTACGAATAGCGCGCGGGTTGCGCGGTACGCCCCGTATGGGGCATACTAGTGCCGGTTCTTGGTATTCTTCATGCGAAAGGAGGTGTGGGGTGGTACGCGGATGGTTCATCCATAGATGGATGATTGCCCCAACATCGTCTGAACCGATACGGTGCGGGGTGGTGGGGGTCGCGGGGAATGCGCATCAGGTTTTAGATAGCTTGAATCGCATGGGCGATGTCGAAGAGGCGGTGAGCGATGCCGTGCGGGCCTGGATCGAACTGACACGCACGTTTATCAGGACCATTATTAACAATGATGATCCGATGCGGCACGTGTTCGTGGTATTCTTCCGCAACGACGGTAATCCGAATCATAAGGAAGCTCTTTCGGATGAGGAATGGCGCGTGACCGATGCGTTTGAGGCCGTGCAATGCAAGAGGAAGATGCAGCTCATGATGCTCGGAGTTACCGCGCATGATTTCTTCAGGCTCTATTCGGGAAGAGATCTCATGGAGTACGGGGCGTTCCCCTGGTTCATGTACGAAGGGTGAAAGCGGAGATCTGCTTTCAGGACCGCCATAGTCATCCAACATGGCGGTCCTTTTGCTATGATGAATAGATGCAGTCACTGCGCGACGCGATAAGCGCGAACGGGGGCACGGGGAAGGCTCTGTGGCATTTTAATTTTTCAGAACTCGCTGCAGTAAAAGCCGCCGCGCGCCTCGCGCGCGAGTCAGGCCGGGCGATCATCCTCGGGGTTTCGGAAGGCGAGCGGGACTATGTCGGAGTGCGCGTGGCCTCTGCGCTCGTCGCGAGCTATCGGAGGGAGGGCGTCCCGCTTTACCTGAACGCCGATCACACGAAGTCGTTCGAGAAGGTTCGGCAAGCGATTGAGGCGGGGTTCGACGCGGTTATCTTCGACGGGTCCGCGCTTCCGTTCGAGGAAAATATCGCGGAAACGAAGCGGGTTGTCGAATACGCGCGGATGGCGAATTCGGCGGTGGTGATCGAAGGCGAGGTAGGGTATATCGGCGTGAGTTCGAAAGTGCTGGACGCGGTGCCCGAGGGTATTGAGAAGACGACTGTCGAGCAGGCGGTCCGGTTCGTACGGGAGACCGGCGTCGATATGTTCGCCCCGGCGGTCGGGAACATTCATGGAATGTTGAAAGGCGGGCATGAGCCGGAACTCGACATTGCCCTGATCCGGAAGATAAAGGACGCTGTGCGGATCCCTCTCGTTCTTCATGGCGCGTCGGGGAATACGGACGCTGATCTTCGCGCGGCAGTCGGGGCGGGCATATCGCTTATTCACGTGAATACGGAGCTGCGCGTCGCATGGCGAAAGGCGTTGAACGCCGCATTCGCGGCTCATCCGGACGAAACGACGCCCTACAAGCTCCTTATCGATGCGGAGGATGCCGTATATGCGGTGATGCGGGCGAAAGCGGCATTGTGAGGGTAGAACCTATCCCATGCTCCTCTCGGCCGCGATAGCGGCCTATATGCACGATGCCGCGAAGCGAGGACGTTGGCGTACGCCCGTACGTCGAGGAGGAGCGACATGGGCAGCGCGCATATAGGCCTTATCCCGAAGGGTTGCGTCCGGCTGCGCCGCTCTCAGCGTTATTCCTCGTCGCAATGCATCGGCATAGCTCCTCGTCATGCCTTGATAGCGGCGCAGCCGCCTCGCAACGCGATTCGAGAGGAGTATGGGATAGGTTCTAAGGACGCTTGAATAGCAGGGAGATTCATGGTATCGTCGTATAACTGATATGGACTTACAGGCTGAAATACGTACGAATCTCGGCAAGGCTGCCGCCAAGGGGCTGCGCAAGAAAGGCTTGACGCTCGGCGAGGTTTACGGCCACGGGGCGGCAAACGTTCACGTCGCTGTTCCCGCGAAGGACTTCTTAAAGACCTTGAGGGCGGCCGGGGAAACGTCGGTTATCACGCTCCATGCCGGAACGGAAACAATCCCGGTCTTGATCCAGGATGTGGTCCGTGATTCGCTTACGGGCGTCGTGAGTCACGCCGATTTCCGCCGCGTGAACATGAACGAAAAGGTATTCGCGAACGTCCCCGTCGAATATATAGGAATCTCTCCCGCAGTGAAGGGAGGCGGCGTTCTCGTGAAGGCAGTTTCTGAAATCGAAGTCGAGGCCTTGCCGGCGCACATGCCGCGCACGATCGTGATCGACCTTTCGGGTCTCATGGAAATCGGCCAAAGCCTGCACGTGAAAGACGCGGTTATGGAGGCCGCGACTCGCGCGAATGTTATACTTCATATGGCCGAAGAAGCGGTCGTCGCGACCGTTATCGCCCCGCGTTCTGACGAGGAGCAGATGGGGGATGCGCGCACGGTGGAAGATGTGAAGGTGGAGACGGAAGAGGCGAAGGCCGCGCGCGAGAAGGAGAAGGCCGAGAAGGAGAAGGGTGCTGAGTAGCGATACGGCCGCAACTCGCGGTTTCCGCATGAGAATACTGGCGATCATCTTGGGTTTTTTTTGCGTCATCCCTCTTTTCGCGCGCGGACAGGCGCTCACGGGAGACAAGGCTCAGCTCGAGCGCGAGCTTGCCGACGTCGAGCGGGAGATCAGCGTGTATCAGAACACGATCGACGATTATCGGAAGCAGGGAAGTAGTTTGGGCGGGGAGATAAAGAAGCTCGATGCCGAGGCGAAGAAGCTTTCGCTTGAGATCAAGGCGATCGACCTGTCTCTCGCGCGTCTGAATGCGGAGATCGCGAAAAACCAGGGGAATATAAAAGTGACGGATGCGAAGCTTGCGTTCGACAAGCGCGCGCTCGGAGAGGCTTTGCAGTCGCTCGCGGAAGAGGATGGGAAGAATCTCGCGGAGATCCTTTTCGCGAATCCCGAATTGTCGCATTTTTTTAATAACGTGAATGGGCTTATGTCGCTCGGGGATGACCTGAAAGACGCGCTCGCGGAGATCACTATAACGCGTACCGAGCTTTTAGACTTGAAGCAGCAGCTGGCCGAGAAGAAGACCGATACGTCGGAGCTGAAGTCGTCGCGAGACAATGAGAAGAAGAAGCTCGCGAATAAAAAGAAGGAAAAAAACGACCTTCTCGCGCAGACGAAGGGGCAAGAAGCGCAATACCAAGTGCTTTTAAAAGAGTCTCAAAAAACTGCGGCTCAGATCAGGAGCCGGATATTCGAATTCTTGGGCGGAGGGCAGATGACGTTCGAGCAGGCGTACCAAATCGCGAAGGGAGCGTCCGCGCTCGTGGGCGTGCGCCCCGCGCTCCTCTTGGCCGTGCTTGATCACGAGTCTGCCCTCGGCAAGAACGTAGGCAGATGCAATTACCGCACGGCAATGCACCCGACGCGCGACATGCCGCTTTTTCTCACGCTTACGGCCTCGTTGGGGCTGAATCCCGAGGCGATGTCGGTATCGTGCGCGAACAAGGATGGCGCATATGGCGGCGCCATGGGTCCGTCGCAATTCATTCCCTCGACATGGAATATGTATACGAAACGAATCTCATCGCTCACAGGGAGTAATCCGGCGTCTCCGTGGCGCAATATGGATGCGTTCGTGGCGACTGCCCTGTATTTGAAAGATGCGGGCGCGTCGGGGTCGCAGAACGTCGCGGCGGACCGGCAGGCGGCGGCGCGCTATTACGCGGGCGCGCGGTGGAGAAATTACCTATGGACGTACGGAGAGCGCGTCGTATCGAAAGCGCGCCAGTTCGAGGAAGATATCGCGGCGCTCCAATAATACCCTTCTAAACATCCTTATTCCTTTCGGAACGCCTTCGCGATAGGGTCGAAATTACCTTCGAGAATTTTCTCGATATTATGCCATTTCTTGCCGATGCGATGGTCGGTGATGCGGTCGTCGGGGAAGTTGTACGTACGGATCTTTTCAGAGCGGTCACCCGAGCCGATCTGAGCCTTGCGATCGGCAGTTAAGGAGCCTGTCGCTTCGAGGCGGGCGATCTCGTAGAGCTTCGCGCGGAGGACTTCCATAGCTGTTTCGCGGTTACCGTGTTGGGTGCGCTCGCTGCGCGCGGAAATAACGATACCCGTCGGCTTGTGGAGTATTCGCACTGCTGATTCCACCTTGTTTACGTTTTGTCCGCCCGGGCCGCCGCTTCTCGAGAAGGTGACTTCGAGATCGTTCTGGTTGATATTCACCTCCTTTGCCTCGACGTCGAGTAGCACGGCAACGGTCGCGGTCGAGGTATGCACGCGCCCGGACTTCTCGGTCGAGGGGACGCGCTGGACGCGGTGTGTGCCCGATTCGTTCATAAGCGCGTCATAACATCCTTCGCCCGCTATGGAGCCGGAAAAAGACTTATAGCCATTTAAATCGCTTTGATTCGCGTCGATCAGGGAGAACTTCCATCCCTTTTGCGCCGCATAGCGTTCATACATGCGCACGAGGTCGCCCGCGAAAAGGCTCGCTTCATCGCCGCCTGCGCCGGCTCGTACTTCGAGGATTAGCTTCTGCGTCATATGAAAAAAGAATAA
>JAHFLN010000005.1:0-19607 GCA_023244835.1 Candidatus Harrisonbacteria bacterium
GACGGCGTTGAAGCGGATATGAAACAGGTTCATGGTATGGAAATAGAGCCAAATTCGCCGTCATAACCGGGAACGATCGCGACCTTCCCCTCGCGCACGCACCCTATCGCGCGGGCAACGCCAGGCCACCCGGAACTCGCGATATCGGCCGTCGGAATATCTAATAGTATACCAAACTCCGACCCGAAAGCGCGCACCATCGCCCTATACGTTTCGGTTATTTTTTTAGAAGTCTTCCCGACATGTAGCGCGTCACGGATAACCTCGTGAAGCGGGATAATGGACTTATATGGCGTCCGTCGCGGATCGCGGTATCCCTCGGGCCTATCGGCGAGGACATCGGTACGGTTCATGACGCCGATCGTGACCCTTCGGCCACAAACCGTGCAGATAGCCCCGTGTCTCTTGGTTTCGGACGGAGTCCAGGAAACCTTGCACGCCCGATGGCCGTCGTAGTGGTACTTCCCCTCCTCGGGAAAGAATTCGATCGTGTACGAGAAAAAATTTTTTGGATCCTGTTCCGCGCCAGGAATGGAAGACCTGATAGCTCTCATGATTCCGGCATAGGACATCTCGCACTCGAACGCGTTCGCCTCCCTACCGATCTTTTCGAGCGAGTGCGAGTCCGAATTCGAAACGATCGCAACCGCATCCAACTGCGACAGGCGCCAGTTCATCGCCGGATCAGAACTCAAGCCCGTCTCGATCGCAAAAATATGCTTCGCATGTTCACCATAACACTCTTCAAGTGTATCGAAACCCGACATAGAACCGAACACGGAAAACCACGGCGTCCATGCATGCGCGGGAATCAAGACCATATCCGGATCAACATCAAGACACATCTTCAGCAATTCCTCGGAATCAAGACCGAGTATCGGCCGGCCATCGGAAGAGAGATTGCCAACGAACGAAAGTCGCGCGTTGAGCGCCGCGACGGACTCCATGCTCCGCGCCCATATGAGATTATGCACGCGACGCCCCCTGCCTCCGCGCGTATATACGTTGGAAATTTCAGAGGTGAGCATGAAGCGCGTCCGAGCCATCGTCCCCTTCATGGTCGGGAGCTTATACTCCTTCTTGAGCTTGAAAAGTCCCGACTCTGCCGGCTCAAGCTTCGCCTTGATCTCCGCAAACCATAACGGGTGGGTAAAATCCCCCGTACCCATCACCTGGATCCCCTTGTCGTCAGCCCACCGGTCAAGTTCCTCCAAAACCATCTTCGGCGACACGGCCCGCGCGTATTTCGAATGGATCTGGAGATCTGCGATGATGCGCGGCATAGATGAAACGTACCCCCGGACATAAAAGAATACAATTCTGATTCCGTATTCCGTATTCCGTATTCCGTATTCCGTATTCCGTATTCCGTATTCCGTTCTGATACGGCACTCCCAATCCAATCAAATAATCACTTTATCGCGGCCGCGATAAAGTGATTAGTAGGAAATAAATATATGAATCCCGCAAGATCAAGTCTTATTTTTCTGTCGGCCTTACCAAGGAGCGAGCGGGCGATATATGAGCCGCATGCGTTCGAAGGAGCGGCGGAGGCAGCGAGCCTATTTATCGGAAAGCTGCTTCCGCACAAGGAGAATGCCAACGAGCGGAACAACCATCATCTGGAGCACAGGCACGATACCCACGTTAAGCCCCGGAAGGAGCGGCATCGCTTTCGCGTATGCCCAGGCATGTCGCACCATGACGCCCTGATACTCGACGGCGACGGCCCACATGAAGCCGAAAGATTCGAGAAATACGAGACGCTGATTCGTGAAGCGCTTTCCCCATCCGGCATTGCGCGTAAAGATCGCGACAAGGACATAAAGCCCGGCGCACATAAGCGCGTCCTTCACCGCGGAGATCCAATGAGCCTTTACGAACGCGTCGTAGCCAGAAAAAGAGACGCCTGAAAAAGAATACAAGGACATCTGGGATATCTCCCACCCGAAATTGAGCGCGACAGAAACGAGAAAAAAGAAAAAAAGGAATCGCAGGAACGGCATCTACTGAGTATACCCCGTGTTACAAATTCGATCACCTCAACAAGGCGCCTCAGGAACGTTCTTTGACTCCAAAACATCGAATTTGTAACACGGGGTATACCGCTCGACCGCGCCCTTGTTAACCGCCTTGAAGCCGATGAGGGCGCCGACGACGTCCCCATTGAGGTCGAAGGAATATTTTCCCGCAAGCCCGTCATACTGGGGAAGATTGTATAAGTAATCGCGAATCCGCGGACCGTCATAACCAACATGGCCGGCGGCCTGAACAATAAGGTTCACCGCGTCATACGCGGACGCGATCGCAAAGTCGCGCTTCGGTTCGCCGAAGAACTTCCGATAATCCTCGAGGAAAGCCTGCGCTTGGGGATTCGCCGCGTCAAGCGGAACGTAATCAGCAAACACGATGCCGTCGGCGGCTTCCCCGGCGGCATCCAAAAAAGCGCCTCCGCCGAGTACGGACATGCCGTACACGGTAGACGTCGCTCCGGATTTCCTGAACTGCTTCATGAACGCGCCCGCGAGGGATTCCGTCTGCGGATTCAGCATCACGGCTTCGGCACCCGATTCCCGAATGCGCTTTATAAGCCCCTTGAAATCGCGCTCGTCAGGCGCAAACGCCTCGTCGAAAACAACATCTCCCCCATCTCCAGAAAAAGCCGTCCCAAAGCCCGTTCTCGCATCATGCGTAGAATCAACTGCCTCGGAAAGAATAGCGACGGAGGAATGTGTGGCATGCGCGAGGCGGGCGAGCGCTTCGCTCGTCGCGGTATCCGAAGGAACGTTTCTGAATACGAATTGACCGGCGCCCGTCACGTCGGGACTCGAGGCGGAGGGAGAAAAAAGGACGACATGCTCCCGTTCCGCAACCGGAGCCATAGCGAGAGTCTCGCCGTTACAGGCGCCGCCAATGACAACCTTGACCTTGTCTATGGCAACGAGCTTGTTCAAGGCGCGGGCCGCCATGTCGCCATCGCACCCTCCGTCCTCATACACGACCTCGATATTCTTGCCCTGCGCTTTCAAGTCCTTCACGGCGAGAAAGACAGCGTTCTTAATGGGTATATTGTATTCCGCGGCGTCCCCGGTAAGAGGCCCGATAAATCCGATTGTGATCGGCTCGTTCGAAGGAGCTGATCCCACATCAGACGAAGGAATGGTGATTGCGTAATAGAGACCGACAAGAAGAATGACCCCCAAGCCGGCCCCGAACGCATTCCTCATATGGCACAAATGGTACTGTATGCCTCTCGAAAAATAAAGCGCCTTAAGGACAACGCACGCTCCCCCTCGGCGAATAGCCTCTGTGATTATTTGTCATATTCGTATCGGTGCCATCGTTTACCAGATCGATCGCAAAGCTGTAGGGAATCTGAGGACAGGAAATCGCCCGAACCGTAACACTGAGCGCCTTTGCGGCATTCGGACGTATTGTGAATAGCGAGCAATCCGCGCCACCCGGAACGATAACGCAATTATTAGAAACGGAAATGACGCCTACGCGGGAATCGGTGGGGAAACGCACCTTAACCATACTCTTGAACGACTTATCAGGACCGGCATTCTTAACTTTCACGGTAAAACGGACCGTAGAGGTCGAAGAAGCCGCCTGACTCACGGACGCAACTTTGAGATCGGACCTGAGAAGAGGCGGCTGATATGCGCGGAAGTCTTCCGGACGTGCGGATGCGGGAGACCGCACGATATTCGGCAAGCGCACAATATACGAAACGATGGGATTCTCGAGATTGCCGCCGTTCGTCGAATAAATAAGCTGCCTTCCGCTCGGAGAGATATTCGGGAAAATTTCGCAATCGTAGCAATTACCAATATTCGAATCGTGGGCCGCGATCTCGATAGTCCCATTCGGTCCCAAAGGAGCGTCCACATTCACGAGGATTATCCTCCCCTTGAATTTCGAGGTATTGGCAGTCCGGGGCTTAGCATCATAACTTACCGCCACATACCCCGGACTCTGATAATTGGCGCCCGAAACATGCAAGAATGTCGCCTCGGCCGTCTTGCCTAAGGGTCCCTCTGGGTCGGTTAGGGAATAGAACGTGTTATTCGCGATATCGAATTTGATAAGCTTGCCCGTCTTGTACCGGGAATTGACCGTCCTGATCTCGGGAACGACCTGGCTGTCCCAAAAATCATAGATAGTGCCGACGATATACGAATCGGACGTACCGCGCGCAGCTACAAATACGGGATGCCCCCAATTCACATTGAAAAAACCATTCGTGGAATTCTTCCTCGATCCCGAAGCGATCTGGGGAACGGCATGATAATGGATGGCTCCCCCGGAAAGATCGACATCGAATAGTCTCCAGCCGTTACCTCTCGGAATCTTGTCAAGATTGTATCCCAAGAAGACATGCCGCCCATCTGGGGAGAAATAGAATGCATTCGGATTCGGCTCCTTGCACTTTGTCTCGATAGGATGGCCGCACGCGGCCTCGTCAGCACGATAGCTCGCAACAACCGAGGCCGTCTCGCCGTTCGCGACCCGCACGACATGGATATACGTGCCGGCATCGCTCCCCGGAAGCGCTGATCCGAGGAGAGCAATGTACTCAATTCCGTTCACGAACGCGAAATTAACCTTGGTTTGAGGATCCTTTGCGAGATGAAAGGGCAGAGATATCCGGGTCTCGTTTTCTCCTGTCGTGGAAACAGTACGGACAATCTCATATTTCAGGAGATAATCAGCATCCGCAGGTATGGCATAAAGCCGATCGGGCGTAGCCGGATTCATGCTCCAGCGATAATTCTGACTCACCGCCCCCAAAAGCCTGATGACCTTATGCGTTTCACCATCAAGCAACGCCTTGAAGCTATTAGTGCCATTCCTGTCCGCCGAAGTTACAATCAGATACTGCTCGGTCTCGTTCCATGAAGAATCGGTCACGTACCGGTTCCGGGATATAGCCTGCCATTTTTTCCAAAGAGGAACGCCGTCGGAATCGATCACGGGCGTATTCTCGGCGCCTGTTACCCGCTCCAAGGAATAGCCATAGGGATTGATCACTCGCTCAAGATACCCAGCAATGGAATCCATTGCGGTTGGTATCTGAGCTACTGTGGACGAAGCAAAAAAAACGAGAATGATCGATGTGAGGAATACTATGACGCGCCTACCTCCATACGACATATGGATACAGCATAGCACAACTAATAAAAACGCCTCGACGCGCATACTTAAGAACATCTCCCGGTGCGGGGGATATTCTTAATATGTGCACTCATGTGGAATCGAACCACAATCTCAGCCTTCGGAGGGCTACATTCTATCCGTTGAACTATGAGTGCGAAGGGATATCGCACGAAAAGGCGAGCATGCCGATCACGAGGAACAGCATAGCGATTCCGGGACGGAGTGTCCACAAGAAATGATCAATAACTCCCATCGCGAGGAGCGCCACAAGCATTGCCGCGAACGTTCTTAGTCCGGCAAGTTTCGCATATATTCCCCGCAAAAGCGCGTAAAAGACGAAAAGAAGGAACGCAATGAGACCGACAATGCCAATCTCGTCCAGAACCGTGAGATAGAGGCTGTGCGCGGGGTCAGGCGCCATACGGAGCGTGAGTCCTCCCCCGAACGCGGGATGCGTGCCAATGCGCAAGAGAGCGGCCTTGTAGCCCGAAACGCGTTCTGTGATGGCGTAATCGCGCGCGCCGACCGAAAGCCGAGGGAAGACACCCCATGAGAAAATAGGCAAGAGAACGAAAAGGGAAAGGGCGAAAACGAGGATTAACTCCCCCGTACGCGCAGAAACGCGAGTTCGCGCATCAATAAGAATAAGAAAGATAGCGATGCATGCGGCAACCCAGCCCGAGCGGGAAAACGTGAGGATAAGACCGAGCAAGACAATGAAGATGCCTGGAAGGAATAAGATCGGGCGCCTATGCGCAAGAAAAAGGTGCGCCCACGCGGCAAGGGCGAGGACGAGAAAGGCCGCGAGGATATTCGGATGCGGAAACGTGCCGTATGCGCGCATAAGCCTGCCGCCCGAAACGAATGTGCGAGCGACTGCGCCGTTCATAGGATCAAGGACCGGCTCCCCGAGAAAGCCCAGACCCAAACTCCTATGCGAGGCGAATTGAAAGAAGCCGAGAAGCGCCTCGAGCAATCCGAAGAAAGCGAGAAGGCCGAAAACGATCCCCTGCGAAATATACCGTCCCGCGCATAAGGCAAGCGCGATCCAGGCACCAAGCTTGAAAAGCGGGTACGGGGCGGGGAAAGAAAGTGTGGCGCAGATGAAAAAAAGCGCCGCGAAGAAACTAGAGCGTCTTCTCATGCTCGTCGATCGCCTTCGTGACGAGCTTGAGCAATTCCTGGGGATCGGAGGAAAAAAAGACCTTGCCGAATCCGCGATGTGATTTCTCGAGTATGCCACGGACATAATCGGCGGTGCCGCCGGTAGTTTCGAGAACTCCGATTGGCTTTTCGTCCTCGAATGCGGCGGTAAACTCGTTCAAAGTGCCGATACGCCCGCAAATGATGATGACGGCATCCGCCGCGCGAGTGAGTATCCAGTTGCGCCCGGAATACTCGAAACCGGTGAAAACGATGTCGTCATGGTAGTCGATGGGAAGCCGGTATGTCTTCACGTGCGCGGCCTCGGACGATGCGGGAGAAAAGCCGATCACGAGCCCGCCTTCAGCCTTCGCCCCCTTCGCGGCCCAATACGGAGTGCCGGTCGTCGCCCCCGTCACGAGCACCATGCCCGCGCGAGCGACTTCCCTGCCCATCTCTTCTGATTTCTTGAGAGCGTCTGCCGAGCAGTGGCCGGTTTCGGCCGCGCCGGAAATGCATATCTTATGACGGATCTTCCGATGGTAATGGACGCCGGTCTTTCCGGCTGATTTGATAGCCATATGGGAAAAGTATACCAGGAAACGAGACAGGAAGCTCCTTAAAGCTCGTATGAGGCGCCAGGCTCGGGAACCATCGCATCGATCGCGAGCACGTCGCGAATCTTCTGAACGAGACCCTGCGCCGCATCGGCCTCTCCCTGCACGGCAAATACCTTCTTCAGAGATTCTCTCTGAGGAGTGAGCCACGAAACGAGCTGTGCCTGGTCGGCATGCGCCGAATAACCGCCGATGCTTCTCACATGGCAGTTGACCGGAACATCCTCGCCGAATATCGAAACGTTCTTCGCACCATCGAAGATGCGCCGACCGAGGGTTCCCTCGCTTTGATATCCGATGAAAAGCAAGGTGCTTTTCGGATCGGGCAAATACCGCCGCTCGTGATGCACGATGCGCCCGCCATTCGACATGCCCGATCCCGCGATGATTACCTTGGGCTGAGGAACGAGATTGATCGCCTTCGACTGCTCGGTCGTTTCCGAAACATGAAGGTCTTTGAACGAAAAATCGAATGATCCCCCCTTCAGATAATCGGCGCTGTACTTTTTATAGATCTCCGTGAGCCTGATCGCGAGCGGACTGTCGAGGAAGACCTGCACGCGGGGTATGCGCCCGCCCTCCGCGAGATCGTCGATCTCGGACAAGAGCTCCTGCGTGCGCTCAAGCGCGAACGCGGGAATCATGAGCGTTCCGCCGTTCTTCACCGTATCCTCTATCGCATCCTCGAGAAGTTCCTTGCGCTTCGCGCGATCCTCATGCAAGCGATTGCCGTATGCGGACTCGATAAGGCAGTAATCGGCCTCGGGCATTGAATCCTTGTCGCCCAAAAGCGGCGCGGGACTGTTGCCCAAGTCGCCCGAAAAAAGAATCCGTTTCCCGTCCGCGTCGGTCACGAGGATAGAGCTCGATCCGAGCACGTGGCCAGCATTATAGAGAAGGACTGTGAAGTCCCCCACCGTTACGGGCTCATGATACGAAACGCCCTTCCATAACCGCATCGCGGCATCGATATCCGCCGTCTCGTAAAGCGGGGGCAATTGCAGCTGCTCCGCGGTAGCAAGGAGGAGATGCTCAGAATCGAGCAGGAGCTCATGCGCGCAATCACGCGCGGGAGGAGTCGAGTAAATCGTGCCTGCGAAGCCGCGTTTCGCAAGAAGCGGTATGCGCCCCACGTGGTCTATATGCGAATGCGTGACGAAGAGCGCGGCGATGCCTACGGGATCATAACAGAACTCATCCCAATTACCCCGCTCCGCGTCATGCGACCCCTGATGCATGCCGCAATCGACTATGATTCTCGTGCCGCCGGACGATTCGAGCAGGTAATTGGCGCCAGTCACCTCGCTCGCGCCTCCGCAAAAAGTTATTTTCATACCTATTAAGGTATACCCTGCACTGCAAATCGAATAGCCTTTTCAAAAAGAGAAAGAATGGATGATAGGGAATGTATAGCGTCGAATAGAGAACTTCTTATCGGGAAGCAAGTGCTTCGCGCACGATGTCCTGGTCGCTCCACGGAATCTTCTTCCCGCGAGCCATGCGCAGCCATCGGTCGCCGCCCTTCCCCGTGATCATAACGACGTCCTGAGGCCGCGCAAGAGAAATGGCCGCACGGATAGCCTCTCTCCTGTCCGAGATCTTCCGATAATTCGCCCCCTCCTTCCATGCGCCATGCCTCGTCGCGCGCAAACCGCGCTCGATCGCGGCCATGATATCCTCGGTGCTCTCGTCATACGAATCATCGTCTGTCAGGACGATCTCGTCACACATGTCGCCCGCGATGCCGCCCATGACCGGACGCTTCCACGCATCCCTGCCCCCGCCCGTGCATCCGAAAACGCCGATGATGCGCTTTCCGAAAAACGCCGCGTAAGCCGCGCGAAGCGAGTCGGGCGTAACGGCATAGTCAACGACAACCGTGAACGGCTCATGCTGAATAATTTCCATGCGCCCGCGCACGCCGGGAAACGACCCGATCGCGCGAAGAGCTATGTCGCGCGAAATACCGAGCGCCGAAGCGACGGCTAAGGCGGCTCCCGCGTTATATCCGTTAAATGCGCCGTGAAGCGAAGATGGCGGATCCTCTTTCCCGAACATGACGAGCGCGTGTCCCTCTGCTGCGCGAATGAAATAAGAGGAGCTTTCATCATCCTTATTCACCACAAAAACAGCTGATGGATTTGTCGCGGCGTACCGGAAAAAAGAAACCTTTGCGGCACGATACTCCTCAAATCCCCCATGAGCCTCGATATGTTCCGGCGCGAGATTGGTGAAAACCGCGACAGACCATCGTATGAAAAGATGCCGGCCCTGAATAACGCCTTGGGATGTTACCTCGATAACCGCATGCCCCAGACCCCGAGAAACGGCTTGTCGCAGCAGCTTCTGAATCGCGAAACATCGGGGCATAGTAGTACCGCGCGCCTCGTTACGCACCGACGAGCTCACGACAGCTCTCTTTCCGGCAGATTCGAGAATATGCGCGACAAGTTCGACCGTCGTCGACTTGCCCTTGGTCCCCGTGACGCCTATGACCGTGAGATGCCTGCTCGGAAACCCGTAAACGAGCGCGGCAACAAACGCCATGAAAGGATGGTAGAAACGATCGCGCAGGAAGACGTACGCGGCTCTCATGGTTTTTTCACGAGCTTCAGCGCCGCGCGCAAGCGATTCTCGATACCCTTCGTTTCCTTGGGAATATCGGCGAGAGCGCGCTTCGCTTGGGCCGCCGAATAACCGAGTCCGACAAGCGCCTCCTCGACATCCATATCGGACTCCATGCGACGCACCGCGCCCTCCGAATCAAGTACGGGTAGCTTGCCGCGCAGCTCGAGCACGACGCGCTCCGCAGTCTTCTTGCCGACTCCCGCCGCGCGCATGAATACGTCGGCGCGACCCTCGGTGATCGCCGATGCGAGCTCGTGAGGCGTCGCAAGCGCCATCACAGCAAGCGCGGACTTCGGCCCCACGCCGTTCACGGTCAAGAGCTTCTCGAAAAAAACGAGGTCGTTCTCGGCAAGAAAGCCATAGAGGTCCTGCGCATCCTCGCGCACAACGAAGTGACAATAAAGGAATACCGGCTCCCCGGCCTCGGGCAAGGCCTCGTGCACGCGCGCGGGAACGTGGACCTTGTAGCCGACGCCGCGGACGTCAACCACGGCAAAGGCCTGTCGCTTCGACGCGAGAGTTCCGGAAAGAGAGTGGATCATGATTCTCCTTATATATACAAAGAAAGGGGGCGATGGCGCAATGAAGCTCCCCGCCCCCGTTAACTGCCACACTTTCACCACCCCGCAGACCTCTCCACGAACTCCTTGAAAAGACTTGTAACGAGTGAAGTCTTCATCTTGAAGGCGACGCGCTTCGGAGCGCCATCTCCTCCCGGAACATCTGCGACGAAATAGCGATGCTCCTTATCGCTATCTTTAAGGGGTAATTCCCGCAACGAGAGGATCTCGGAAGCGGCGATATACGGATCGCCCGTAACGTCGCCTTCGGGAACGCCCTCGGCAGACGGCTCGATGAGAAGCATGGTACTGCTCAATTGGGCGCGAAGGCTACGAATAGTCTCAGTCTTCTCCTTATTCAATCCGGCAAGGACGGCGACCAGAAAAACGAGGATGATGCCGACAATCCCCTTGATGAACAGGATATAGTGCTGACGCATGACGATATCTCCCGATGTGATGTGCTGATGGCTGATGGGATGCGAGACCTATTGCCCATCCTGCCATCCAGCTTGCAAAAAAGCAACGAAAAGGGCATACTATGGTAACTAGCATGCCTATAACGAAATCTGCCAAGAAAGCGCTCCGCCAGAACGTCACGAAAAAGGCGGCGAACGACGTCCGTAAGAAAGCGATGAAAGACGCCGTGAAAACGGCTAAAAAGGAGCTCTCGCCCGCGTCCCTGTCGCTCGCCTATCAGAAGATCGACAAGGCGGCCAAGGAAAACACGATACACAAGAACCGCGCGGCGCGGCTCAAGTCGCGCCTCGCTCACCGTATCGCAAAATCCAAAAGTGCCGTCTCATAATCGAGCGTTCCGCGTTTGATCATAACGTCATAATCGGCCATGAGCCGTTTTTTTTCGCCCGAGAGGAATGCGGCGAGAACATTGAATGCCTTCGCCGGATCGTTGTCTTGCGTAAGCCGGAAAAGGGCGGGGATCTTCTCCCGCGGAACACCGCGGGAAAGCGCCTGGATCATGCGCATGAAATCGGCCGGAGAACGGGATGGTAATGCGCGCGAGCCCGGATCCGCGAGCGCGAGCATATCAAGCTCGGTCGCGATCGCCCATAAATCGCTCCCATGGAGCGCACGGAGGCGCGAAGCCTCATCGTCAGAAAAACGCATACCGCGAAGCGCGGCCTCGCGGACGATATGGCGGCGAAGATCCTCTCCCGAAAGGAATTCGAATTCCTGGACGACCGCAGGCGCCTCGACAAGAAAAGAAAGTGCTTTAGGAGGCGTGGTATCGGCAACAAGAAGAAGCGAGAGGCCCTCTATCTCCCGGCTGGCTCTGAGCCAGGCCGCATCATCCTTCGCAATAGCCGCATACGAGGAAATGCGGAGAATGACAAGCTTCGCGCTTTCGAAAAGGGAGATGTTGCGGGCAAAGGCGCGGGCTTCGGCCAAGACCCCTTCTGGGTCGCGTTCCGTACCGATGTCGAACGTTCCGATCGAAAGGCCGGAACGCTTGGCGCGATACCCGCGCACGATCTCCCGAACCTTCGCCTCGCGCAGATACGAGTCGGGGCCATAAAGGAAGATCAGCATGAGAACACGCTACCCCGAAAGCGGCAGGGTGAAATGGAATGTGCTACCCCTCCCCTCGCCCTCAGATTCGACCCATACCTTTCCCCGATGACCCTCGATGATATTCTTCGAGAGATAGAGGCCGAGCCCCGATCCCTCCGTCACCTTCGCGCCCATGGCCCGGCCGCGATAGAACTTTCCGAATAGCTTCGGAA
Organism: Candidatus Harrisonbacteria bacterium; assembly: GCA_023244835.1. Taxonomy (GTDB): domain Bacteria; phylum Patescibacteriota; class Minisyncoccia; order UBA6257; family UBA11618; genus CALRGO01. The sequence continues at coordinate 11,854 of JAHFLN010000005.1, forward strand.
TATCATCGGGCGCGATGCCCGGTCCGGTATCCTTCACCATCACGTGCGCGGCCCCCCCCTCAAGAGCGACAGAAACGGTAACCTTGCCGCCCTGCACATTATACTTAACCGCATTGTCGACGATATTGCCGACCGCGAGGCCGAATTTGGAAGGATCAATAGAAACGGGAATCGAAGGCTCGGACGGCCGATCGAGATAGATGTTCACTCCATACTGCTTCGCGATGGGCATGGCGCTTCCGAGAAGGGCGTCGAGGAAGACGATGAGATCGGCAGGCTGGAACGCGTACCCGAACCTGCCATCTTCGATCTGAGCAGCATCAAGGAGATGGGTTATAACCGAAAGCAGGCTCTGCGCCGCGCTATGCCCGATACGGACGGTCTCCTTCGCCTCGTCTCCGAGCGTGGCATCCTTCTCGAGATTCTCAAACGTCCAATTCACCGCAGTCGCGGGCGTGCGAAGCTGGTGCGCCGCAATGGTTATGAAATCCCCTTTCGATTTCACAAGGGATTCCTCGCGCGTAACCTCGCGCACGATCTTCACGAATCCGCCAGAAGCCTCGTAGGAAGCGACGAGAAATTCGCGGACCGGAGCATCGAGGACTATCTTTGTTTTCTGGGGATTCGATCCGACATCCGTTAAGCGCACGACGGTGGGAGCGAGAGATGAATAAATTATCGGAAGAAGTGTCTCAAAGCCGGGAGTCTTCGCCGTATCGAGCGTAAACTGAAATCCGACGATATGCGACGCGGGAATGCCGAACATTTCTTCCGCGCGCCGATTGAAAAGAGTAACCGTGAAATCGGGGCGATAGGCAATCGCCGCTTCGTCGATCCCGTCCAAAACAAGCGGGAGGATTGCGACCGCGGGAAAAGGTTCGGGAACGATGTCTTCCATATACCGCACAACTCTATCACGGATGCGTCGGCGGGTTCAATCGACGCTCAGACGACTAGCGAGGCTCCTAAACCCGAGCGAATCGAAATAAGCGCGCACACGCGGGACATCGAATGGTTCGAGTAGAAATTCGCCTATGGATTGCGCGGCAATAGGCGCATCACCCGCGATTGTCGCGAGCTTTTTCGAGAACAGCGCGGTCTCGCGCTCGGCGTCTATCTTCATGCCCACTTTGTCGGGAATTTCCCAGAGCCTATCGAGCAGGGCTTCAAGCGTTCCGTATTTCGCAATGAGAGGGGTCGCGGTCTTCGGACCGACCCCTGAAACGCCGGGAATGTTGTCGGACTGGTCGCCGAGAAGCCCTTTCAGGTCGGGTAGCTGTTTCGGTAGGAGACCGTATCGCGCAACGACCGCCGCCTCGTCATACAGCTTCGTCTCGCTCATCCCCTTTTGGAGGAATTGGACGACTACGCGCTCGCCCGAAACGAGCTGGAGAAGGTCGAGGTCGCCGGTCAATATCGATATGCGAAGATCCGGCGCATCCTTGAATCGAGCGACGAGTCCGCCGATCAGATCATCCGCCTCGTACCCGGGAAGTTCAACGGTTTTTATACGGAACTGGTCGAGAAGGGTGCGCACGCCCTTGAATTGGAACACGAGCTCGGGAGCGGCAGGCGGCCGATGAATCTTATAATCCTTGAATATCTCCTCGCGAAAAGTCTTTTCAGGACGGTCGAAAACAGCACCGAGATAATCAGGTTTGATTTCGCGGTAAATCTTTAAGACCACGTTCGCCATGCCGTAAATGACATTCACGGGATCGCCCGCGGGCGTAGTGAGAGGAGGAAGGGCGTGGAAAAACCGGTGTATGAGCGCGTGCGAGTCAAGTATGAGAAAATGCTTCATTGTTTCGGATTTCAAGTTTCGGATTTCAAGTTTTCTCGTATGACGCGCTCGCCTTCGCGCTCGCCATAAGAAAAGTCGATCCATACGGCATCCGGAGGGATGATGTCCCGTACCCGATCAGCCCATTCGATGAGAAGGATGGTGGAAGGGTTTTTCAGAATCGCATCGAAGCCAAGCGCGCGAAGCTCGCCGGATCCGGTGAGTCGATAGCAATCGATATGACAAACCGACGAGCGGCTACGGCCGGAAAGCGGATATGTCTTCATAATGACGAATGTAGGGCTTGTGAGAGGGCCCTCAACCCCCAACGAACGAAGAAAAAAACTGGAGAAGGTCGTCTTTCCGGCGCCAAGATCCCCAACGAGCGCGAATACGCGCGCGTCGCGCTCGGCCCGTACCGCCATACCCTCGGCGAATATCCGCGTATCGTGAAGGGTCATGACGGCAGACCGCGGCATTTCGTTATGAGTGTCTTGCATGCTTCGGATTTCGGGCTTGCTCATATGAGCCTGCTTTGAGGCAACGGAAGGCCGATGTGCGCATAGCCGTCGGCAGTTACCATGCGCCCCGCGGGCGTACGGTGTAAGAAGCCGAGCATGATAAGGAAGGGTTCAACAACGTCTTCTATGTTTTCAGGATCGTCATTCATCGCCGCTGCGACGGAATTAATACCGACCGGTCCGCCATTAAACTTCGTGGCGATAAGTTCTAAATACCGACGGTCGAGAGACTCGAGTCCGAGATCATCGATATCGAGAAGCTCGAATGTCTTACGAACATCGTCTTCGGAAACCGCTGCTCCAGCTCCATGCACCTCCGCATAGTCGCGCACGCGCTTCAAAAGGCGGTTCGCGGCACGAGGCGTGAAACGCGAGGCGCGGGCGATGCGCCGAATAGCCCCCGAATCGAGAGCCATCCCGAGAATCCCCGCCGACCGGGCAACGATCGCCTCAATCGAAGGATTATCATAGTAATCGAGCTTGAATGAGGCGCCGAAGCGGGACCGCAGGGGACCGGAAATAAGATGCACGCGCGTCGTCGCGGCAATCACGGTGAATGCGGGGAGATCAAGGGACACCGTACGCGCTCCCGGACCCTTGCCGATGATGAGATTGAGCTTCCGGCTCTCCATCGCGGGATAGAGCACCTCCTCGATATTCTTGTTGATGCGATGAGCCTCGTCTATGAAGAGGACGTCGCGATTTTCAAGATTCGAAAGCACGGCCGCGAGGTCTCCCATCTTCTCGAGTGCCGGCCCTGATGTAACCTTTAGACCGCAGCCGAGCTCATTCGTAACCAAGTGCGCGAGCGTGGTCTTTCCGAGTCCTGCCTGGCCATAAAAAAGAAGATGGTCACATGCCTCATTTCGCAACTTTGCGGCCTGCAGAATAATACGTAAATTCTGCTTTATCTTGTCCTGGCCGACATAATCGTCCCACCCCGTAGGACGGAGCGCGGAATCGACAGTAAGGTGCTCGTTTAGGTTATCCACGGGATCGCTTGACATTTTGAATGGGGGTATGGTATGCTTAGCTCCTGATACGAAAGTATCGATCTGTGGGCGACCCTGGCGCAAGCCAGGAAAGAATGTTTCTTAGTATACGGATGGCCTGGCTCCGGCTGGGTCTCTCCTCGGAAATATTCTAACCTTTTCCCTAAAAGGAAAAGATTCCTATAGTTCTCGGCTCAACGAGACAACGCCCACAGATCGATATTCTGGTATCAAGGCCCGGCACGACGCCGGGCTTTTGCGTTTTTAAAACGGTACTTGAGGAGGCAGCGGCCCCGTCGCCGAAGACACCTCGTCCAAGGTCGTTATACCACGGAGCGCTTTCAGGATGCCATCCTGCTGCATGGTAACCATGCCGTGCGTGATGGCAAAATCGCGAATGTCCGTAGGACCGGCTCCCTTCTCTATAAGACTGCCCATATCATGATCGACGCGCATAATCTCGAATATGCCGATACGCCCCCGATAGCCGGTATGGTTGCATGAAGCGCATCCGACGGCCTCGAAAAGAGCTGTATTCGCGATCTGGGAACGATCGACGCGGGCAGGAAAAGATCCCGCATATGTCCGTATCGCGTCGAGAGTCGCGGCATCCGTCTTCGCCGGCCGCTTGCACGCATCGCACAGGCGCCGCACAAGGCGCTGACCCATGACACAATTAAGCGCTGGGCCGATCGACGATGTCTTAGCCTCGAAATCGAGAAGCCGGGGAATCGCGCCCGGAGCATCGTTCGCGTGCACGGTAGAGAAGACGAGATGGCCGGTAAGCGCGGCTTGAATGGCGATAGCGGCTGTATCACCGTCGCGAATCTCGCCTATCAGGATAACGTCGGGGTCCTGGCGCACGATGGCGCGAAGTCCCGTCGCGAAGGAATAACCGGCTTCGGGATTCACCTGCGTCTGCTCGATGCCGGGAAGAGCGTACTCTATAGGGTCCTCAATCGTGATCACCTTCTCCTCGGAGCGAGATCTCTGTCGGAGGAGCGCGTATAACGTCGTTGTCTTTCCCGACCCGGTAGGGCCGGTATTTAATATCATACCGTTCGGCATCGCGATTTCAGAAAGAAGCATATCGAGATCATCAGAACGCAACCCGAGCCCGGACAGATCGACCGAAATCACGGAAGGGTCAAGGAGGCGTGCCACGAACGTCTCGCCATACTGGGCGGGAGCGGACGAAAGGCGGATCTCAATACTCTTCCGGGAGAAACGCAGGCTGAACCGGCCGTCCTGCGGCCGGTCGGCATTCAGTTTCATGCCCGCGAGAATTTTTACGCGCGAGGCGAGAAGCCGATAGAAATCGGAAGGGATACGCGCCGCATCATACAGGAAGCCGTCTATACGGAAGCGCAGGCGAACACTCCCCTCCTCAGGCTCAAAATGGATATCCGAAGCCCCGATCGCGGAAGCGGCTAAAAGAGAAAGCTCAAGGAACGAGGCGAGAGTGCCGCGCCCGAAATCGAACGCGGAAAGCGCTTCATGCGCCGCGATAAGCGAGGATGTGGATGCGGCGAGTTCCGCCTCGCGCGCGGCGCCTATCTCGAAAACGCCCGCCAAGGCCGATGCGGAAACGCCCGAGGGAGCGCGCCGCGCGGCGCGCTCTTCAGCGTCCTGTTTCAGTCTCATTAAGTTTTCCTCTATACGAGAAGCCATGCTTTTACGGTAGCATAGAGAGCCTGTTTTATAATCCTCTCGGTCGCGATAGCGGCCGAAGAGATTATAAGCTAAATTCTTAACATGTCGGGACATAACAAATGGTCTCAAATCAAGCACCAGAAAGGAGCGGCGGATAAAAAACGCGGACTTGTCTTTGGAAAAATCCTGAAAGCGATAGCTGCCGCCGCGAGAACGGAGCCGAATCCGGAAGCGAATCCGCGCCTGCGAAGCCTGGTCGAAAAAGCGAAGGCAGAGGCCGTCCCTAAAGACACTATCGAGCGCGCGATAGGCAAGGCGAGAGACGGGGAAACTCTCGAGGAGCTCGTGATAGAGGCCTACGGCCCTGCGGGCATTGCGATCATGATAGAAGCGATCACCGACAGCCGCAATCGGACGGTAAGCGAGATCAAACATCTGCTCACGAAAAACGGGGGGAAATTCGCCGAACAAGGCAGCGTACGATGGGTATTCGAGGGAACGGTGCCGAAATTTCCGCAAGTCATAGGCGCGGAAGACGCGAAACAAGTACGGGAGCTCGTGGCTCTTCTCGAAGAGCACGACGACGTGCAATCGGTAATCACAAATCTCGCATCGGAATGAGCGGCGGTTTTTTTCTTCAAATTTTCACATGAGAATATTAGGAATAGACCCGGGCAGCTCGCGCATCGGCTTCGGGCTCATAGAGAAAAGACGAGGTAGTCTCTCGCTTGTCGAGGTCGGAGTAATTGAAATACCGAAAGGCTCGGCAAGCGCGAAGCTTCTCGGGCTCGGAACCGAATTTAAGAAAATGCTCGCGCGCACAAAACCGGATATGATCGGCATCGAGAAGATATTCTTCTCGAAAAACGCGAAAACGGCTATCGGAGTCGCGGAGGCTCGGGGGTTAATCGCTTATTGTTCCCTCGAATATCTCGGAAGAAACGGTTCGGCATCCGCGATCCGAGAGCTCGTCGAATGCACGCCGCAAGAAGCGAAGGTTGCGGTGACGAATTGGGGCGGCGCGGACAAGAAAGCCGTCGCGCGTATGGTTTCATTGATACTCAAAGCCGGCCCGCTCGCGCTCCTGGACGATGCGACGGACGCGCTCGCGATCGCGATATGCGCGGCGAACCGGAATTATCTTGACAGCTCATAGTGCCCCATATATGCTTCCCCCAAAAGGTCGTTATCCATACCTCGGTATGGAACCTGATACCCGAAAAACAACCATGACATCCGACGAGAATCCCGACGAATTGGAAAAGGAACTTTTTGTCGAGGGCGATGACGACCTGCTCGAGGACGACGAGATGGACGACGAAGACGAGGACGACGAAGACGAGGACGACGAGATGGAATAGAATCCATCCCATACCCTCCTCGAACCGCAACCTATAGGGATAACGACCGAGGAAAATATGGGATAGATTCTCACTTGCCCCGAAGGAAAAAACACAGTAAAATAGTCCCCTGCTGATATACTGATAGCGGGGATTATTTTTTTGAGTATTTCCGTGGGAAAAAAGACTACTAAGGCGAAAGTTGTTGTATATGCGGTAGGATCGGCGGCCGCAATCGCACTCCTTATATCCGGAGCGTGGTCTTTTTCTGTTATACAAAGCATTCCTAATATAGACTCCCTTGCCACGAATCGCGTCGCGGAGTCGACGAAAATCTACGACCGGACGGGAACTGTCCTGCTTTACGAATTATATGGAGAAGAGAAACGGACTATTGTCCCTTTCGATCGGATTCCTGATTTGGTGAAGAAGGCGACTATTGCCGTAGAAGATAGGAATTTTTATGTGCATGACGCAATCGATTGGAAATCCCTCGTCAGGGCGCTATTCGTAAACCTCTCCCGCGCAGGCGTCGTTCAGGGAGGATCGACCATAACCCAGCAACTCGCGAAAAATGCGTTTCTCGCACCCGACCGCACAATAACAAGAAAATTAAAGGAATTGTTCCTCTCGTACCGGCTCGAGGGAAAATACTCGAAAGATGAAATACTGAATCTCTATCTGAACCAGATCCCCTACGGATCGAACGCATATGGCATCGAGGCTGCGGCGCGCACATATTTCGGGAAGAGCGCTGAGAAACTTGAACTTAAAGAAATCGCTCTCCTCGTAAGTCTTCCTAAGGCGCCAAGTTATTACTCCCCGTGGGGAACGCATGCGAAGGAGCTCTTCGCGCGCAAGGACCAGACCCTCGACCAAATGGCATCTGCGGGATATATAACGGAACAAGAGCGGGATAAGGCGAAAAAAGCCGACATTTCCTTCGCGCCGCAATCCACGTCCATTAAAGCCCCTCATTTCGCGATGATGGTCCAAGAATACCTGACGGAAGCGTATGGAGATGATTTTGTGCGCACGGGAGGATTGAAAGTCATAACGACACTCGATTGGGATCTTCAACAAATAGCCGAAAAAGCTGTCGCGGATGGCGCGAAACGCAATGAGGAATTATATAAAGGAACGAACGCGGCGCTTGTCGCGGAAGATCCGAAAACAGGCCACATTCTCGCGCTTGTAGGATCGCGGAATTATTTCGATAAGGAAATAGACGGAAACTTCAACGTCGCGGTGCAAGGACTACGCCAGCCAGGATCCTCGATAAAGCCGTTTACGTATTGTGCGGCTTTTATGAAGGGATTACTGCCGAATACCGTCCTTTTCGACGTCGAGACTGAATTCGATACGACGGGTGACCCGAACCGAAGCTATAAGCCGGGGAATTTCGATGAGAAGTTCCGAGGACCGATCAGTATCAGGAATGCGCTCGCTCAATCAATAAACATCC
>JAHFLN010000005.1:19617-32425 GCA_023244835.1 Candidatus Harrisonbacteria bacterium
CCCCGCCGTAAAAACTCTCTATATCGCGGGGATTGATACTGTTATACGACTCGCTCATGCGGCGGGCATCACGACATTAAACGAGAGGAACCGCTATGGACTTTCTCTAACGCTCGGAGGAGGCGAAGTAAAGCTCATCGATATGGTCAGCGCATACTCGACATTAAGCCAGGACGGCATACACCACAAACAATCATTTATAGTGAGCGTAGAAGATGGTAATGGAAAAGTTTTAGAAAAATACAATGATTCGAAAGATCAAGCACTCCCCTCGCAAGCGGTACGACTTGTAAACGATATATTGTCAGATGCCGAAGCACGCGCTCCGCTCTTCGGAGCAAGCTCCGGTCTCACCTCATTTACGAACCAGGAGGTAGCGCTGAAAACCGGTACCACAAACGATTATCGGGATGCATGGACGTTTGGGTATACGCCATCCTTAGTCGCCGGCGTATGGGCAGGAAATAACAATAATATACCACTCGAAAAACACGGGGGAAGCATCCTGGCGGCAGTCCCTATATGGAGCGCATTCATGAAAGAAGCTTTAAAAGGAAGATCATTCGAACCGTTTCCTCGTCCGGAAGAAACGGTTTCGGATAAGCCCGTCTTAAACGGCGAATATGCGGTAAACGGAGAAATACATTCAATATTGTATTATATCGAAAAGAAAAATCCGCTTGGAGACGCGCCTCTATCGCCTCAAAATGATTTCCAATTTAAAAATTGGGAAAATGGCATTATCGCATGGATGGAAAAAAACCCGTCATTCATAGCAGGAATCCCGATGACAGCGACATCTTCGCAGGAAACGATGATAGACTTCCTATCCCCTAAGAACGGCGAATTCGCTATAGCGCCATTCATAGTCCAGGCATCGATTACGGCGCACGACGATATCATACGGATAGAAACGTATTTGAATGACATATTAATCAGCCAGGAACCTGTCATTACTGCTTCAAAATCCGTTTCGTATAAAACCACTGTCACATCGCCCCTCAATCCGCAAAACAAACTCGCGATACGCGCTTATACGGCACGAAATTCAGCGACAAAAGAAATTATATTATTCGGAAAATAAATATCGTATCAGGCCCGTATAGGCATAACGATATATGAATAAGATCCATTCTCCGAGGGACGAATAAGCGCGGGCTTACTCGTACCGCTTAAGCGAAAGATAACAGTTTCTTCGGATATCGCTTTTAATCCGTCGAGAAGATACCTCCAATTAAAAGGAATATCCTTGAATTCCGCGCCGGTTATTTTCGCCGGAATAATATAGTTATTCTCACCGAGAAACTGATTAACCGAATAAACGCTAACGGTTTTCCGATCGGGATCGGCCGCAAGGCGCACATCATTCGTCTTCCCGCTGAAATTACTCACGAGTTTCACGGCATTTATAAGATGAGAACGGTTCAAGACAAGTTCCGTTTCCGATTCGCGGGGAATTATTTGTTCATAATCAGGATATGTCCCGTCGATCAGGCGGGACATTATTTCCGTATCGTCAGACTTAAAAAGCACCTGGTTCGCGTCGAAATGGATAGATAGGGGCGTTTCACGTGAAAGTACGCGCAAGAGCTCTTGAGCGGTTTTAAGGGGTATAGTCGCTTTGAAGCCGGACTGGAAGGTATGTCTGAATTGAGACGATGGTATGGTCTTTTCGGCAAGCCTAAAACTGTCCGTTGCGACAAGTTTTAGAAAGGTTGTTTGAAAATCGAAAAGTATGCCGCTTATTTCAGGACGGATATCGGATATCTGCGCGGCACTAATTACCTGTTGGAGAGCGTCCTGGAAAACGACGGGTGATATTTCCATGGAATTCTCCATATTTCCGATCTTCGGAATAAGAGGAAAATCTTCTCCTGAAGCTCCTTGTATCTTTGCCTCGTAATTATCAGTCTTAACGATAAAATTCGATTCGTTTTTTTCCAAATGTATCCGATCATGAGTCGTATTGGAAACGATACTGTAAAACGTCGAAAATGGTATGGAAAGTGATCCTTCCTCTATAATCTTGCCTGAAATAAGCTTCGTGATTGCTAATTCGAGATTTGTCGTCGTGAGTTGTATCTTATTCCCCATCGTCCGTACCAATACGTTTTTTAATATGGGTAAATTAGCGGATTCAGATACCGCCTTCTCTGCTATACCTAATCCATTTTTCAGATTGTCACGGAAGAGTATTAATTTCATATCATTAGGATATATAGATAGTAGTTGTAGTAGGCGACGGGAATAGGTGGATAACTTCTTCTTTTCCGCTTTGATACTCGTATTTTGAGATATCTAATAGTGTGGATAAGAGATAGGAGTTTTCAGGAATAAGAATCATACATAGTGCATTCCCGGAACATATGTGGTTTTTATTCAACAGTCTCATAAGAAGATATCCACACGTTATACATATGACTTATTAAGCAATTCCCGGATAGAAAGAATTTTTTGATTAAGGGTCTGATTGCGCGTCATTTCCTGGGATATTTTTTCAAAGGCGTATAATACGGTTGTGTGGTCGCGTTTCCCAAGTTTCTCGCCGATAAAAGGATATGAAAGATCGAGTAGGTCTCGCAGGAGATATATCGCTATCTGTCGAGGTTCGACGACTTGCTGCCTGCGGGAATGGCTCATTATATCCGCTGTTGAAACCTCGAAATAGTCGGATACGGTCTTAATAATGACATCCGGATGGATATTCTTCTGAGGTGTTTTGATAACTTCAGCAATAATCTGTTCGGCAAGTTTCGGGGTAATCGCGAGATTTTTAACCTGCTGGTAGAAGAGTATCCGGTTCAATATTCCCTCAAGTTCGCGGAATCCCTTCTTCACTTTATTCGCGATTTCCGCGACGACTTCTTCGTTTAAGTGCGAATTTTTTTCGGCAAGGCGGGCTTTTAATACCGCGACTTTAAGTTCGAAATCAGGGTAGCCGATATCAACGATCATCCCCCCTTCGAAGCGCGATCGTAAGCGTTCTTCGAGTATGGGTATGAATTTCGGGGATTTATCCGAGGATATAATGATCTGCTTATTCGTCTCGTAAAGGGCGTTAAACGTGTGGAAAAATTCTTCCTCGGTACGCGCCTTACCGGCAATGAATTGAATATCGTCAATTATAAGAACGTCTATTAGGCGGTATTTTTCCTTGATCGTTTCCATGCGCTTGTTTTTCATCGCCCATATAACGTCGTTAGTGAATTTTTCGGATGTCACGTACCGTGCCTTAATCTTCCCGTGATAGAGCTTAACGATCTCATTGCCGAGTCCTTGTATAAGATGGGTCTTTCCAACACCAACGCCTCCGTAGATGAAGAGCGGATTATACTTAGTGCCGATTTCCTTGAGTATTCCCATACTTGCCGCATACGCCATTTCATTCGAGGAACCGACGATGAATGACGAGAGGGAGTGATGGGGGTTGAGATTGGTATTTGGATCGACGACGAGCTCCGAAAACGCGAGTTGGCTGGGAGATGCGGCATACGAAGGCTGTCCCGTATGGGCCGAGCGGTTCGGACGGTCCGATTTCAAAGAATCTTTTGTGAGAATGTAATCTACTTTCCGTATTCCGCTGTCGATTTGGCGCAGGGTTCCGAGGATTATCTTATGATATTTATTTTCTACCCACTCGCGGGCGAAATTATTAGGGAGCCCGACGGTCACCGTGCCGTCCTTCTTCTCCATAATAGAGCTGTTCTTGAACCAGGTTATAAAATTAGGGCGTGAGATTTGCAATTCCACTTCGCCGAGCACTTTCTCCCAAAGTTCCTTGCAATCCATGGTACTCATTGTAGAGGTGGGCGAAGGGGTGTCAATAATGACAGAAACGCATTTCGGTGTTGCTCCGAGAGGAAAAATCTGCTATGATCCTCTCCATGAGCCAAACGTATGATCCTAGTAAAAAGAAGCGCCGCAGGACGCACGGCTTCCTGAAACGGATGGCTAAGAAGGGCGGCCAGCGGGTAGTGCGGAGCCGCCGGCAGAAGGGCCGCAAGAGGCTTGCGGTTCGGGCGCGCCATGCTTCCTAAGAAGAACCGGCTGAAGATCCAAGATTATCTCGGAAAAAGGGGGAGGACGCTTCGTTCGCCCCTTTTCATTCTGAAGATATTCCCCTCTTCCTTTCCCCATCCGCGTTTCGGCGCCGTGGTCGGGAAGCGGGTAAGGAATACCGCGGTGGGAAGGAATTCCCTGCGTCGTATGCTTCTTGGGTGCGCGGAAGAGGCCTTAAAAAAAATCCCTCCGGGCGATTATCTGATAGTCGCGCATACAACTAAGGAGGCACCCACGCGCAGAATGATATATGAGCAGCTTATTTCACTCATTACTTCTTAACCCCCTGATCGCCCTTCTGGGATTTTTATATTCTTACGTTGGAGATCTTGGAATTTCAATAATCATACTTACGCTCCTTATACGGAGCGCGCTTGCCCCTCTTTTTTATAAAAGTCTCCGCCAACAAGCGGCTTTACGAAAACTTCAGCCGCATATCAAACATATTCAGGAGAAGCATAAGGGCAACAAGGAGGAACAGGGGCAGGCGCTCATGGCGCTCTATAAGGAGCATGGGGTAAATCCCTTAACGAGCTTCGCCTTGCTCTTCGTTCAATTGCCGATACTGATCGCCTTGTACCAGGTGTTCCTGAATCCTCCGCCCGGCCTCGGCCAGTCGTTCATAGGCTTGATAAACCTCCAGGAACGAAGTATTATCCTCGTAATCATCGCCGCATTTTTGCAGTATGTTTTGGGGGTATTGAGTATGGGAAAGAATATATCCCCTGACGATCCGGGCGCGAAAATCGCCAAGAATATGGTCGTCGTGGGCCCGCTTATAACGGTCGCGGTACTCTATTCTCTGCCGGCGGCCGTAGGGCTCTACTGGGTGACAACGACCCTGTATTCATTAGCTCAACAGCTGCATGTGAATAGGAACTATGGAACAGATACAGCAAACCCTCAAAAAGCTTCTTGATCTCGGTGGATTCGCCGAGCCGACTGTCGATGCCGACCCGGAAGGTCATCGGTTCCTTATTTTTATGAATGAGGGAGATTGGATCGCCGAGTGGATCCCTCGCCTCGTGGCTGATCTGGGGCATATCGCCCGGACCGTGGGGCGGAAGGCGGGAATAGAGGGAATGGTCTACGTCGACGTGAATAATTATCGCAAGGAGCGCGAGGTTCTGATCGTCGCGCTCGCGAAGGCCGCGGCACGGAAAGTCTTGGTGACGAAGGGAGACGTGCGCCTTCCTCCCATGAATGCGTATGAACGTCGCCTGGTGCACACCGAGCTTGCGACGCGTCCGGATGTGAAGACCGAGAGCGTTGGCGAACGCAAGGATCGCTGCGTTATCGTGAAGCCACTCCTTTAAAAAGTCTCGGCTTTCATGGGTTCAGGTTCAAAAGAAAACCGCCGCATCGGCGGTTTTCTGTTGAAGCAAGTCGGTAGTTTTGAAAGAAAAAACCTAAAGACTAAGAGGAAGCACCCATACCGAACTATCGAGGCGGTTCGTAAAAAGGAGATTTTTTCCCATGATAATAGGCATAAAGACGTCGGTTCCCTTCAGAGAATTTTCGCTCCATAATTCGCGCACGCGGATCATCGAGAGGTCTATCATTACGATACGGTCGTCCGTATAGAGCTTTTTTTTAAAATAGTCGTCGGGCATAACCGCGTCTCTGGGTAGGGATTTCGGGACGCCGCAATATGCGATGGGCGCATCGTCGCGCACGGCGCATTTCGCGGGGAGGGTGGAAAACCGAAGGGGTCGCCGCTCCCCCGTCGCGGTCGTTTGGAAAAACAAGGAAAGTGCGCCCGTATCGTCGAGATATGAAAGAAGGAGGTGTTTTCCGATGGGAGACGATGCGTATGTCGCTCCCTTTTTCCGGTCAAGAAGAGTCGAGATCGTTTTCGACGCGTTATCGAATTTCCAGATCGATGTTGCGACCGAGGCCGAGGGACGCTCGGCGATGACAGCAAAATTTTTCCCATATTGGAGAACGGTCACATCGAGAAGGTTCTTGGGAAGTGTAGGTATGGTTGCCGTGCGAGGAGATGAGGAGGCGGCATAGGCTTTCGCTTCCGCGTCCGTCGCGGGGCGGAGGTCTGGGGACGGCGCGATCGCTTCCGGGGGTTGTTCTGGGGATGATATAGCCGGTTGCGCGGGAGATATCTCCGGAGCGAGGCTGATCGTCGAGGCGGTTTCAGGAACAATCCCTACTCCGGGGGCGACATACGTGCGCGGGGATAGCGACTGCGCGCCATAGTAGATGAAGGCCGCGAGTATCAGTACGATGAAAACAATGGCGATGACAAGGGTTTTATTTCTCATCTCCTATTTTTTTAAACAGATCAGAGAGACCTTGAAACTCCTTAGAAAGGCCCTGTTCGCTTTTCATTTCTAAATAATCTTTTCGTGCGGATGATTTGAGGGATTTAAGTTGAGCTTCTTGCTGCGCATTTCTTAGGCTAATGCTTTCGAGGCGGGCTATCTCGTCCTGCTTGATTTGGAAGTTTTCCTGGGCTACGCGCGCTTTGCGGTCTTGTGCGTCAATTAGGAGTTTTATTTTTCGGTCCTCTTTTTCGAACTCCCGCTTCCTTTCGATAGAGTCAACATTAGCCATATACGCGGCGTCTTTAGCTTTTTTTGCGATCCCATCGGTGAGATTCGTTAATTCCTTTTCGAGCTCTATGTTTATTAATTGCTCGTGGGCGGTTTCCCGCAATGCGCGGAGGTTAGCGGTGTCCTCGGGACTCCTGTCGGATAATGCTTGGAGTCTGGCTATCTCGTTCTTCGTTGCTTTGTAGATTTCTTGGGCGGCAATGAGTTTTTGCTTTTGGGCTTCGTTATCTTTTGCTGTGAGCTTCGCATAGTCTTCGGGTGTCCACTCCCCCGTTTTTTGAAGATTTTCTAAGTCCGTCTGGAAGATATTTTTTTGCACTACGGACGGGAAGTAATTTTCCGCATCGGGGAATTTAAGTTTTACGAGCGCGGGGTTGATGGTATTTAGGACTAGGTAGGCTCCCATGAGGAGCGCGAGTCCCTGCGCGACGCCTTTAAAGATAGCCTTCGCGTCGTTCTTGCTGTTTACGACGCCCGAAAGGCTGTAGAGTATGCCTCCTCGGACGATTTGGATGAAGGCAACGGTGCCCGCAAGAGCAAGGGCGAGGATATAAAGCTGGCGTAGGAATGCGGCGGGATCGCGTTGGACGGGATCGATGCCCGGCACTTCTTCACAGAGAATATAATCGCCATTTCCTTGCGGACCGCAACGAGGATTCTCTTCTTTCTTTATACCCTCCTCGACAATTCGAGGGTCGCCGAATTGCGTGTTCACAAGCCCTACCGCATGGCTATAGGGCGGGGCAGAAAAAACGAGTATCGTGACGAATATAGAAAAGAAGATTTTCATTGTTCTTTGGAGATGGTTGTTTGGGAGAACTCGAAGGGATTGGCTGGGTTCTTGACGCGCGCTGTTGTCGTATCTCCCTCAGAGCTCCATTCTATAGAAAGGCTTGTGGGATCGGTGACGTTCCAGAAGTAGAAGATGGGGGTTATCGTGGGGAGCCGGGCGAAATCAATGACGATCTCGGGGCGAGCGATCGGAATATCCACGAAGGCGTCAATCGTCTCGTCTCCGTATTCAGGAACGCTTGCGCGAAGCGTAACGGAGTCTTCCCCCATGCGCGGGGCGAAGAAGGAGAACGGCGCGTCGCCGCGTGCTGTGGCGGAAAGATTTCCGTTTTCATACCATCGTACGGAATACGACGAGGGGTTTATGACTCGCCCGTCTTCAAGTATCGTTGCCGAGGCGAGAATCGCCGAGCCTGTCGTGGGAAGGGCTTTGCCGGCATAGTCGGGCGGAACATAACTCGACGCTTTCCAAGTGATGACAAGCGAGGGGTTCGCGGCAGAGGCGAGAAGAGGGGCGAATGCAAGGGATAGGGCGAATGCGAGGATAAACTTCATGGATTATATGGCTTGCGTCGTTTTCGGAAGTATTTTTTTCGGGCTAGGGATCTGCTTTGCGCCGGGCTTGAGTCTGGGCTTCACGATGCGCGTCACGGCTTCGGCGGCCTCGGCTTCCTTCGGATGCCAGTCGAGCCAGATCACTATGGCCATGGTCGCGGTGCGGATCGGGAGGGCGTTGAGGAGCGGGACGGCTTCGACGATGGCTCCGGCGGTCGTGGCAAGCGCCCCCGTCCCCTTCATCATAGCGTAAAAGACGAGCATCGCGGAGATGATGAAGTTGGAAAACTCCTTTATCACCTCTCCTGCGCCGAAAAATGCGTCGAGGAACGTGGCAAGCACGTCGAAAACGTCGAAAGCGCCGCAGACGAGGAGCGCGATGATTGCCTCAACCCCGCTTATCTTTGGCTCGTGCTGGGCATTCTCCTCATTCATCGGACTCTTTTTTTATGCCGAGCAATTCTTCGGGGTTCGTGGTGATAAGTTTATCTTCGCCGGGCGAAGCGAGTACTTGCATGATCGCATGCTTCATTCCCGCGAAGAAAAGTCCTTGTCCCACCGTGGTCTCGAGAAGCAGCCCCCGCTCCCCCTCGGAGAGATTAAAGGTCTTCGTGACGATGTCTATTGTCGCGGGTGATTGCTTTAGGAGTAATTGGAGCGAGGAATTCGTGATGATGGGGCGGCCGTAGGGGGAGAGGAGAAAATCTTCGACATCCTGGGTTATTGTCGTGACGCCGAGGAAATACTTGCGCGCCCGCTTCACAAGTCCGAAGAGGAAGACCGCTCCTTCGGGATGCTGCATGAGCCACCATGCCTCGTCGACGATAAGGGCTCGCTTTTTCAGATTTCCCTTGACCACGTTCCAGATGAAGCCGAGCACGAGGTACATGGCGATAGGCCGCAAGCCGTCTTCGAGATCGCGGATGGAGAATACGATGAGGCGGTTTAGAAGGTCGACGTTCGTGGGGAGGTTGGTGAATCCCGCATAGCTTCCCTTCGTGAAGCGGTAGAGCCGCTCGGCGATGTTTTTCCCTCCGTCCAGGCCGCGTAGGACCGTTTCGAGGTCTGCGAGGGTCGGCGCCTCTTTACCCGCAAAATCCTTGCCGGGAACGATGTCATGAAGCGCGTATGTTTCCCCGATCGCGCGGTCGAGGAGAGCCTCTTCTTCGGGAGAGATGGCTCCGACCATTACTTTTATGAGTCCCGCGAGGCTTACTATGTGGGATTTCAAGGCGTCTTCGGCACTCTCCCCTTCGGGAATGGTCGGGATATCGAAGGGGTTGATATGGTGGGGCGAGGCAAGGGAGATATTGATGAAGCTTCCGCCTACGGCATCGGCAAGCGGCTTGTACTCATGCTCGGGATCGATGATGATGACGTCCGATCCGGTCATCATGAGGCGAAGAGCCTCGAGTTTCGCGGCGTATGACTTGCCGCCTCCCGACTTGGAGAAGATAACCATATTCGCATTTTCGAGACTAAAGCGATCGAAGATGATGAGCGTGTTATCAGTGCGGTTCACGCCGTAGAGGATGCCCGAGTTGTCCGTGAGGTCGGTCGAAACAAAGGGAAATATCGAGGATGCGGGGCCGGAATTGAGGGGGGTGTGTCGCATAAGGCGGTCGGTCGCGGTCGGGAGCGTGGAGTTCCATCCCTCGATCTGCTCGAATGTGGCCCGTCGCGGGTAGACGAGGCGCGCCTCGAGAATATTTTGGATGCGCGCCTCGAGCGCGTCGAGTTCCGCTTCGGTATCGGCGAAGAAGGTGAGATAGACGCCGACCATGAAGAGATGTTCCCGGGCCTGCTGGAGGGAATCGCGGAGGCCCTCAACGTCCTGGAACGCCGTCTCGAGCATGGGGTTGCGCACGAGCCCCTTCTCTTCTTGGTCCATGATCTGCGCCTCTATTTGTGCGGTCTTGCGCTTGAGTTTTTTTAGGGTTTCTGCGGTGTCCGAGGGGTGGATGAAGATGCTGATATCCATCAGCTCGGGGGCGTTCAGTATCGGCGAGAACCAGCCGGTCGTGAGGTAGCGAGGATAGCGCTCGATGAAGACGGTGCGCACGCATTTCGTGCCGATCGTGAGGCGATTCGTGCCGATCGTGATCGCAGGCGGGGCTATGATGGGGGTCGTGTCTTGGTTCATGGGTATTTCACTCCGACTTCGCGCGGCGCTCGACTGTCTCGGGGTTCGCGAGATTATAGAAGAGCTCGACAAGCTCGTCTTTCATAAGCGGCACGGCCCTGAGGCCGATTTGCGCAAGGCCGGCTATCGCTTGCTCGGTGCGCTCGTTGAGCTTCACGAAGGATGCGTCGAGCGACTCCCCTTGCTCTGCGGTGTCGGCCGGGGGCTTCTTCCTGCCGAAGATCGCTCCTACGGCGCGTAATATGGCGATCCCCGCATCAGCGAAATAGGGGTCGTAGGGAACGACAACGAAAAACTTCTTTTCCATTATAGGGTTGTGGGCGACGAGGGACGCGATGAACCCGCGATACTCGCCGATGAGACCCGCGAGGAGCTGGTTTTTCTCCCCTGCCTGCGTCGCGCCAAGCTCTTCTATGTAGTCGTCTATATTGATTTTGCGGGAGTGAATCATGATCTGTATGGGAAAGTCGAGACCGTTCAGGAAATTCTGGTATCCGGCAAGCGCGATGTTCTGCTCGTCTTCGGAGCGAAGCTCGAAGTTTAATCCGGAGACGAGGAGTATCCTCCGGAGTCCTCCGCCTCTCAAGATGACCGCATCGCGCTCGATGCGGTTTGCCTCGATGAGTTCTTGTGTCGATAGGGGTGCCTGGGGCATGTAATGGTTATTCTATCTTAACGGTAATCGACGCGCTTCACTTCTGCTTGGTTGCCGGTTATGTCGCGAACGACCTCGACGCTTTCCGTTGCCGGAAGGCTTCTTCGGAAGAAAGCGTTACCCGCGCGTTCGCGTCCCGCGACCGGCTTCGTGCCGGCCAGAAGTTCGAGTCCGAGCCGGGCGATCAATCCCCGCTTTTCGGGAGGCGCTTGCGTCCCTGTTCCTGTCGCGGGCTTTTGCCATATATAGGATTTCGGCCTCATGAAGAAGGAGAATGCGGCGATCGCAGCCGAGAGAAGCGGTCGGCCGTTGTATTTCACGAGCGCGAGCGACAGGGAAACTGCGGCGACGACGATCGAAAATGGCACCCAGAGCCAGGTGAGGAGGAAGAAGAATGAAGTGAATATGATGAGGAACCCCGTCGCGATATAGAGAAATTGGCGGATGGTTAAGGGTCCTACGATGTGATCCTCGACATCTATATATTGAGGTACTTGGAATTGCATATTAGGAGAACCATCGCGAATGAGGCGTGACGACTCCTCCGGCCTCATTCCGGACCACGCGCTTCGGTGCCTGATTCAGGGGCGTGGTAAGTCTGCTGTAATGCACAATGCGTTCAATCACGACCTTTGGCGCTATTTTCGTTTCGGTGAATCGCGGAGAGGCGGGTGGCGTAAACGTGAAGGAGGGTTTTATGGTTTCGGGCGCGGCTCGCTTGGGTTCGGCGTGAAGAATGAATGGCTGTGAGGAGGTGGGAGGAGGAGGAGGTGGAACGGCGCGCAATGTCTCCAGTTTTGGGGGTTGAGGTGTCGGTGGAGAGATGGGGCCTTCGGGCATGGGTATGGGTGCGGGGACGGGAGTCGGCGTTGGATTCGATAGTGGTGCGGGTGCTTGGGTTGGAATTGGAATGAGGGTTGGCGCTGGCATGGGTTCGGGGGTCGGCGTAGCGGCAGATGCCGGCGTGTCGAACCCGACGAGCGAGATATCAACGCCGTTGAAGCGGAGAGGTTGAGCGATGGGCGCGAGGATGAGCTCCGCGATTCTCTTCATTGCCTGTTCGCTGATGCGGGAATCGACGCCAAGAGCTTGGGAAATCTCCGCCTTGAAGCTTTCAGGGGTAATATCTTGCGTTACGAGTCGCAAGACGAGTATCGGGATTTCGGTTCGCTGGTCACTCGATAGGACGAGTTCTTGGCCGATCGTTCCCACAAGCGCGATGACTTCATCAGACGTGAGCCAGGCCCTGAGCTCCGGCTGGAGGGTTCTAAATATCGCGTACAGGTTGGCGAGATTGCGAGGGTTCATGAGATATCGGTTTGACCGTTCGTGCGATCGGCCCGTTGTGGCTGGATGTCATTCGCGGGCAGAGGAACCTGGACTATTCTCGGCGAGTCGCTGAAGGGCGATGGTTCGAAGCCCGGGAGCGGCGGTCGGGGCTCGAAACGGCGAGTTTCTCGCTGTGATTGTTCGAATTGTACGGTTTCGGCGCGTGTCATCGAAGCGTCTTCGTTGAGGAGGCGCTTATTATTCCTGATTTGCGCATCGATGTCCGCGGCAGGAGTAGGTGTCGGAGGTGTCGGAGGTGTCGGAGGTGTCGGAGCGGGCCGTCCTCCTGCAATGCGGTTAGTAGTATCTGCTCGGCGTTCTGTTGTGTCTGCGCTCGGAACCCCCTTCTTCCCAACATCTCCGCGCAAAGACGTTTCTTGTGGGTTCTGAGATGGCGGATAATCGGCGCGGAGCTTGGCGACCTTATCGCGGAGAGTTTGAGTGGCAAGATCTTCCCTTGCTTGCTCTTCGGATGATTTTGGCCGTGTTAGCTGCGCTCGCAACTCGTCTTCGCGGACGCGGGCTTGCGCAAGTTGCTCTTCGGTTGATGGGCTGGCTTGCGGGGGTGTCGGGATAGGCGCGGCATTCCCCTGCGGGGGGCGCTGTTGCGGTCCACCTTGTTGCGGTCCACCTTGTTGCGGTCCACCTTGTTGCGGTCCACCTTGTTGCGGTCCACCTTGTTGCGGTCCACCTTGTTGCGGTCCACCT
>JAHFLN010000006.1 GCA_023244835.1 Candidatus Harrisonbacteria bacterium
ATGGAATAGGCTCTTAGGCACCGGTTTCACAGAAAGGACGCGTGATCCTACTGAAACCTTGTTCGAGGAGGCTGCGAATCCCAGCCTCCTTCTTATTTGATAAGCCCCGCGAGGTCGGGCGGGAGATCGGCCGAGACCGTAATACGGTTGCCGCCCGGGGTCGGAAACTCGATAGACTCCGCGTGGAGAAACTGCCGCGCGATCGGGATGTCCTGCCTCTTTTTTCCATACAGCGTGTCGCCCACGACCGGGCAGCCTATTAAGGCCATATGCACGCGGATCTGGTGCGTTCTGCCCGTGCGCGGAGAAACTCTTATGAGAGAAACGGGCACGCCCTCAATCGCAAACGACCGCACCACCTCATAATCAGTCACAGCCTCCTTCACCATCTTCGCGTCCTTCACGAACACCGTGCGCTTTGTCGAGCCCGAATTGAGACCGATCGGCTTATCGATCGTTCCTTTCGTCTCGCGCGGCGTTCCATAGACGAGCGCGAGATAGCTTTTCTTGATCTCTTTCGTTTGAAATAGATTCTTGAAAAACGAGAAGGCTTCCTCTGTACGCGGAACAACCATCACGCCTGACGTATCCCGGTCGAGCCGGTGCACGATACCCGGACGCTCCTCGGGATCGTCTCCGACCTTCTTCACCTCAGGGTATTTCTTCACGAGCCAATCGACAACCGAAAGCTCCTTCTGTCCCTCTCCATTCGATGACTTTCTCGGCGAAGCCCGATGCACAATAAGGCCGCCCGGCTTCGCGATAACCAGGAAATCCGTCTCTTCGTATATAACGACAGGGTCTATCATATTGCTTTCCCGCCCCTTTATTTTGTGCGCGCAGGAGGGATCGAACCTCCGACCTTTTCAATGTCAATGAAACGCTCTACCACTGAGCTATGCGCGCAATATCTTCGTTCCACGATACCTTATTTCCGAATATCTTTGCAATGAAAAGCCCGGCCATCCTGGCCGGGCTCGAACGCCTCATCTTCATCCTCCTTACTCATCTGAACGTGCTATGCACGGCACCTGACCCGTCGTTTAGCATCGTCGTCAACTGGACGACGATCCCCTCGCCATTGCCCCCCTTCCACTCCTCCACATGCTGGCGAGCACGGCGGGCAACATCCCTACCGAGCGGATCCGGAAATCCTTCCGGTAATCTCAGCTCGATCACGAGCTCCCCGATCCTTTCAGATCCGATCTTAACAGTGCCGTAAAGCTGCATGCACTCGCCGACATTGTCATCCCCCCATGCGTTTGGACGCTCATCGGGAATCATCCGCTCCAGAAGCAGCGCAATGCGGATATCGAAATCGACAATTTCATCCGACGACAACTTAAAGAGATTCATCGCAACCGAAGATCGTTTCGTGCGGTCGAACCGCGCAAGGAGATCTCGATCAGCGAGACTTCCTTTCATAAGCGACGCCCCTCCCGTCCGCCCCCACACGAGAGCGAATATGTTCAGCGCCTCCTCGGGCATGAATCGAAAGCCCTTCCAGGCTCGAAACCATCCCTCGACATCCTCAATCCTCCATGACCCCATTTTCTCGCGAAGCGCGTTCTCGAGCGCATCGCGTTCTGCTTTTGTAACGCATCTATCAGCCAATCGCTCTCGCACATCAGGATACGGATGATCGAACATATATCTCTTACTCGTCGCGTATCCCATCCCCAGGAAGAACGAAAGCGCCTTCTTAGCAACCTCCGTGCGTTCGGGCGAGAAGAATTCGCGCACAGATTTCTTGATAATCTCGATCTTCAGCATCAGGAATCCTTCGCCATGCGGTATCATCGCATAGAGATCGATCAGGCGATCGAGTCTCATCATCGCGAACTCGTCCGCATCCCATGCGCGGAGCGCGTCCGCCACTTCGTGACCCGTCGCGTTCGCTGACACATTCTCCAATGCACGATCCAGGATGCCTCCGGCCCCTCCCATCCGCACGTCATTATCGAACCGCTCCCATGCTCTGCAGAGCCATTCGAACCCTAGAAGCATCGCCTCCTCGTTACGGAATCTCATCGCTTCGCATATAAATCCCGTAAGCGCCGTAACGTTCTCCGCCCCGGTTCTCTGCGATAAGAGATGATTCAGCGCATGCGCTGATGCGGGAAGCTGCCCGCCATATCCCGAATGCATCGAGTGCGGAAAAAACTGTGCGTTTCTCTCTGCGTCTGTCATGATTTTCTCTCCCGCGGCCGAAACCGCATACTTCCTTCGCCCGCCGAAACGGGGAAGCCCTAGAACCCTGCCCGAAGGCCGGCCTAGAGAACTGGATTATGTCAACGAACGACTCGTTAACCCTGACCGCATATATACCATTTTTCTCATGTATTAACAATGCATGCGCCCCCTTGCCTAATCCATACAATGGTATTTTCGTACATAAAAAAACGGCGGAGGACGAATCCTCCGCCGCATTGCACGCTCATTCGAATGTCTCACTTCCTTCTTTCCCTGTCTTTGCCATGCAAAGCGGAGAAAGACTGACGGCATCCGCCCAGTCAACGTTCTGGTCCGACCAGAAGACGAAAATGACGACCGACACCTCCTCTCCCGACGCCTTATGCAGCTGCCCCGCATGATACTTCGCGCGGCGCAGCATATCCGCACGGAGCGCTTCCGGCATCTCGGGCGGCAGAAGCACATCGACACGCACCTTCGTGAACGATTCATACTCGATATGGAGCCGTCCGTACATTTTGTCGAATTTCCCCGGCTCATCGTGTTGCATGAAGCCCGTATTCTCCATAATACGCTGACGCAGGTGCTGGCGCACCAGCTCATCGAACTTCATTCCCTTTTTCACCTCGCTTACAAGAAGACGGCGCAGAGATCCCGAACTATTGAGATACGTTATATCACCGCAGACCTCCCGCCGCACAGCTTCATCACGAGAACTGCACTTCCGCGCGTGAGCGACGCGAAGAATGGTTAACACCTCAAGCGAGAAATGCGGCACATTCGCATAACGGTCGTTCCATGCGGCGAGCTCGCGCTCGTCGAACACCCTATTCAATCCCCCCTTATCCGTATTCGCCTTATCGCGAATCATCGCCTCCATCGCCGCACGATCTTCCTTGTGGACATGCTTGCCCCTGAACTCCTTCATAGCCCCGGTCCAATCCTCGTACTCCGAGCCGTTCATGGGTTGGGTCGCCGCGGCGCAGAACTCGAACGCGGCGACGCTCGTTTCCGACATGCGCGGACGCCATAACGCGAGGATCTGCGCGAACACGGCAAGAAGCGTCTTCCCCATGGGATACGCACCGCCCCGATACTTCGCGTGCGCATCCCAAAACATGACCGTAAGGCATGCGAACATGCCCGCGTCGATCTGCCCCTCGGCATTCGACGCCGCATACGACACAGCCCACCGATTCACGGCCTGGACGCCGAGCATATCGTTGTAGCTCTCGAGCGCCTCTCCGAATATCTCTCGCAATGCTACTACCCCGCCGCTCTCCGAAAGCTGACCGAATAGTTTTTCTGCCATCGCACTCGCAAGCACGGCATCGCCTTCGAGATCCCTGCACCCTTTCTGATCCATAGCCACGAGCAACCTATCCCTCGTATTCGAACTCATCGCGCATCTCCCCAAAACAAGGCGCCCGCAGGCGCAGAATCCCGGTACCGCGCACGGCCCGAGCCATAGTCCAAACGCCCGCAGGCGCCGGCTATGGAAAACGATTGTCAACGAACATCGTCGACTTCTATCGCCTAAAATATCCCGTTATATGAAAATGCGCAATTAAACCCTACTTCACGGGACTCCCGGGCGGCACTTCGGAAGCGGGATGAAGCAAAACAATACCCTCCGCTCCATCGGTCGCAAGGATCATCCCCTGGCTTTCATGCCCCAAGATCGTACGCGCCTCGAGGTTCACGATAAAGGGCGCTTCGCGACCAACGAGCACGGACGGGTCGGGAAATTCTCGCGCGATGCCCGACATGATCTGCCGCGTCTCCGCACCAAAATCGACGCGGAGCTTTAAAAGTTTCGTGCCCTCGGAAATCTTTTCCGCGGAAATAATCTTTCCAATCCTGATATCCGCCTTTTTAAAATCGTCGAATGAGATCATATGGGTTATTTTCTGCCAAGCAACTTCAGGAACTCCTTCATCGAAATACCTGCTTGGCGCAGGATAAACTTCAATGTAACGATAGGCAGATCCTTATTATGCATAGGAACGGTAACTCTCCGCACAGCGCCCGTAACCGATTCTAAATGGATATGGCTTCCCGCTTGGCGAATGACACAGAAACCGAGCCTGATAAGAAGAGGGATCAGCTTCGCCGCAGTGATCGCTATCCCCATGACATCATCTGCCTCCGGCCGGGGTCTTTTCTTTTACCACTTCCTTGCTCTTAAGCCTCACCTCAGCAAACCCTTTTTCTAAAAGACATCCGCAATGCAACTCGATAGCCTCCTTCGCCATCCTGACCGCTTCCTTCTCATCATCTCCGAACGTCACCACTCCTTTCAGCTTAGGGACCGTAACCGTATATCCTTTTTCAGGGAGATTAGACGTTAAAAAACATTCGAACATGCCCATACATGTCGATACTTTTACTATCTTTTTAATAGCACCTTTCATAGCCGTAGTATACGATATATCCTGATTTTCATCCAGAGTTCTCGTAAGAAACTTGTGTGGGCGCAGTTATGAACAGTATTGAATCGTCGTCGTCACTTCGTTTCCCTCCGACGTGATTTAAAAAACTAAACCTCTCCGCCTACCGACGGATCGGGATCGTTTTTTAATCAGCCTCTCCCTTCGGTCGAAGCCGCTATTTTCATAGTCGGTAATGAAGAAGGAATCGCCCCTCGCCGCCTATGCGGCTCGGAACCTTCGGCTCCTATTCGGAGCCTGCGGCCCGCGGTTCGATTCCTCAACCAAGCAATTTTAAAACGAGGCTATGCGGTAGCCTCGTTTTAAAATTGTGTGGGCGCAGAAGGAATCGAACCTTCGACCTCTATATTATCAGTATAGCGTTCTACCACTGAACTATGCGCCCCTTGCTACCCCCCGACCGCACGCCTTATTTGCCCCGCAGCTTCTTTAGTTCTGCGGCGCCAGTAAGGTTAAAAGTAGCAATTTCTTCCTGCTTTATCAAATCAGGAGCATATCCTGCCCGCACCGTCCTTACGCCGAAACTGACTCCCGCATATACGCAAAAGAGAAGTCCTGTGGCCAGTATGACCGCCGCGACCCAGAGAACCACTGAAAGATTATTGCGTAAAAGCCTTCCCATTGACCGTTACATCGTACGACTTCCCGTCGCCTGATGTCATGCGAGCCGTATCGACCGATACGGTATTCACCCCCGATTCGAACGCTTTCAAGAATTCAATCCACTTCAGGATAAGCCCTTTGCCGCTCATCGTGAACGCCACGGAACCGGGCGTTGTCGTTGTTCCCGCCGCAGTCGCGCCGAATCCGAAACTAAAGTCGAGGCCAGACTGCCTTGCCAAGGCTGCCGTTTCCCGGGGAAAATTAACCAGGTCATCCTGCCGCGGGAGGATTGCGCTGACAGACGGCGCGATCTCCGCCGCCTTCGCGCCTGCCGCGCGCAAGGCCTCGAGCCTGCTTTCCATGGATTCGCGCGCAGCCTTGTCGGCCTGTGCCGCTTGCATGCCCCTAATGTGCCGCGTCGCGTCGTACGATAGCCAGTATGCGATGCCTAACAGTACCGCGATCACGATCACGTGGATTAAAATCGATCGTCCGATTTTACTCGAAAAATCTGAATGCATATCCCCTCACAGTATAACGCCCTACACATCTTCCACCAAGGAAACCGCGCGCGCATGGATGCCGCCTGGGAGCGGTACCGCGACTGGACGAAGGCATGGAACGAGGCGCGGCACGAGAGCCGCATCGACCCCGATCGGGAATGGGAGCGTCTCATGAGGCGCGACGTGCGCCTCGTCATGCGCGACGACCCGAATTATCCTCCGTTCCTCCGCGAAATCCACGGCGCCCCCTATGCCCTCTATATACTCGGCACATTCTGCTTCGAGCAGCCGCTTTTTGCGATCGTCGGAACGCGCCGCGCGACGCACGCGGGACTTGAAACCGCTCGGACTTTCGCCCGACGCCTTTCGGACTGCGGCCTAGGCATCATCTCCGGGCTCGCGCTTGGTATAGACGGCGCGGCGCACCGGGGCGCGCTCGAATCGGGCACGCGCCCGACTATCGCCGTACTCCCCTCGGGCCTCGACCGCATCTACCCCTCCGCCCATGCATCGCTCGCGCGGGAAATTGTTACTAAGGGCGGGGCCCTCATATCCGAATATCCCTTCGATAGCCCCACCTTCCCGTCCCACTTCCTCGAGCGCAATCGTATCGTCTCCGGACTCGCGCGGGGAACGCTTGTCGTCGAGGCGCCCCTACGTTCGGGCGCGCTCGTGACCGCCCGGCTCGCAACAGAGCAGAATCGAGAGGTATTTGCCATACCTGGTCCCCTCGCGCACCCCAATCATGCCGGTTCGCACGCCCTGATCCGCCAGGGCGCCGAACTCGTCACCTCTCCGCGCGATATCTGCATGAGCCTCGGCATCCCCTTTACCGAACCAACGGACGCGGCACCTGAAACAGATCCATCCCTTTCGCCGCATGAACGCACGGTTCTTTCGATACTCCGCGAGGCTGGCACGCCCCTTACCCTTGACTCCATAGCGGAATTGGGCCACCTTGAGGTCTCGCTCACGAACCAGGCCGTCTCCCTCCTCACCGTGAATGGTATGATTAGGGACATGAACGGCCGCTACTCTTTATGAAAAGCCTTATCATCGTCGAAAGCCCTACGAAGGCCCGGACTATCTCGAAATTTCTCGGACCCGATTACGCCGTCGAATCGTCGTACGGGCATGTGCGCGATCTACCGAAATCGAAGCTCGGCATCGATCCCGACCGGAATTTCGAGCCGACCTATCTCATACCGATCAAAGCCCGGCCGGTCGTGAAGAACCTTAAGGAGAAGGCGAAGAAATGCGACTCTGTCATCCTCGCGACTGATGAAGACCGCGAAGGAGAAGCGATCGCCTGGCACCTTGCCGAGGCGCTCGACTTGAAAACGAGCCAGCGCATCGCCTTCCACGAAATCACGAAGACGGCGATCGAGGAGGCGCTGAAACACCCGCGCGCGATCGACCTTAATATGGTGAACGCCCAGCAGGCGCGCCGGGCACTCGACCGCATCGTGGGCTACAAGCTCTCCCCCTTTCTTTGGAAGAAGGTCGGGCGCGGACTCTCCGCAGGACGCGTGCAATCCGTCGCCGTGCGGCTCGTCGTCGAGCGCGAGAACGAGATCCGCGCCTTCAAGCCCCAGGAATACTGGACTATCACGGCAGAGCTTAAAGGGAAGAGCGGCACGCTCGTCGCATCGCTCTCGAAGATTAACGGGCAGCCGCTCGATAAGTTTGGGATTCCCGATAAGCCAGCCGCCCATGCGATAACGGCCAATCTCATGCACGGCTCTTTTGCCGTCACGAGCGTCGCGAAAAAGGAAATGCGCAAGAACCCTCCCCCGCCCTTCACGACGTCCACGCTCCAGCAGGAAGCGGCGAAGCGTCTCGGCTACACCGCGAAGAAAACCATGTTCGTCGCCCAACAGCTCTACGAGCAAGGCGCGATCACTTATATGCGCACTGACTCCGTGAACCTTTCGCGCGAATCCCTGGCCGGCGCGAAAGCCTTCCTCGAAAAGGAATATGGCCCGCGATACGCTACGGATGCCCCGCGCGTCTTCGCCACGAAATCAAAAGGCGCCCAAGAAGCCCATGAGGCCGTGCGCCCCACGAACCCGTCCGTCACGGACATGGACGGCAATAAGCTTTATCGGCTCATATGGCAGCGGTTCATGGCCTCGCAGATGCCCCAAGCCGTCTTTGATAATACCGGCATCGACATCGTCTCGGGCGACTATGGCCTCCGCGCGACAGGCGCGACCTTGAAGTTCGACGGCTATCTGAAAGCATGGCCGCAGAAGTTCGAAGAGAGTCAGCTCCCTCTGGTTTCCGAGGGCGAAGCGCTCGAACGCCGCGCCATCACCCCCGAGCAGCATTTCACGGAACCACCCGCCCGTTATAGCGAAGCGAGCCTCGTGAAGACTTTGGAGGAATACGGTATCGGTCGCCCTTCGACCTATGCCCCGATCATTTCCGTCATCCAGGCGCGTGACTATGTCGTAAAGGAAAAAGGGCGCTTCCAGCCGACTCCTATGGGAGAAAAGGTGAACGCCGTACTCTGCAAGCATTTCCCCGAAACAACCGATATCGGCTTCACCGCGAATATGGAAAACACTTTGGATGCGGTCGCGGAGGGAACAGAGAAATGGCAAGACGTACTCGGATCCTTCTACGGCCCGTTCATGAAAAATCTTACGGAGAAATATGAAAGCGTGGAAGGCGAAAAAGTGGAAAAGCCCGCGGCGGAGCCCACGGACCAAATCTGCGAGAAGTGCGGAAAGCCGATGGTGATCCGCACGGGCAGGTTCGGCAAATTCATTGCCTGCTCCGGATTCCCCGCCTGTAAGAACACGAAGCGTATTGAGGCCGACCCAAATGCGCCGAAAATACAATGCCCCGATTGCGCGGAAGGATCGGTGATTGACCGCAGGACGGGCAGGGGCCGCACATTTTGGGGATGCTCACGCTACCCCGAGTGCACCTTCGCAACCTGGAAAGATCCGAAGATCGAGCCGCCGCAGCCCACCCCGCCTGAAAAAATTGCCGCGCGTAAAGCCGAGCTTACCGAGGCTGCGACAAAGCCCAAGCGCGTTCCGCGCACGAAGAAGGAATAAAAAAACCTCCTGGGTTCGGAATCATACTCCATGTGATTCCCCCGCCAGGAGACCGGTTGTACGCAAGCGAATCCGCTCACGGGCCGGGTTTGAATAATTCGGGCTTCCGCCACAGGCACACGACAAGGTTTTCTCCCGTAGTCCATGGCTCATCCAGTGTAATAGCCCACCCTTTTTCGTCGAATGCGCCCACAGAGCAGCGCTTTTCGTCCTCGCCTTCGATCATGCCCCAATGGAAGTCGAACTCGAGCAGGCGCTCGCCTTCATTCTGTCCATAGAACCCGAATGCCGCCTCCATCACGATCTGCTCAGGCGCGCGGGCGAACAGCTTGCCGAATTTCGCGAGCTTGTCTTCCTGATCGCCCCACTCGAAGCCTTGCCACCTGCCGGCGAAATCGACGAGGTAATAGCCAGATTTCGCATCTTCGAACATCCATGGATATTCCGTTTGATCGAGAAGGGCCGCGGACGGAGCATGGCAACACGGCTGACGCTTAGGATTTATCTCCCAGCGGGTCAGCTGAGACGCCAAGCTCGCTCCCTCGCACCAGGCAAGCCGCCAATCGCTTTGCCCGATCCAATTGCAGGTTGCGCACTCCCGCAGTTCCGCGAGCGTATAGCCCAAGGCCTCGCTCCGTGACGGATCCGGCAGGACATTCCTCGCTCCTAACGCGTCGATCGCCTCCTCGAGGCGCGCGAACGTATCGAACATGATATCCCCTCCGTAATGGAAAAGGGCTTTTTGCATGCGCCCCGGGAACCGTTCCCGAGCCATACTGTATCGATATGCTTCGCTCGCGGATACGTCAAGCCACTCCCCCTCCCTCACCGATGCGCGCGACGAGCGCGCGCAGATCGTCTTCAGACACGAAATCAATCGTTACCTTGTTCCCGCCCTCCGCCCGGTCGATACGCACCGGAGCACGAAGCGCCGCCTGCAACTGACGCGCGAGCTGCGCGAGCTCATCATCCGCCGCGAGACGCACGAACCCGGTCCCTATTTCATGCGCCACAGGCGCAGGCTTCTGGCCCTGCATGCGCGCGAGCGTGCTCTTCATCTCGCGCACCGAGACATTCGTCGTTGTTACCTGCTCGAAAAGGAATTTCTGCTGGAGCGGGTCGGATACCGCGAGGAGCACCCGGCCCTGGCTCTCGCTCAAGCGATTCGAAGCGATCGCCTCCTGCATTTCGGTCGGCAAGTTTAAAAGACGCAAGGCATTCGCGACCGCCTCACGGGATTTTCCCATCCGCCCCGCGACTTCGCGCTGAGTCAGGCCGAACTTCTCCTGAAGCTTCGCGTACGACCGCGCCGTCTCAATAGGATTCAGGTCCGCACGCTGGATATTTTCCACGATCGCCATCTCAAACTTCTCGCGCTCCTCGGGCGCACGGCGCACAATGGCCGGCACGCGCGGCAGACCCGCGAGCTTCGCGGCCATGAGCCGACGCTCTCCCGCTATCAACTGATATCCGATCGCCGTACCGTACGGCGTCTCACGCTCAATCTTTGAAACCACGAGCGGCTGGATGATGCCGAACTCGCGCACCGACACGGCGAGCTCCGCAAGCTGAGCCTCGTCGAAATTCTTCCGCGGCTGATGCGGATTCGGCTCGATCTTCTCGACTTCTATATGGAATACTGCCTCACCCGCGTCTTTCGCGGCCTGCGGCGCAGGCTTTTTTTCCATGACGAACGGGGCTGTAGGCGCCGTGAACTTCGGAACCTCTTCCGGAACGGGCTCATATTTATTCGGTATGAGTGATTCGAGTCCTTTTCCTAACATAGCGGTGAGATTTTAAGCGCTACATTCAAAATTTGAGAATGAATATCAAGCATAATTCGTATTTCGGATTTCGAGCTTCGGACTTCGAGTTTCTTGACTTATAATTTCCTTCGCGAGCCGCTCGTATGCGCGCGCTCCGGGCCCGTGCGGATCATGGAAGCACACCGGCTTGCCGAAGCTCGGCGCCTCGGCGAGCGCGACGGCGCGCGGAATCTCGACCGCGTACACGTGGCCCGTAAAATGCCTGCGGAGCGACTTCGATACCTCGCGCGAGAGATGCTCCCTGCTGTCGTACATGGTGAGGAGCGCCCCCGCGACCTTCAGGTTATGCCCGAGATTATGATTCACGAGATCTACCGTTTCGAGTATCTGGCTCAAGCCCTCGAGGCCGTAATACTCGCACTGCACGGGGATCAAAACCTCGTCCGCGGCCATAAGCCCGTTAATCGTCAGGAGACTTACCGACGGCGGCAGGTCTATCAGCACGTAATCGTAATGATGAGCGACTTGCGCGATCGCTTTTTTTAAAAACTTCTCGCGGTCGGGCTTGTCAAGAAGCTCGATCGTCGCCCCCGCAAGCGAGGGATGAGCGGAGATGAAGTGGCAGCCGGGAATTGCCGTCGTGCGCACGATCTCGTGGATATTCTTCCGGCCCGCGATCGCCTCGTATATATTCGCTCCGCCATCCGCGCGGGATGACGAGCCGAATCCCGAAGTTGCGTTTGCTTGCGGATCGAAGTCGACCAGGAGAACGCGCCGCCCGTATAAGGCGAGATAGCATGCCGCATTCACGGCAGTCGTAGTCTTCCCCACGCCGCCCTTCTGATTGCACACGGCGATAATTCTTGCCATTATAGGCAGTTTACCGCACATGCCATGGCAAGGAAAGCGCGGATGACGCTATTCGCCCTTCCTTTTTTTCTCCAGCTCTTCAACGCTCTTCTTTAAATCGGCGATCTTCCCCTCCCACTCGATCATCGCCTTATTAGATAACTCAAGCTCATCATTCTTCTTTCTAAGATTATCCTCTATTTCCTTGCGCTTCTCGATTTCCTTTTTTAATTCATTCGCCGTATTTTCCAATTCCTCAGTCCGCTTATGGACTTTTTCTTCCAAATCCGCATATTCTCGCATCAATACGCTCTGAGCCGCTTTTTTTTCTGTAATATCCTCGGAAATTCCCAAGAGATACCGCGGCTTCCCACTCTCATCGAGAATCGGTATTTTTTTGGTATGTAAAATTCTCAGGCCCTTATAATGAGTCTGCAAGGGCTCTTCGGGAATATCGAGCAATTCCTTTTTTTCAAGCACTAAGCGGTCATTGGTAATGAAGAAATCCGCCTGCGCTTTCGGAAAAAAATCGTAATCATTCTTACCAATCATATCCTCTTTAGAATATCCGCATAATTCCTCTCCCGCCTTATTAAATAAGACGAAGCGCAATTCTTCGGCATCCTTCACGAAGACCATATTAGGCATATTATCAATAATCGATCGGAAGAATATCCCATACTGTTTCGCGTTTTCATCATTTATCTCGTTCAGTTCCATGATTGTTATCCTAACGTTTCCAAATTAGCATAGCAACCCTCTTTTTCCCCCAACTTTACGCTAATCACTCATGCCGCCCCATACCGAATATTCTTGCCATCGCGGGCGTTTTATCCCATACTATGAGACGCGGGAAGCGTGCCAGAGCGGTTGAATGGGCTGCACTCGAAATGCAGTATACCGGAAACGGTATCGAAGGTTCGAATCCTTCCGCTTCCGCATACTACAAAGGAGGGCTCGATGCCCTCCTTTGTAGTATGCGGCAAACGTAGGATGATTCGAACCTGAAAGGCCCCCGTTTTTCCATAAGCGCCGGGCGCTTGTTCGAAAAACGGGATGTCTCGACCGAAGGGAGAGGCGAATCCTTCCCATATTCGCGCTTCCGATCCGTCGGTAGGCGGAGAGGTTTAATTTTTTAAATCACGTCGGAGGGAAACGAAGCGACGACGACGATTCAATGCTGTTTATAACTGCGCCTTCATCTAGAACTACGGGAGATATGCGCCTATCGGCAACCCCGATGAGTTGCTCCGCGGGTACGGAGACCCATACATAACCCTCTCGAGGTCTATCCGAATAGATCGAGTCTTTGAACTGGAATTTTCCGCATATGCCTGAATCGAGAAGTCCCTGAAGCCGTATCCCGGAATCAATGGCGATTCGCCGAGCCCCTTCAGGCTTATTTCCACGGAAGTTCCGGACGAAGGTAAGCGGATATCGCTCGCATAGCGTCCGAGTTCCACACCATTACTCACCACGCTTATATTCTTCATAAGCCCTTCCTCCGCGGAGCTCCATCTCATAACCAGATCGTCGACGGATACCGTCTTATCGGAATAATTCTTCACCCTGAAATTCATCACGGTGCTTACCTGCCCGCGCGCTTCGATAGCCCCGCCAGACGAGAGGGTTACGCCCATCTTTCCTCCGGCATTCACGACGGTTAATTCCGAAGGTGGAAAATCGCCGGATACCGCCGCCGCTTTCCCGCTCTGAATACCGACCGTCTTCATATCACGGATCGCAAACGAGGCCGTTACTCCCGTCGGCGCTTCCCGACCGACTATGGCAGATAAAGACACCTGCTTCGTTTCCCCGGGATTCAAAATTATGGTTTTCGAATCCGTTTTGAATGGCACATTCATACTCATGTCTACCCGAGGCACCGTCGTTAAGATCCGATCCCCTATGAGCGCTTGCAGATCGCTGAAATTCGGCGACTGAGCCTTATTAAGGACTCCGGTCACGATAGTGAATCCGGTAACCGCGATCACCTCTGCGCCGCCGTTCGTGAGCGCATAGCTTACAATAGTATGACGCGCAGAATCCGGACTCATATCCCCCCGTAAGGAAAACCCGAGAGTTGGAGAAACGACGAGCGACGACTTCGGAAGCGGAGGCGCAACCGGCTCGAGCGGCATGATAGATGCAACAGGAGTAGATGTCGCATCTTCATGCGCTGCCGGCACGGACGGCGTGGAGGATGGCATCGCGGGCATAGTCGGCGCTAACCTTTCCGTACGCGCTATGGATTGAGACCGCGAGCCGAAGAAACCCGTCGCCGGTACGATGCCGTGAGCCGCCTGCCATGCCACAAGCGCCGCCTTCGTCTTCTTCCCGAAATATCCTGTCGCGGGAGGCTCTAAGAATTTTTCCGCAATCAGAATTCTTTGCAATGCGCTCACATCCTTCACAATCGCCGTATCTAGAGACCCCACCGCAAGATTGCGGGTAAAACTCGGCGATGCGGCATATGCCATGAACGGAGTAATACCGCAAACGATTGCGACCGCCGCCGCTTTGAGCCATATATGGCCATGCGCGCCTCCCGTTGCATAGCCTTTCATAGTGATGATTATAACATAAAAAAACCGCGCCGCCTCTCTCTGAGACGTCGCGGGTTGCCGGGGATATGCCCGGCGCATATGACGCATGCGACACTCATGCCGCTTCCACACCTCTCCCCAAGCGCCTCTTGTCGAGCTTGTACATCGAGGCGTATGCCCCGTTCCGCGCCATGAGATCCGCATGAGTCCCGATCTCCACCGCCTCCCCCTTCTCCACGACGATCACCGTGTCGCACCGCTCTGCGCGGGAGACATGGTGCGTGATCATCACGACGGTGACGCCTAGAAGGGCGAATACCCCGTCGATCACCTTTTCCGCGGATGCGGGGTCAAGCCGCGCGTCAGGCTCATCCAAGATCATGATCGGCGCATTGCGATATCGGACGCGCGCGAGCGCCAAGCGCTGCCGTTCGCCCCCGGACAATTCGCACCCTCCGAACTCGACGCCGATCTGCGTCTCGTACCCCTCGGGCTTTCCCAGGGCTACGCTTTCGAAATCCGCGAACCGTGCCGCCTCGACCATCGCGGCATGGTCATACGACTCGCCAAGACGGGACGAGGCAATCTCCCGGCCTATCTGCCGCTCGAGCACGACATAATCCTGCCCCAGCGTCGAAACATATCCGCTCCAATCCCGCGGCGTTATATGCCGCAGGTCGATGCCGTCGACCAACACCCTTCCTCCCGTAGGATCGCGCTCGCGCGCGAGAAGCGACTGAATGGTCGTTTTTCCCGCACCGCTCTTCCCCACGATCGCGACTTTCGTTCCCGGCTCGATCGCGAAGCTCATGCCTTTCAGCACGAGCTTCCCATCGGTAGCCGGATACGCGAAACTCACGCTTTCGAACTCGATACGGGGAGCGCCACGGAAATCCGGCGTGACCGGATTGTCCGTATTGAGTACCGGGCGCAAGCCGAAATACTCGCGCTCGATCAAGATCACTCCCTTCGCGGTACTCCATTGCTCGGCGACCAACGACACGATCATTTCCATATTGGCCTGGAATACCCGTATGGCCGCTATGATGACGGTCAAGGTGCCGATCCCTCCCGCATGCGCGGCCGTATCCCATACCGCGTGCACGAGCACGAGACACAGGCCCACGGTCCCGCAGAACGAGCTTCGCATCTCGGCCTTGAAGGCGTCCTTGCGATACCCGCTATACGTGCGCACGACCTCCTCCACGTTCGCGTCTATCTCCCTGCGGAGCGCGGGCATCTGGTTGAATCCCAATGCCTGCACGAACGCGGCCTTCACTCTGAAGGGCCGCTCGAGCATGTTCCGGACCTTGTGGACCGGAATAAGCTTCTCGAACAGAGCCCACGATACGGCGGTGAGCCGGAATTCAACGACCATCATCGGCACCGAAGTGACGACGATGACGATCGCATATGCCGGCGCATGCCATATGAGCGACGAGCCGAAGAATAAGAACGACGAAAGAGCCGCGACAAGCGCGATCATCTCCTCCGAAAACCTGATCCTCGTCGACCAGACACTCGGGAGCTCTTCGATCTGGCGGACCAGATCGTCGTACTCTTTGCTCTGGAACCGCGCGACGTCGAGCGTCGCGCGATGGTCATACAGCTCTTTCCAATTCCGGAACTTGAGCCGCTCGTTCCATATGCTCCGATAGAACCAGTTATACCGTCCAAGCACCACTCCCAAGAGGAGCAGCGCTATGAGCAATGCGACCGGCCCCCCGATGCCACTGCTCATAAGTCCCGTAAGGGATAGCTCCCTTCCCCGGAACATATTGGGCGAATCCTGCATCGCATTCACGAGCCACCCCGTCGCTTGCACCGTACAATACGTGGCAAACGCCGAGACGATAACGATCGCGAGACGCGCGATCGTCGGACCTTTGCTGTTTCGCAGGCAAAATTCCCACGAATACCGCGCGGCATCCCATAGCGCGCGAAGCGCGTCTCCGAACTCTCTCACGATGCACCTTCCTTCCTAATCTTGAGGTTTAACGCGGTTTTTTCGCATATTTTCCCATTCTCAACGTACGTTGTTAAAATACCACGTATAATTTAAAAAAGCAAGTATCTACTGCGAAAATACGATATCGGCCGTAAGCTTCACCGCGTCAGAAACGCTCGCGACTGACGGCACTGAAGGAATTGTAAGGCCAAAATCAATCCTGCTCACCGTCGCCTCTCCGATAATCCGATGAGTATTATCCCCTTTCCGTTCTATAGTTCCCCGAAATGTTGCGGGTTTTGCAACGCCGCGGATCACGAGATCGCCCTTGATCTCTATCGGCACGGGCATAGCTTCAACATTCGCGTCGAGGAGCGCCGCAAGGCCCGCCGGACGGAACTCGATGAACTCATATTCCGCCTTCTCGGATTCCAATATGAAACGCGCGATCATCTTGTCGCGATTCTCGCTTTCGGTCGTGAACGTGCGCGCATTCACGCGGATTGCGGATGAATCCCCCTCGATCACTGACGCGGTGCCATGAGCCGTAAATGGCTTGCCTCGCAATACTTCCTCTATCGAAAACTCCGCGGCCGAATCCGTACTGAGAACCCTGTACGGAGCGCTCGCGGACGATGATGTCGCCTCTTCTGCCGTAGCGGCTAGCTCTTCAACCGACACGCTTGGCGCGGCAATGGGCCGCGAGGCGTAATATATAAAAACCCCCGCCATAATCACGACGCATACCCCGGCACCCCAAAGGAATTTAGCCATATGAATAGATTAGAGTATCTCTTACATCCCTTTCCTCCCGCAATCCCGATTGCTCGGAATGCCGATTTGCGCTATTCTAGTATGCAAAATAGGGCCCGTAGTTAAATGGCAGAACACCTCATTTGCAATGAGGAGACGCGAGTTCGATTCTCGCTGGGTCCACAACATACAACGCATCATGCCCGGAAGAGCGGCTAGAAGTCCTATTTAAGATGCTTCTTCTTTGCCGAAAGAGCGCCTAATCGCCTGAATAATCCAAGCCAATATTCCGAATCCGATCCATAATAAGAAAAAGAAAATCGGTATCAAGGGGGCGGGAGATTCGCATGCATGGCCATTGCCGCATCCGATATAAAAGACATACGCCGCATACAACCATAAAAGAATTCCTGGCGTTATTATTTTTCTCAATAAGCTTCGGTATAAATCGGCGTTCTTGTTATCGAAATTACCGAAAACCATAATTACCAAGATGATAAAGGAGAATATGAAGAATAGATAAAGATTCCTATAAGCCGTTTCGAGCGAGATGAATCCTGCGATCACGACGGAAATGATTATGGAAAAATTTCGAAACCATGCGTATTTCCAAAACCAACCGCCGATGAAGCCACCTAAAAAAACCAAAGGAAGGATGAGCGGCAAGGTCTCCTTAAGCGTTCTGACTAAGCTGAATGAAGACCTTTCTGCAACTTGAAGGGCGGCTGGATAATAAAAACTTTCTATTCCCATGCCGATTACGCCCGCTAAAAGAAAAAGCAACGCCGGACGCCATTTGAATATAGAAAGCATCATTATCATGATACCATATTCGGCCTATCTGACCCATTACCACTGCCTTAATTCTTGGATAATCTGGCTCCACTAGTTCCTTACGCAGTCCACACCGTTCCCCCTAGACTTGCTATGCTTCTTTTATGCCTTATCTGCCTTATGCGATAGCCCTCGCGACCGGACTGGCCGTTTATTGGCTATCGAAGCCGCTCGGGTGGATCGCCGCTCTTATCGGCCTCGGTTCGGTTATCGCCATCCTCGCCTGCCGCAGGATGCCGCATGAAACCCCTACCGGCCAGAACCTGCGGATCGCCTTCCTCGCGTGCATCCTCTTTACGCTAGCGGGCTTTACCGCTATCGCCTACCCTTCCGCCTTACAGGCATATGACTACTATGGCGACTTCCATGACGGAGGCGCAGCGGACGCGCGCTATGCGGACGCGCTTACAAGACCCTGGAACGAGGCGCCTCTTTTCGGCCTCTTCTTTAGAGAGGCGAAGACCACGAAAACATTCATCGATTTCGCGCATCCTCCAGCATCGGAACTGGACCATCGTACGAACGCGACCGAAGCCGTTATCTTTATAAACATAATCAGCAGAGTCCTCGGCCTCATAGCCTTCTTTATGATCATCCGCGGATCGGGCGCGACGCCTATGGGCGCAATAGCCGCCCTCCTCATCTTCACGTTCCAATATACCAATATCGCCCTTACCCAAAGCATGAAATTCGTCGCGGGTTTCCCCTTCTTCATGCTCTGGATCCTCTCTTTCTTGCGTTATGAAAAAACACGCGAGCGGCGAACGCTCATACTCCACCTCGCCTGCATTCCCCCCCTCCTCGTCTCTCAACAATGGATCATGTTCTTCGTCGCCTCTTTCTACCTACTCTACCCCGCATTCAAATATGCGACAGGCGGCGCGATCCGCCGCTTCGAGGTACTCGGCACCCTCGCGATCACCCTCGCTTCCGTCACGCTCTACGTTATCGAGCACGCCCGCTTTATGGCGGGAGACGTACCCCTGATACCCATCGTCCCCTCTGCGTTCCGCTCGCCATACCTCACTGAGTACCCGACGATGGCGCTTTTCGCGCTTGCCGCGCTCTTAGTCGGCGTAGTCCTATTCCGCAGAACGCCTTCCTTCCCCGGCAAGACATTCGTCACGCTCTTCATTACTCCCATCGCCCTCTTCTCGCGCGCGCTCATCTTCCTCCACCCCTCCGTCTTCCTCTACCCCGACTTCCTCGCTTTTATCGGATCGTATTGGCTACTCGTCTCCCTCGCGCTCTATGCCCTTATCGCGCATATATTCGCCGACCGGCATATAAGCCCCCTTTCCCTCTGCGCGCTTTTCGCCTGGTTTGTAAGCAGTCTCCCCCCGCTCCTCCTCGCATGCGGGGTCTCCATTCCCACCTCGCCTGTTTTGGATGTTATTATCACCCCTCTTCTCGTACTCGCCTCGATAACGCGTGAGAGTCGCATCGCATATGCCATAACAGCACTCGTCCTCCTTACCCTTCCGCTCTCGATCTATAAGCTCGTCATATATACAAACGCATTTGACCGCATGATAATCCTCATCCCCCTTATCATCGCCCCTCTCGCGCTTATGCTCGCCGAACGATACCGCCATGCATAAATATTCCGCCTTCGCCTACTTCCTCCTTCTCGCCATCTCTTTTTTCTTTGTTATAGGAATCCTGCGCATCGAAGGAAGCGCCGTCTTCTTCACGCACGGCCGCGCTCCTAGCGTACTGCCGCTTCAAACGGAACGCGGCGTCCTATCTCTTCCCCTAACCGAATCCCCGTACTTCTCGTTTTGGTTCATAAACCCGATCTATACGGAGACATTCCCAGAACCGCGCGCGCTTTCCGGCACGATCACGGTTCCCGTACGGGTAACGGCGCCGTTCGCGTACGGCGGCCCCGAAGCCCATGTACTCGCCATTATGGAGCTCCGTGATGCGAACGATACTATCTACTATTGCGACCTCATGCAGGTTCCGGGCGCGAATGCCCTGCTCGACGACTTCTGCCTTCTCAAAGACACGACGAAGAAAGATATCCGGCGCGACTCGGTGCGTGTTAAGGCGTTCAGGATTATCTTCGCCATCCCAACTTCGTTTGCGGAAAAGATTACAATCTTTCGCCAGTCCGCACGCGCGCTTATCCCCTAAAGCCTACCCCGTACTCTCCTCGGCCGTTATCGCGCGTGGCCAGCTCCTCTCTACCACCGAAGCGCATGACATCGTATACTTATGGGTATCATGGCCGAAAATCTCTGGGGCAAAACCATCGCACACGCCGCGCCCGCGATCGTAACGATCGTCATATCGAAAAATTTGAAGGCCGTGAAGGCCGACCTATCTGCCGAAATGATGTCGATGCCCGAAGAGATCAGGCAGCGCGAGGCCGTCGATATTCCTGCGGACGCGGTCGACGCGCACGGTATGGTGAAAATCGGCAGCGGTTCGGGATTCATCGTCGACCCTTCGGGTGTCATTCTCACCAACAAGCACGTGATCGCGGACCCGAACGCGACCTATGAAGTCATAACGAACGACGACAAGCGCCATGCGGCCACCGTCCTCGCCCGCGATCCGGTGAACGACGTCGCGATACTCAAAATCGACGCGAAAGGACTCCCTACGCTCACGCTCGGCGACTCCGACGCGGTCGAGCTCGGGCAGCCCGTGCTCGCGATCGGAAATGCCTTGGGAATGTTTAAAAATACCGTCTCCTCGGGTATCGTCTCCGGCCTCGGGCGCTCGATCCAGGCCGCCCCCGACAAAGCGAGCGGCATGCAGGAGATGCGCGGACTCATCCAGACGGACACCGCTATTAACCCCGGAAACTCGGGCGGTCCTCTTTTCGATACGAGGAGCCGCGTGATCGGCATCAATGCGGCGATCGTGTTCGGCGCGCAAAACCTGAGCTTTTCCATACCCGTGAATGCCGCGAAACGCGACATTGCCGATGTAAAAAAGTACGGCCATGTACGCCGACCACTCCTCGGCCTGCGCTATATCCCGATCGACGAAGATCTTAAGGAGAAAATGAACTTAGCTTCGAGTTATGGCGCGCTCGTGAAAGGCCAGGGAGATCTCTTTCCTGGCGTGATCCCCGGAAGCCCCGCGGACAAGGCGGGTATACGAGAAGATGATATTATCCTCGCCTGCGACGGGAAAAAGATCGAGAACGGAGCAACACCCCAGGATTTCCTTGACGATATGAAGGTAGGCGACGTGCTGAAGCTTTCCGTCATGCGCGGCAGAAAGACACTTATAATTCCCGTAACGCTTGCAGAGCGGAAATAGGCATAGCCGATAAGAAAAATCCCCATATTTTAGGGATTCTTCTTTATCCGATTACCGTAAGCGCTTTCTTTCGCAGGTACTCCGAGACGCAGATTGCGAAGGAGTCCATTCGCACTTCCATACCTGCCATCTGCCCGTAGGCCCCTGCTCCTCCCACCACGGAATAGTCCCGCATACGCCTGAAAATTCTTGATCGACGAATTGCGACGCTCTCGATGGAGAATATCCCCGCTGAAGCAAGAGCTCGTATAGACGCCCCGCCTTTTTATCCACGTCCCCGCAAGTTAATTTCGACTTTAATTCGGCCATCATCGTCCGTATTTGCTCGTCGGAAGGAGCCGTTGCGGCCGGGGCGCTTGCCGCGATAGGCTGCGCGGCAATCATTCCTTCCACATACGAAGCGGGTGTTACGGGAGTAACAGCGGCCGCGGGAGATGCCGGGGCGGCGGCATATGACGAGGCGGGAGCGGATGCTGAATTCGCCGCATTTCCACTCGAAGATGATGCTCTAAAAGAAGGCGTAGGTGCGGCAGTTCGGGTAATACCCAA
This sequence comes from Candidatus Harrisonbacteria bacterium, assembly GCA_023244835.1. Taxonomy (GTDB): domain Bacteria; phylum Patescibacteriota; class Minisyncoccia; order UBA6257; family UBA11618; genus CALRGO01. Next base: position 21,342 of record JAHFLN010000006.1, read on the forward strand.
CGTGCTCAACAGCCTGCGGAATGGCGATGGCGACGCGACAGAGGCCGAAGCCCCCGAAGCCACAGTTGCTGATGTCCTCATTGTTCCCATATCGCATAACATCTGACAATTTGCGCGACTCGTGAATTGGATATACCGATGATTCGCCGTTCCGCCTCCAATAAGACATGTACCTGAAGAATCTCCCATGACCGGATAATATATAACAGCCGCGGCACTTCCGCAGTTTGATAATGTAATGCCAGTATCCGGGACCGTCTCAACGCAGAAACGCTGGCCATTCCTCATTGTACATATCGTCTCCGCGCTCGCGACGCCGAACGATGTGAAAAATAATATCGAAGCAAGTAGTCTTTTCATATATACAGAATACCACCGAACCCCCTATAGACTTCTGTGGATAACGAACCTTATGAAAAACGATAAACCCCGACATCCGTCGGGGTTTATATCTACCTAATTTGACCTCGGCCGTACCTGGACCTTCAAACACGCATGAGGCTTGCTGTCAGGCGTATTAGGCGTTGCTTCGGGAGTCCATTTGCATCCAAAAACTACCCATCCCGTCGATGTTTTTTCCTCCCAATATGTCGCGTTGCACAAACCCGCGTATCCCATCCTATTAACCTTTAACCATGCCTCAGATCCGCTTATCCCCTCCCTAAAAAGGGATTCGAGGACTGCCTTCACCCTCTTATTCACATCATTACATGTTAGCTGCGCTCTAAAAGATTCCATCATCGTACGCATATATTCTTCGGAAAAAGTCGTTGGGGCGGTCACAGCCGGAACCGCAGGCTGCGCGGCAATCATTCCTTCCACATACGAAGCGGGTGTTACGGGAGTAACAGCGGCCGCGGGAGATGCCGGGGCGGCGGCATATGACGAGGCGGGAGCGGATGCTGAATTCGCCGCATTTCCACTCGAAGATGATGCTCTAAAAGAAGGCGTAGGTGCGGCAGTTCGGGTAATACCCAACGTGCTCAACAGCCTGCGGAATGGCGATGGCGACGCGGCAGGGACTATTTCGGATGATGGTGCAGTAGCAGACGTTCTCACGATAACCCTGGAAATACAATTTATTTCTCTGCATTGGCTTTCCGAAGTAACGTATGAGAATCTCTGATGCCCCTCCCCATCACTGAGGCCATGCCACATATTAGTTACCGGGTCTTTAACCATCGGAAAACATTGCGGCGCGCTGTATTTATATCCGCGACCATTACTCGGATTTTCGCACTCAACCACAGCCGGACCAGGATCCGTTTCCGTGCAAAACATTCTTCCCGTTCTCGGATCCATCCGGCAATTCATCTCTGCCATCGCGACGCCGAACGATGTGAAAAATAATATCGAAGCAAGTAGTCTTTTCATATATACAGAATACCACCGAACCCCCTATAGACTTCTGTGGATAACGAACCTTATGAAGACAAGGGCCAACCCGCCGGAAGCGGGGCTGTATAATTCCCTCCAGACTGCGCTCCGGCTGCGCCGCATCGCGCGTTCTTCCTCACGAGGAAATACGTCGTAACCGCTGCGTCTCCGGAACCCGCCGTTATCTCATACCGCTGACTCCCCGCCCGATCGGGAGCGCACCCTCGCACAAAGCCGATCGCACACTCTTCCCCTGCTCCAGCGCGCGCACACAGGTCCCGCCGCATGTCATCCGGCGCCGGGGTTCCGCACGGCATCACATATGCCGATGCCGGCTTCATGCATGCGAGCGACTGCCTGCGCGCAGGCATAGGCGACTGAGCAAATGCCGAATATGCGAAAAGAACCGCTCCCGCGCTGCCGAGAAACACGCCTATACGCACCATACCAATCCTTCCCATATAGCTTCAGTATACTTCTTTCTCCCCGCTATCCGCTTGTGGATAATACCCCCTCGCCTCCTTATGGAATTACGCACGCGTTGACTACGGGACACGGCACGACATTCCGCGTGGTGCTCGCCGTGCCGAACGCCGCATCCGTTATCGTAGCCGTGATCACGGGCGCGGACGATGTTGTCGCGAATGTCTGCACCTGGCCTGAATACCTGTATGTCGCGAGGAATGGCTGGAAGGGTTGTGGCGATGTGGTGGTCGACATCCAAAACGGCGTTGGCGACCATGCGACCGTATACGGCGGGAATCCGCCCGAAACCGAGAGCGATCCTTTCACCTCGATCACCCCGGTCGTTGCAGGCACCGTCGCCTGCGAACAGCGCGAAGGAGTCGGAGCGAGCGTGAGCACGATCGAGGAAGGAACTTGGGGCGTAGCCGACACCTTGTTCGACTTGGGACTCGTGCCGGCCGCATTTATCGCTACCACCACATAGTAGTATGCCTGACCGTTCGTGAGGCCAGTGTCTGGATACGACGTGACATTGCCGACCGGAATCGTCGTTGTTACGCCGTTTGCCGTCAGGCTTCTCTGCAAAGAATAGCTTGCCGCCCCCGCCGACGCATTCCACGAAAGCGTGATCTGGGCATTGCCGGGTATTGCCGTAAGGTTCGCTGGAGCCGCAGGCACAGCGACAGGCGTTGCGGACGCTTCATTTGAATTACTACCCGAAACAGTCGCGCTGCCCGCGACGACGACGTAATAATACGTCGTGCCGTTCGTAAGGCCACTATTCGTATACGTCGTCGTGGCGACTCCCGCGGCGATATTTGTGTATGGCTGACCACCAGTTGCGTTCTGACTTCGCCTCACTGTATAACCCGTCGCCCCCGTGATCGTATTCCATGAAAGAACTACTTGCCCGTCTCCCGCGACAGCCGAAAGCACGGGGGCCGCGACCGGCGTCGCCGACGCCTCATTTGAATTACCGCTCGTTCCGCTCCCATTCACCGCAACCACGACATAATAATAGGTCGTGCCGTTCGTAAGGCCACTATTCACGTATGATGTCCCCGTTATACCCGTTGCGACGTTCGCATACGGCGTGGGCGACCCTCCCGGACTCGTACTGCGCTTCAAGGTATAGCTCGTCGCTCCCGTCGAAGCAGTCCATGAAAGCGTCAATTGGCTCGATGTCGCCGAATTCGCCGTGAGATTCGTCGGAACAGAAGGAATGCTTATCGGCACTGCATTGGGATATGGACCTGATGATCGATTCGGCAGCGAATCAAGGCTTGTCGTATATACATTATACGCGACGACATAATAGTAATATCTATTACCACTTAAGACGGCTGTATCCGTGTACGAGGTAGCACTTCCCGCATTATACGCAGTACATGTCGCGTTTGCGTTTACGGGAGCATACGAGCAGCCGGACGGATAAAAATTAAAAGGATCATACTCGAAATTCGGATTTTGCGATCTCCTCACCTCATATCTTGTCACCGTTCCCGACGTCGGAGTAGTCCATGTCAAAGAAATCGCGTCAGTGATCCCCGTTGCCGTAAGATTAGTCGCCCTGCCAGGGGCAGCGGTTGTGGTCCCCGACGCTTCGTTCGAAAATGTACTTGAGCCGAACGTATTGCTCGCGACGACAACGTAGTAATATGTCGCGCCGGTACTCAAGGACGTATCGTCATACGTAAGCACGTTCCCCGCAAGCGACGCGATATTTGTATATCCGGAACCCGATACCGCACTGCGTTTCACCGTATAGCCTGTCACCGTCTGCGAGGGAGCGCTCCAGTTAAGCCGTATCCTGGTTTCGTATCCAGCCGCAGTCAAGGTTGGAGCTGCAGGAATTGAAATGCTAGGCATCACCCCCGACGATGCCGTCGAATCATTACTGAATCCGCTCGAATTATGAGCAACGACGACATAATAATAGGTCGTACCGTTCAAAGCCGTATAATCCACGAACGATGTCCCGATCACGCCCGTTCCGACAGCAGAGAATGGACCGGTTGATGCAGTTCCCCGCTTCACCGTATAACTCGTCACCGTCCCCACCGGAGCGACCCAGGTAAGCGAGACGGCGTTATTATTAGGCGCTCCCACGACACTCGTCGGGGCGTTGATGGGGGTCGCTGTTACCTGGTTCGAATTCTCGCCCGTGCCGGTCGCATTGACTGCCGCAATGGCGAAATAATAGAGAGTGTTATTCAGAAGCGATGTTTTTACATACGGACTCGTCACGTTCAGAATTGCCGTCGACGTCATCGCGGCCGTCGTTCCGTATCTTAAGGTATAGCTCATCGCGCCGGGCGAGGCATTCCATGTGAGCGTCGCGTTCAACGTTCCCGCGACAACCGTGACTGTCGGCGTTTGGATCGGTTGAGCAGATACCTGAGTAGAATCATTACTGAATCCGCTCGAATTGTTCGCGACGACGACGTAATAGTAGAGAGTGTTGTTTTGGGCGGTCGTGTCGGTATATGACAGGCTTGTCCCGGCGTCGAATGACGTGGGGTTAGTCATTGCCGAGGAAAGGCTCCGCTTCACCGTATAGCTCGTCACCGTCCCCACTGGAGCGACCCAGGTGAGACTCACTTTATTATCCCCGATAGTCTTCGCAAGGCTCGTCGGGGCGTTGATGGGGGTTGCTGTTACCTGGTTCGAATTCTCGCCCGTGCCAGTCCCGTTGACTGCCGCAATGGCGAAGTAATAGAGAGTGTTGTTCAGAAGCGATGTTTTCGTATATTTGGTTGTCGTAAGACCTGTGATCGGCGTCGATGTCATCGCGGCCGTCGTTCCATATCTCAGGGTATAGCTCGTCGCGCCGGGTGAGGATGTCCACTCGATCGTCGCGTTCAACGTTCCCGCGACAATACTCGTAATAGTCGGTGTTTGGATCGGTTGGGCAGATACTTGATTGGAATTATTACTGAATCCGTTCGAATTGTTCGCGACGACGACGTAGTAGTAGAGAGTGTTGTTCGTGAGGCCGGTATGCGTGAATGTGAGGGATGTCGTGTTTGTCGCGCCCGCAACGTCCGTGTACGGGCCGCCCGATACTGTCCCCTGTTTCAGGGTATAGCTCGTCGCGCCTGTAATAGCCGCCCATGAGAAAGATGCCTTGGCGTCTCCTATGGCGGTACGTACGAGAACTGGGGCGGCGATGGGGGTCGCTGTTACCTGGGCGGAATACTCACCCGTGCCAGTCGCACTGATTGCCGCTATCTCGTAATAGTAGGTCGTACCGTTCGCAAGTCCCCCATCCGTATGTGTTATCGTTGTGCCGGACGTAATAGAGATCGTGGTCACCGTTCCCGTGGGCGACGTACGGCGACGGATGGTATACCCCCCTGTTGACCCTGGCACGAAGGCCCAGTCAAGTTTAACGCTAGAACTCCCAGCACTCGTAGAAAGGATGGGGGTAGCAATGGGCGCAGCTGCCTTTTCTACCGAGTTTGCGCTCGTTCCCGCCGCATTATTCGCGACAACGACGTAGTAGTAGTAGGGGGAGGGATTATTTGTGAGACCTGTGTCCGTGAACGAGAGCGATGTCGTGTTTGTCGCTCCCGCAACATCGCTATACGGGCCTCCTGACGCTCTCCCTCGCCTCAAGGTATAGCTCGTTGCGCCTGTCGAGGCGAGCCATGTGAGATTCGCCTTCGCGTTACCAATAGTCACCGTAAAGCCCGTCGGGGCAGCGGGAATAGGTACTTGAGGCGTTGCCAAAAGCTGGTTCGACAAGTCGCTCGCGGAGGGCCCTATCGTATTCGTCGCCGTTACCTCGTAATAATAGGTTGTACCATTCGTACGGCCGTTCCTTATATAAGTCGTGACATTCCCCGGCGAGATCGTGGTGATTGCTCCTGTAGGCGATGTTCTCTCTTTTATGCTATACCCCGACGCGCCCGTCACCGCCGTCCACGTAAGGGTAACCTGCGCGTCCCCCGCTACGGCACTTGAAAGCGTCGGCTTCGCGAGCGCGTATGCCGAAACCACCGACGAATTGCCGCTCGTGCCGTACGAATTCGTCGCCGTCACGACATAGTAATATCTCGTGCCGGCTACCGCAGTTGTATCGTCTCTCGTAAATCCCGAGATTCCGCTTGCGATCGTCGTGCCAAAACTAGTGCTCGACGTTCCCCGCTTCACCGTAAAGCTCGTTCCTCCGCCGGAAGAACCCCAAGATATAGTAATCTTTCCTGTTTTCCCTGTCGCCGTAACACTACCCGGCGCCGCAACGCCGCAATTCGCAATACGCCTGATACAATCTCTATCTTCCGGATCTTCCGTTGTACGCACCGTACATGTATTCGTGCCAATTCCGCCAGCAATGCACCCTAAGAGGTTCTGCGAATAGGCTTCCCCCGTGGTAGACCCCGCGGGGCCGTAATAACAGTATCCCGATGCATCTGAACCAGTACTGCAAAATATAGAACCATTCGGCGCGCGTACATACCCTCCGACCCCCGACGGGCATTCATCCAAAACGGAATTGCTGGTAGTACCGCCGCCATTGCCGTCGCACTGGTCGACCCATGCCGCGCGCGCAGTAGGCGCGAATAACAATAGCGCGATACCGACAAGAAAAAATCGCCTGAACACATTCCTAGTATATCCTCCGAACCCCTAAATGATGAAATTGACGAGCCTACGGCACCTTGCACGCAACCGCCGAGGGGCAGGGCACGAAGTTGCGCGAAGTGCTTGCCGTGCCGAATGCGGCATCGGTGATGGTAAGAATTATTTTCGGAGACACGATGGTTGCGAACGATTCGACCGTCGTCGCGTACCTATACGTGGCGAGAAAAGTATTTATGGATGTCGAGGTCGACATCCAGAAGGGCGCAGGTGACCAAACCGCCGTATAGGGCGGATAGCCGCCCGAAATCGTAGACGATGCCCGCACCTCGACAACCCCCACCGATGACGGCACCGTCTGCTGAGAACAGAGCGACGGGGTCGGCGCGAGCGTTATCACGATCGAAGAGGGTACCTGGGGCGTAGCCGACACCTTGTTCGACTTAGGACTCGTGCCAACCGAATTCGTCGCGACGACGACATAAAAATACGCTTGGCCGTTCGTGAGGCCGGTATTCGTATACGACGTAACATTACCGACCTGAATTGTCGTCGTTACGCCGTTCACCGTCAAACTCCGCTGTAAGGAATAATCCGTCGCGTTCGCTGAAGCGCTCCACGAAAGCGCGATCTGAGCGTTTCCCGGAACAGCCGTAAGGTTTAGCGGAGCTGCAGGGATTATATTAGGAGTCGCCGATACCTGGCTTGAAATCTGGCTCGTTCCGCCTGCATTTGTCGCCGTCACCACATAATAATATGTCGTGCCGTTCGTGAGGCCGGTATGCGTGCATGAGGTCGCCGTAACGCCCGAACATGCTGTCAGATTCGACGATCCGCTCGAGAGCCCGAACTTCACCGTATAGCTCGTCGCGCCTGCCGAGGCATTCCACGAGAGGAATACCTGGGTGTCGCCCGGCGTCGCCGTAAGGCCGGTCGGCGTAGGCGGGGGCGCGACCGGCGTTGCAGACACCTCGGCGGAATATTCGCCCGTACCGCTCCCATTGACCGCGGCGACGACGTAATAATATGTCGTGCCGTTCGTGAGACCAGAACTTACATAGGGAATTACAGTTATATTCGGGATTAGCGTCGTGTACACCCCGGGCGACGTTCCCCGTTTCAGGGTATAGCTCGTTGCACCCGCAGACGCGGACCATTTTAGCGTGACCTGAGCATTGCCGGGAACGGCAGGGTCAATCGTCGGCGTCGCAATCGGCCGAACGGCAATCTGGGCCGATAGAGGACTCGTGCCGGTTCCGTTCGTTGCCACGACGACGTAATAATAAACGACATTATTCGAGAGACCGACGTCCGTGAACGAAAGGGATGTCGTGGCCGTCGCTCCGGGAATATCCGCATACGGCCCGCCAGTCGCCGTTCCCCGCTTCAAGGTGTAGCTCACGGCATTCGCAGACGCGGTCCATGAGAGAAATGCCTTCGCATCGCCGGGAGCCCCCGAAAGGGTGGGCGCGGTAGGAGCGGCAACGGGCTTCGACGCCACCTCATTCGATTCCTCTCCCGCGCCCGTCGCGTTGTTCGCGACGACGACGTAGTAGTAGGTCACATTGTTCGAAAGGCCGGTATTCGTGAATGTTGTCGCCGTGATGCCCGAGCCGACGGCCGAATACGGCCCGCCCGTAGTCCCGCTGCGCTTCACTGTATAGGTCGTTGCTCCTGCCGAGGCGTTCCATGAGAGGACGACCTGGGCACTGCCCGCGACCGCAGTGAGGGTAGGGGTGGCGATGGGCCTCATCACCTCCTCATTCGAATTCGCGCTCGTGCCCGAGGCATTGTTCGCGACGACGACATAATAGTAGGTGTTGCTGTTCACGGCAGTCGTGTCCGTGAATGCGAGCGATGTCGTTGCCGTCGCGCCCGCCAAGGCAACGTACGGCCCGCCAGTCGCCGTTCCCCGCTTCAAGGTGTAGCTCACGGCGCCTGGGGAAGCCGTCCATGTGAAAAAAACCTTGTTATCCCCGAGCGTTCCCGTAAGGGTAGGAGCGGCAACGGGCTTCGACGCCACCTCATTCGATTCCTCTCCCGCGCCCGTCGCGTTGTTCGCGACGACGACGTAGTAGTAGGTCACATTGTTCGAAAGGCCGGTATTCGTGAATGTTGTCGCCGTGATGCCCGAGCCGACGGCCGAATACGGCCCGCCCGTAGTCCCGCTGCGCTTCACTGTATAGGTCGTTGCTCCTGCCGAGGCGTTCCATGAGAGGACGACCTGGGCACTGCCCGCGACCGCAGTGAGGGTAGGGGTGGCGATGGGCCTCATCACCTCCTCATTCGAATTCGCGCTCGTGCCCGAGGCATTGTTCGCGACGACGACATAATAGTAGGTGTTGCTGTTCACGGCAGTCGTGTCCGTGAATGCGAGCGATGTCGTTGCCGTCGCGCCCGCCAAGGCAACGTATCCACTCCCGGAGACCGTGCTGCGCTTCAGGGTATACGTCGTCGCTCCCGAAACCGCAGCCCATGAGAAACTAGCCTTGGTATCCCCCAGGGAGGCGAGAGTGAGGACTGGGGCGGCGGGGGGGGCGAGGGGTGTCGCGCACACCTGGGCCGAATCGCCGCTCGTGCCGGTCTGGTTGGTCGCAACAACGATATAGCAATATGACGTGCCGTTCGTGAGAAGGGTATTCGTATAGGGCGGGCCGCTCGCCAGACTCACATAGATAGATGTTACCGTACCCGTAGGACCCACGCTCCGCTTCAGCGTATAACTTTGAGCCAAAGTCGAGGTGGCCCATGTCAGCGTGATTTGCGCATTGCCCGCGGTTGCCGTAAGGCCGGTCGGGATCGGAGGAACGGGGTTAGGCGTCACTAAAACTTGAACTGAATTATCACTTGCTCCCGTCGCATTGTTCGCGACGACGACGTAGTAATATGTCGTTCCATTCGTGAGGCCTGTGTCTATATATGATAGGGCAGTCGTATTCGTCGCGCCTGCTATTGCCACATATCCACTCCCCGATGTCGTACTACGCTTCAAGGTATAGCTCGTCGCGCCTGTGGGAGCCGTCCATGACAGGGAGGCCTGGGCATCGCCAACCGTGACGCTAAGCGTCGGCGCGGCGATAGGCTTTGCCTGCACCTGATTCGAATCGTTGCCCGTGCCGGTCGCATTAACCGCTGCAACGGTATAGTAGTATAGCGTTCCGTCTACGACGGTTGTGTCCGAATAGGAGGTAACATTCCCTGGAGAAATCGTCGTTACCGTGCCCGTGGGCGTCAGTCTCCGCTTTATCGTATAGCCTGTAGCGCCTGCCGAAGCGGGCCAGGAGAGA
>JAHFLN010000007.1 GCA_023244835.1 Candidatus Harrisonbacteria bacterium
TGCCGATGATATCGTACATAGTTTTATTTCTTGGCGAATGAGAATAGGATAGCCCGGCTCACGCTTATAGCCGAGAACATGCTCACTATAACTCCGAGAAGCAAGGTGAGCGCGAAGCCTTTTACGAATCCGGTTGTCATGTAATAGAGGACGAGCGAGGTGATTATGGTTGTTATGTTCGAGTCGCGGATCGAGGGCCATGCGCGGCGGAACCCTTCTTCGAGAGCAGCTATTCCCGAAAGGCCTTTGCGCGCCTCTTCCTTGCGCCGTTCGAATATCAGGACGTTCGCGTCCACGGCCATGCCGATCGAGAGGATAAAGCCGGTAATACCCGCGAGCGTCATCGTGATACCCATGAGCTTGAAGAGCGCGAGGGACAGCACGGAATATATGAGAAGCGCGCACGCCGCCCCGAGCCCGAGGCCGCGATAATAGAGGATCATAAAGAGAACGACGAGCGCCATGCCGAAGAGTCCCGCCCGTGCGGTCGCATGGAGCGAGCTTTCCCCGAGGGATGCGCCGACTGTCGCCTGGCTTATGAGCTTGATGGGCGCGGGAAGCGCTCCTGCGTTGAAGCGCGCGACGAGCTGCTTCGCTTCCGGCAGGGTGAAGCGGCCGGTAATCTGCGCCTTGCCGCCACTTATTTTCTCTTGGACGGTCGGTTCGGAAATGAGATTGTCGTCGAGGAATATGGCGATCGGCTTGCCGATATTTTCGCCCGTGAGCGTTTCGAACATATCCCCTCCCTCTTTATCGAATTGGAGGCTGATTTGGGGCGCGTTCGTTGTGCCGTCGAATGTGAGCTGAGCTCCCTTGATGTAGCGGCCGGTGAGCTTCGTCTGCTGATACCCCGTGATTTTCTTTCCTTCGTTGTCAAATTCGCGGGGCAGGCCGAAGTAGAGCGAGGGTGTCGCGCCGATTTGTTCGATCGCTTTTTGCACGTCTTTTATGCCTGCGAGTTCGACCACGAGGCGCGACGAGTTTCCGCTTTTCGCTTCGTATACCTGGGGTTCGCTTACGCCGAAAAGATTCACGCGCTTCTCTATAACATCGCGGAGACCGCTTACGACCGATGCTCGGTCTGTCCCGCTCACGCCCGATAGATCGATTTCGTAGACAAGGTGACTGCCACCGATCAGATCGAGACCTAGTTTCCAGGGGCGGAATTTGTAGTGGGCGTCGAAGAGTTGGGGCGAGACGAATATGGCCGCTATCGCCGTTACGATGATTGTTCCTATAAGGAAATGATGGGACGCCTTGTTCATTGGGTATGAGGATATCAGGAAATTATGGCTGTCGCAACACGCAATCTCATACAAGCCCTTTTGTGTCCCCATATGGGATTCCGCCATGTGGCGGACAGGCTTCCTAAGGTCAATTGCTTAAAAGTCCGCCAAGTGGTGGATCTACCATTAAGCTGTGGATCTAATACAGCCGTTATGTGTCCCCACTAGTACTTGAATCGTCCTTGTCGCTTCGCTTTCCTCGGACGTGATTTGAATGCTCTAACCTCACATACGTTCGGGATAGCATTTAAATCAGAACCATGGCCTAGTTGCCTTAAAAATCCCCGATTTATAAGGACATGAATGCATTCAATCCTCTCGTGTCCCCACATGGGATCGAACCATGGTCAATTGCTTAAAAGGCAACTGCTCTACCATTGAGCTATGGGGACACGAGAGGATTGAATATGGGAAATAGTAGCGCATATAGGCGTTTCTTTCAATGAAAAAGCCGCGCAGGGGATGCGCGGCTCGTTTTCTGGGCGAAGGGCGGAAGGTTTATCCCGCATACCGGAGTTGGAATCCGGCGTCCTTTTTGAACGACCGTTCGCCATAGAAAGCACTGGTCAGAATAGCTTTTATTGCCGGCAGGCAAGGACAATGGTCCCCTCGAAGCTCCCAGCTCCCCAATTGTCCTGCCTGCCGACTTTGAAAAAAGTGCAACGAGTTTTGATTGTGCCATAGGCTTTTTTCCATTGCAAGAGGTTTTAGGCTTTTTTACTTAATCCCGTTTTGATTGGTAGAGCGGCACAATTTCCACGTCGCCTTTCTCTTGTCTCCTGATCACGTCGATCACCTTGCCGAAGATATTGAAGTCGCGGCGCAGGATGATCGGCTTATGGCTTGGGTCGGACGAGACGGGCCGGAGAATCACCGCGTTGTTCGCGTACTCGATCTTCTTGATCACGGCGAAGCTGTCGATTACCGCGACTACGAGATCATTTTCCATTACCGCCTGGGTCATCTCGACCAGCACGTGGTCGTCTTCGCGTATTCCCGCGTCGTCCATCGAGTTGCCGATCGCTTTGATGCAGGCGATGCTTTTCAGGTCTTTTCCTCGCACGAGCTCGTTCGATACGCAGAGGTATTCCCCGAAACTCTCTTCCGCGAATACTTTCATATTATCGCAGCCGGCGGAAGCGATGACCGGGACCATTACGGTTTCTGACTCGAAGGTGTTGCCCAATATCCGGAGTTCGATACCCCGCTTCTCGTAGCGTTTTCGGCGGATAAGCCCCTTACGTTCCAGGGAATCCAGGTATTGCGAAACGGCGCGGGGCGAAGAGAGTTTCAAGAGTTTTCCGAGTTCGGCGACCGTCGGCGAAACGGCGTGCTTGCCGATATATCCCTTAAGCGCTTCAAAAAACTTTTTCTGTTTTGGCGTGAGCGACGCGGTGGTTGGGTTCATACCCTGTGTTACAATTTCGATTAGTTTATAGTATCCAACTTTCATTATTACTACTTAATCCATCACCTCGGTTTTTACTACACGCCAATCATGCACGATAGTGTGATCGAAGTTGTAGCACGGGGTATATATAGAGTATATATATACGGTATGGCGGTGTATATATTTCCTGTGGAAAACTTTTTTCTAAGCACCCTCTCCTCCCTCTCGAACGCATACGGCTCATATATCGCGTACCCGCTCTTCGGGGGAAGCCGACAGGGAAAACAGGACTCGACCTTACGGGACTCATATATCTATTTTCCCTCGGTTCTCCTCTCCTCGCTTCGCGCGATATCAATTCGCCGCATGATGTTTTCGTTTGGCGGAGAGGATGTCTTCTTTTCGAGGAGGCGGAAGGATGAGAAAGAAAAGAGGCCGTGCCGTAGCACGACCTCGAAAGCCCTCAGCGGGAATCGAACCCGCGACCTCTGTCTTACCAAGACAGCGCTCTCCCAACTGAGCTACGAGAGCACAAGCTCCTAAGGGGAGTTGAACCCCGCCTCCGCCGTTACCAGTGGCGGCGCTCTACCATTAAGCTATTCAGGAGCGGAATTTTCCCGAACAGAACTCCCTCGCTAGGGTTCGAACCTAGACACCCGGGTTAACAGCCCGATTCTCTACCGGTTAAGGATACGAGGGAATAGCGAACGCGCCTGAGGGGATTTGAACCCCTTCCGACCGCCTTTGGAGGGCGGTTGGTACCTTCCAGGCGCACGAGGAGAAAATCACCGGCAGGAAACGTAAGAAGCGACCTTCAAGCATCGGGCCAACGAAGCATGCGAGGCGGCGACGTACGATTTCCTGCCGGCTTTTCAAATATATAAAGGACCGGGCTTGAGAATATCATCGGATCGCTTTCTTTGCAATCCTCCTATTCCAGTTCTTTTCGCAGCTCTTCCAGGAGCCGTTTCGCTTCCGTCGTGAGTTTTTTTGGTTTCCGTAGTATGAGTTCCACGTAGAGATTGCCCCGGGCGCGGCTTCCGAGGCGGGGCATGCCCGCGCTCGGGATTCGTATCGGTTCGCTCACCGCGATGTCCGGTGGCAGGTCGAATGAGTACGAGTCTCCTCCGATACTCGTTACATCCAATTTCCTATTCATCATGATGTCGATGAGCGGGACCTCCTTCTTCATAATAAGATCGCTTCCCTTGCGTTCGAATGTCTTATGCGGCGCGACCGTCACGTGCAGATACAGGTCGCCGGCTTCCGCGCCTCGCGCGCCGGAATTCCCCGCTTTCGCGATCTTCACTATCTGTCCGCTTTCGATGCCGGCCATGACCGTGACGCTCACTACCTCTTTTTCCTTCAGGCGGCCCGTGCCCGAGCATTTCGGGCAGGTCTTGTTCGGAATGCTTCCCGTTCCCGCGCACGGTGCGCATGCCTTGATATGGATCGAGTTCCCGAAGAATCCGCGGCGTGTTTCCCGTATCTCCCCCTGGCCCGCGCACGCCGCGCATTGCGTCGTTCCTTCTTTCGGATCATGGCCCGCGCCTTTACAGTCCTTGCAGGCGACGAAATGCGTAACGGCGATATCCTTCACCGTGCCCGAGAACGCTTCTTCGAGCGTGATCCCGAGCGAGAGCTCGAGGTCCTCTCCCCGTTCGTAGGTGCGCCGGCGTCTTTTTACTCCCAATCCTTCGAAAAACGCGTCGAATATTTCTCCCGTATCCCCGCCCATGCCCTCGAACATGCTCGGGTCAAAATTCATATCGAAGCCGAAACCGCCGAAGGGGTTTCCGCCACCTCCGGTTCCTTGCCCGTTCTCGTACACGCGGCCGAAGCGGTCGTATTGGCTCCGCTTCTCCCGATTCGAGAGAATCTGGTATGCCTCGTTGATCGCCTTGAACTGCTCCGCATCCCCTCCTTTCTTATCGGGATGGTGCTGGTGCGCGAGCTTCCGGTAGGCTTTCTTTATATCCTCTTCGGTGGCATTCCGCTCGATGCCGAGGATCTTGTAGTAGTCTTTAGCGCTTGCCATTAGAATTTATCTCATCATGCGGAGATGATCTCTTTGTCCACTTTTTCCGTCCTTATGGTAATGAAATTGATACGCAAAAGCAATCCGACGACCATCCATAGGAAGAAGACGATAAGCGGCACGAGGAGGCCTGTCAGGCTGTTTACGAGCAGGAATACGATGATGCCGATTCCTATAAGGAGGCCGGGGCGCGCCTCTTCAGGAACGGTTTCGATTATTTTGCTTATTCCCGCATGGATCGCGGTAATCGCCTTTTCCGCGAGGTCCGCTTCGGCCTCGGGCGTTTCCGGCACGCTTGTCATCTTCGCGATGAATTTCTGCCCTACGCTTGCCATCACGCTCTGCACCGATTCGGCCACGAGCGAGCGGGGAATGTGAATCGTCTTGGGGTTTACGAGCGATAGATATGAGGCGATCAGGAGGAAGAGGAGCGCGTGGAGCGATGAGCGGATAAATCCCGCGCCTAGCTCGCGCAAACGGATTCGCACCATATTTTCCACTTCGTATTTCCCTTTTTGCCAGGCGACAAAGAGCCAGATGCCCGAGATTATAATGCCGATAATGAGCCAGGGAGAAAAATGTCCGTTGAACGAGACGGCGAAGAGTCCGAGATCGAGCGCTATCAGGATTCCCGATTGCCAGGCCTGGTCGATCACAAGCATGCGAAGCGTTACGAGCGCGAGGTATATGAGCGCGAGGACGGAGGCGATGGTGAGGGCCCGATAGTCGTTCAGGAGGGCGAACGAGGAGAAGAAATACCCCATAAGGGCGGATGTCAAAACGCCCAACGCGCCTATCACGGTCATCTTGTAGTCCATCGTTCCAGTATACCCTGTGTTACAAACTCGAGCACGTTTTACATCCCATGGCTTCCTGGTCTGTGGTTACTTCAATCGAGTTTGTAGCACGGGGTATAGCACGGGGTATAGCACGGGAAACGACGCCGATCGTGCCTTCTTTTACCCTTCCGTTTTCGGTCCCTCTGCCGGCTCTGCGGGCGGGGGCGTGCCTTCCTTCGGGGTGTATTGCGCCGCGATCTTCTGCATTTCTTCCGCGAGGGCTTCGGCAGCCTTTTTCACCGCTCCCGCGTCGTTTCCTGCGTTCGCCGCCTTCACAGCATCGATCTTTTCCGTGATCGTTTTTTTCATGTCTTCCGGAATCTTGTCCGCGTGGTCCTTGAGCGATTTTTCCGCGGCGTATGCCAGGTGTTCCGCGCGGTTCTTTTCGTCTATAAGCTCTTTTTTCGCCTTATCTTCTTCGGCGTGGGCCGCCGCTTCCGCCTTGAGCTTCTCAACTTCTTCTTTCGAGAGATTGCTCGTCGCCTCGATCTTCACTGACTGCGATTTTCCGCTTGCTTTGTCTTTTGCCGATACGTTCAAGATGCCGTTCGCGTCGATGTCGAAGGTTACTTCCACCTGCGCGGTTCCGCGCGGTCCGGGCGGTATGCCGTCCAGGACGAATCGTCCGAGCGCCTTATTGTCCGCTGCCATCTCGCGTTCTCCTTGGAGCACTACGATCTCGACGGATGTCTGATTGTCCGCGGCGGTTGAGAACGTCTGGGTCTTCGCGGTCGGCACGGTCGTATTTTTTTCGATGATGCGCGTGAAGACGCCTCCCAAGGTTTCGAGGCCGAGGGAAAGCGGCGTGACGTCCAAGAGCAATATGTCCTTTACGTCCCCCTGGAGTATTCCTGCCTGGACTGCCGCGCCGATCGCGACCACCTCGTCGGGATTGATGCCCTGGTGCGGTTCCTTGCCGAAGGCGGTTTTCACCGTTTCTACGATCTTCGGCATGCGCGTTTGCCCCCCGACCATTACAACCTCGTCGATCGCGCCTATCTCGAAACCCGCGTCTTTCACGGTCTTTTTCGTGAGCTCGATTGATTTGGCTATAAAGTCGTCCACGAGGCTTTCGAGCTTCGCGCGCGTTAGTTTCACGAGGAAGTGCTTCGGGCCCGCGGCGTCTGACGTGATATAGGGGAGATTAACTTCGGTTTCCATCGAAGTTGAGAGTTCGTGTTTCGCGCGTTCGGCGGCTTCCTTGAGGCGCTGGAGCGCGAGCGGATCCTTCGAGATGTCGATGCCGTCGCTTTTCTTGTATTCCTCGACCAAGTGCTGGATTACGCGCTTGTCCAGGTCATCGCCTCCTAAGTGCGTGTCGCCGCCCGTCGCTTTCACTTCAACCGTGTCGTCGCCCACTTCGAGCACCGACACGTCAAAGGTGCCGCCGCCGAAGTCGTATACGACGATCTTTTCGTTCTTCTTGCGGTTCATGCCGTACGCGAGCGCGGCCGCGGTCGGTTCGTTGATGATCCTATTCACCTTGAGTCCTGCGATCTCGCCCGCGTTTTTCGTCGCCTGGCGCTGGCTGTCGTTGAAATACGCAGGGACGGTGATTACCGCTTCCGTAATCGTCTCTCCCAGCTTCGCTTCGGCATCGGCCTTGAGTTTCGCGAGAACCATAGCCGATATCTCTTCGGGCGTGTGCCATGTTTCGCCGATTTTCACTTCGACACCTCCTGTTTTCGATGCTTGGATCGCATACGGAAGCCATTGCTTGTCGCTTTGTACTTCGGGGTCGGTGAATTTGCGGCCGATCAGGCGCTTTACCGAGAAGATGGTATTCTGCGGGTTTGTGACCGATTGGCGCTTTGCGAGGAGTCCTGCGAGGCGCTCCCCTGCCTTCGATACCGCGACGATCGAGGGTGTCGTGCGATTTCCTTCGGCATTTTCCAGTACGCGCGGCTGGCCCGCTTCCATCACGGCGACCGCCGAGTTCGTGGTTCCTAAGTCTATTCCGAGTATTTTTGCCATATATGTGTTTCTTATTCGAATATCTTTACGCGCGCCGGGCGGAGAGTTTTTCCGTGAAGCGCATATCCCTTTCCGACTTCTTCCGCTATGGTGTCTGATTTCCCTTCTTCCCCTTCCGGCGGCTTCATAGAGGAGACTGCTTCGTGTATCGAGGGATTAAAGCCGCTGCCTACCTTAGCGGACACGATTTCCAAGCCATATTTACCCATGAGCGATTCGAATTGTCCTTTGATCATCACGAGTCCTTTATGCGCCGGATCATTGTCAGGAATTGAAGCGGCGGCGAGCGCAATACTATCCATAACCGTCACGAGATCTTTTAAGATCGCTTCCTGCGCGAACTTCGCGAATTCGCCGAAGCGCGCCTGCTCATCTTTGCGGTAATTTACGAGGTCCGCCTGGGCACGTTTCCACCCCGCGAGGTATTCCTCGCATTGCTTTTTCGCTTTTTCCGCTTCCGTTATTTCCTGTTTGATATCGTCCATAGGCAGTCAGATGATATCAAGCCCCTCTGACGTTTTCAAGACTGATCCCCGTCCCGCCTACTGGTATTTGCAGCACCAGGCGGGCATTACGTCACAATTCGGTATATCTACCGATGTTGCGCTCGTGCCGTCAAAATTCAGCCTATCGTATTCGGCAGTCCATGCCGCATCCGTATATTTTAGTAGCATGAATCCACCGTTCACATATCCACCGCCCCCAAGACCGGTATCATCGTAATCGCATCTGATATACGTTTTAGATCCCGATCCGCATACGCCCCATCCTGAGCTTGTGCTGTTTACATCACGGTTTGATTTCGTGCATACCCACCATCCGCGGGGACATGCCGCGGCTGAACTTGACCAGGGGGTTCCTATTTTACTTCGCGCAACTTTTATATCTCCTGACGTGCATGTGGGTGTTCCAGTAGGCAGGCCGTTATCAGTGCTCCCGTCTTCGTTGCGGAAGCATTCGCTTGTGCCGCCGCAATTTACGTCCGCGTTTGTGCTTGTGACGACTTCTAAATTATTTCTTCCTTCGCTCCATACGCGTACTCTCGATACGGTCGTCGTCGAGACGGGATCGATTCCCGTGAGCGAGTCGACATAGGTCTTATTCGTCGCGCCGGTTCCGGTCGAAGGCGCGTTCAGGTTCAGAATGAGATTGCTTCCCATGTCGAGATTTTTTGCGAAGCTCGAGAGCCCGCTTACGATAAGTCCCTGGCGGATAGTTGTCGTTCCGTTCACGTCCAAGGTCGTCGCGGGGGCGATATTTATGCCGATGTATTTAGGCGTGGTACTTGCCTGGAGTATGCCGTAGGTCTGGCCAGGGCTTCCCGAGGGCGGGTTCGCGAGCGTCCAGGCTGAAAAGAGGAATGACGCGGCGACTGCCGAGAGGATCGTCGTTATGAATAGCTTCGGAGACATGCTTTTATTGTACCCCGTCTTCCGTGCGGCGCAAATCCTTGATTCCCCTATACAACCCCTGTACCGTAGTAAGCATACCCCGTGCTACAAATTCGACGATGCTCTTCTACACGTATGTATTACAAAGCACGAAAGATGGGAAGCGATACGTAGGCTTTACAGGGAACTTCACCAAACGATTTAAAGAGCATCAAGCGGGTCGCGTATTATCTACTAAACCAAGACTTCCTATGAAATTCATATATTGTGAGATATGTACGAATAAGGAAGATGCATTGCGTAGGGAGGAGTATCTGAAATTCACTAAAGGCATGAAATTTCTCGTTAAAAGGTTGAAGTCATATTATAAGTCGAATTTGTAGCACGGGGCATATGACGCTTTGCATACTCGACACTCTTTCCGGCGAGAAGAAGATTCTTCGGAAATCAAAAAAAGCCCTGAAGATGTTCGTGTGCGGTCCGACCGTATACGGACCCGCGCATATCGGGCATGCCCGCGTTGAGGCGGTGTTCGATTCCTTCGCGCGTTATGCGCGCGATTCCGGCTACCAGCTTTCATATGTCCAAAACATAACGGACGTCGATGACAAGATCATCGATGCCGCGCGCGAGGCGGGCATAACGCCTCACGCGCTCGCCCGGCGTTATGAGAAGGAGTATCTCCTCGACATGAAGGCGCTCCGTATCGTGTCCCCGGACCGGCGCGCGCGAGCGAGCGATTTTATCGAAGAAATCATCGGCCAGATCGCCCGTCTTATGAAGAAGGGATTCGCGTATCGTACTTCATCGGGCGTGTACTTCGAGGTGCGGAAGTTCAAGCCGTACGGAGCGCTTTCGAAGCAGGATCTCGATGCCGTACGGCCCGGATGGCGCATCGAGCCGGATTCCGAAAAGAAAGACCACCTTGATTTCGCACTGTGGAAGAACTCCGTTGCTTTGGACGAGGTCGGTTGGCCGTCGCCTTGGGGCCGCGGCAGGCCCGGTTGGCATATTGAGGATACGGCGATTACCGAGAAACTTTTGGGTCAGCAGTATGATATCCATGGCGGCGGGAATGATCTCAAGTTTCCCCATCATGAGTCCGAGATCGCCCAGCAGGAAGCTTCGTCCGGGAAGTCGCCGTTCGTCTCCGTATGGATGCATGTCGGATTCCTCTCGATCGGGGGCGTGAAGATGTCGAAGAGCCTGCATAATTCCATCGAGATCTCCGAATTTCTCGAGAAGCATTCCGTAAACGCGATACGGCTCATGTTCATGAGCGCCCATTACCGTTCACCTATCAGCTATACCGAGCGACTTATGGAGCAAGCATCGGCCGCTATAACCTCGATTGCGAGCGCGCTTGCGCGGCTCGACCTCGTGGCGCTTCGTGGCACGCCCCCCGAGCTTGCTCCCCGGAAGCTCGTTTCATGGCTTGTGCCTCATGAGAATGCCTTTAAGGAGGCGATGGATGATGATTTCAACACGCCTGCGGCTCTCGCCTCCCTTTTTTCCTTCATAAGCGCGTGCGAGGCGCGGATGTGGCAGATGAGCCGCGGCGAAGCTTTTGCCGCACGGCATTTTCTCCTCAAACGGCTCGCGCTTTTCGGTATTATCGTAAAGGCATCTTCGATTCCCGTTCTTATTCGCGGGCTTGCGAAAAAGCGCGAAGCCTTTCGGGTTTCTAAGGATTTTGCCGGAGCTGACCGCATACGGCGCGAGATCACTATTGCCGGTTACGCACTCCTCGATACGCCGCTTGGCCCACTCATCTTTCCTAACGGCGTATAACATTTATCCCCGTGCCTACGACGCCTAAAGTCACCCCCCAGAATATAGAGGCGGAAGAATCCGTCCTCGGCGCGATCATGATCGATCGCGACGCGATCGTGAAAGTGACCGATATTTTAACCGCCCGCGATTTTTACGTTCCCGCGCACAGCCTCATTTACGAGGCGATGGTCGCGCTTTTCGAGAAGCATGAGCCTATCGATATCGTGACGATGGCGAACCGCCTGAAGGAGGACGGAACGCTTGACCGCGCGGGCGGCGCCACGTATCTTTCGACGCTCGTCGAGCGCGTGCCTTCTTCCTCACATATCATCCACTATGCGGAACTCGTGAAGGAGAAGAACGTGCTTCGGAATATCATCACTGCCGCTGCCGAGATGACCGAGGCGGCGTTCAATCCGCAACAGGAGGCCGATGATATATTAGACGCGGCCGAGCAGAGGATCTTCTCGATATCCCAGGGATCAGTGCGTCAGAAATTCGTCGCGGTGAAGGATGAGCTGCAGAGCGCCTATGAGCGCATTGAGCGCCTGCATCGCGGCGAGGGAACCTTGCGCGGGGTGGGAACGGGCTTTCCTGATCTTGATAATTGCCTGTCCGGTCTCCAAAAATCGGATCTTGTCATTATCGGCGCCCGGCCGTCGCTCGGAAAGACCACGTTCGCGCTCGATATTGCCCGGCATGCGGCGATACGCGAGGGGTTCCCCGTAGGTATCTTTTCCCTCGAAATGTCCCGCGAGCAGGTCATCGACCGTCTCATCGCTGCGGAAAGCCAGGTTCCCCTCTGGAAGCTGCGTACCGGACGTCTGCAGGATGATATGGACTTCCAGATGGTCCAGGCGGGTCTCGACGTTCTTTCCAAGGCGCCTATCTATGTCGATGACGCGGCAAGTCCGACCATACTCCAGATGAAATCCATGGCGCGCAGGCTTCAGATGGAGCACGGCCTCGGCCTCATCGTTGTCGATTATCTCCAGCTCATCCAGCCACGTATCGGGGGCGACAATACCGTCGCGCAGATCACGGAGATTTCGCGGGGACTCAAAGCTCTCGCGCGCGAGCTTAATGTCCCAGTCGTCGCCCTTTCCCAGCTCTCGCGCGAGGTCGACAAGCGCGAAGTGAAGGTTCCGCGCCTGTCCGACCTTCGCGATTCCGGCTCGATCGAGCAGGATGCCGATGTCGTCATGTTCATTTACCGCAAGGACCGCGACAAGCTAAATCCCGATCCTGACGAGATGAATAGCGCCGAGATCATCGTCGCGAAGCACCGTAACGGCCCCTTGACCGTCGCGAAGGTCAAATTCGATTCAGAGAAGGTAAGCTTCAGGAGCATTGATACCGTGCATATGAACGATAGTCCCTTTTAGACCGCTATGCTTCCCCGTTCCATCCAGCGATTTATAGATTCTTTTTCTGCCTTGCCCGCGATCGGCCCTCGGCAGGCTATGCGCCTCGCCTTCTACTTGATCGGTCTCGGGGAGAATTCCATAGCCGAGATCGCGGGAGCGGTCGCCGGCCTTTCCGCGCTTCGCATATGCCCTGACTGCTTCTTTTTTTCCGACGGGGCATGCTCCCTATGCACTCCCGAGCGGCGTGCGCGGAAGATCCTCGCGGTCGTCGAGCGGCCTACGGACGTTTTAGCCATCGAGAAGACAAGAAAATTCGACGGGACATATCTCGTGCTCGGCGAGATCAGGAAGACGGGCGGTTTCAATCCTGACCAGAAGCTGAAGCTTGCCCGCGCGCGGGAGCGCGGGCCGTTCGAAGAGGTAATAGTGGCATTCGACCAGACGACATACGCCGATTTCGGCGCGTCGGCCGTCATGAAGGAATTAGAGGGCGTTACTAAGAAAGTGACCCGGCTCGGGCGCGGGATTCCCACAGGCGGGGAGATTGAGTTTGCCGACGAGGATACGCTCGGCGGCGCATTGCGGAACAGGAGCTAGTATCATCGTTCTCGGGCAACCGTGCCGCTCCTCGAACGCATGCGGCTCATATATCGCATGCTCGCTCCTCGGGAGGAGCCGACAGGGAAAATAGGACTCGACCTCGCGGGACTCATACATCTATTTTCCCTCGGCTCTCCTCTCGTCGTTTCGCGCGATATCCTATTCGCCGCATGATGCTCTCGTTTAGCATCACGGTTGCCGAG
Organism: Candidatus Harrisonbacteria bacterium; assembly: GCA_023244835.1. Classification (GTDB taxonomy): domain Bacteria; phylum Patescibacteriota; class Minisyncoccia; order UBA6257; family UBA11618; genus CALRGO01. Next base: position 12,862 of record JAHFLN010000007.1, read on the forward strand.
CCTTATTAAGAGGCTCCTGCTTCCTTCTGCGTCGCTTCGCTCAGGATTTCTAAATGAGTAAGAAAAAAGGGCCGAGGCCCTTTTTTCTATTTGATTGCGGTGATCTCGACTTCGGTGAATTCCTGGCGGTGCCCTTTCTTCTTCTTATAGCGGGTCTTCGAGTGGTAGCGGAAGACGATGATTTTCTTCGCTCTGCCTTGCTTCACAAGCTTCCCTTCCACCGAGGCGCCGGGCACGAGCGGCTCGCCGATCGCGATCGCGCCACCTTCGGCTTTCATGAGCACGTCCGTGAATACGACGGAGCCGTCCTCGTTGGGGACGATCTTTTCAATCTTGAGCTTTTGGCCGGGTTCTACGCGGTATTGCTTGCCGCCTGTCCGGATTATCGCGAATGCCATAGGGAGATTTAATTAACTGCAATGATACCAAGTATCGCGATCAAAATCAAGAGGGTGATGAGAGCCGTGAGCATGCCGACCACGCTTCCGAGAGCCTTCGCTCTGCGCGCGAGCGAAGCCGCGAGAATGGCATTTACAACGAGAATAAGGCTTCCTGACAGGAGCATGCCGAGGGCGTCCCCCGTGCTTCCCAATACATCCGCTCCCCGGCCCGCCATGAAGTGCAGGATAATCACGCTATCCATGTCCGCGAGGCGTACGTAATAGAGGGAGAATCCGACCACGATGAGGAAAAACGAGATCGCGAAGTATCCTATCCCGCCGTTCCGTCGTACGAACGATCCAATCATTTTTTACCGAGCTTGGCGGACCAGTCGGCGTGCGCGAGGATATTCGAGGCGAAGGAGGATAGTATGCCGCCTTTTTCCGCATGGCGTTCTTCCGCGAACGCGACGAGTTTTGCGAGCAGTTCGCCGAGCGGCAGCCCGCTTTTTTCCCAGAGATGATGATAGAGCGTTCCGGGCAAGGGATTTATTTCGTTCACGTAGACTTTTTTCGTCTTCATGTCGCACAGGAAGTCCACTCGCGCGATTCCCGAGCATTCGAATTTCGCGAATACCTGTGTCGCGAGGTTTTGTACGGCCGAGGTCATCGTTTCGTCGAGCCGCGCGGGAATCTCGAAGTTTGCCGTCGCGCGTCCGAGCTGAGCGCCTCCGCCTGTCAGATATTTATCTTCATACGAGAAGAAACCGTCCGAGAATATGCATTCCTGGAGGAGCGACGGGATCGGCGTTTTCACGCCTATCACGGCGCAGGTGACATCCATAACGTTTTCTACGCCTTCTTCAACGATAACTTTTTCGTCGTATTTGAATGCGACATCGATCGCGAATAAGAGATCTTTTTCGTTTTCCACTTTCGCGATGCCTATCGAGGAGCCGAGCCGAGCCGGCTTAACGAAGAGCGGCCATGAGAGTCCGGTTTCTATCTTTTTCACGAAATCCGCCTTTTTCCGCTCCCAATCGCGTTTCGTGAAGTAAATAAACTTCGCCGTGGGAAAACCTGCTTGCTCGTAGAAGATTTTCGTGAGCACCTTGTCCATTGCGATCGCGGAGGCGGCAACGCCGCAGCCGACATAGGGGATTCCCATAATCTCGAACAGTCCCTGCATCGTGCCGTCTTCCCCGTTTTGGCCATGGAATGCCGGGAATGCCACATCGATCGCCACCGTCTTCCCCATCAACCCCTTCTTCTTGAATACCATCCTGCCTCTCGATTGCTCGAGATCGAGATACCATCGTCCCAGGCGATCCATGCCCCCCGGCTTTTTGAAGAACGCGATAGAATCGAGCTCGTCGCCCAGGCGCCATCCCCCATCCTTATCCAGGTATACGGCGCATGCGTCGCGGCCGATCTTTTTCAAGCCGTTCAGTATGAGATTTCCCGTTATGATGGAGATGTCGTGTTCGGGGTTCTTTCCTCCGAAGAATACGCCTATTTTCATGCGTTAGAAGTAATTATCCGGCCAATCGTTTTGGAATAAGATTACATCCCCGTCCTTCAAAATACCAGGGAGCGCGGCGTGCGCCTCCTGCGCCGTCCCGAATTCCTTGACGGCATTTTCCGCGAATCCTGCGGCGAGGAGTCCTTCGCGCATATGCCGTGTCGCGCTGTTCCGTATGAGGATCACGAGATCGGCTGCCTTCGCAAGCTGGGCTCCGAGTGCTTGGTGGATGATTTTGCTCATCGGCCCCGTTTCGACGAGCCCCGGCGTGCAATAGATCTTCCGCCTGTCCGCGAATCGCGCGAGCACGCGCATCGCTTCTCGGGCCCCATGCGTATTCCCGTTGTAACTATCGTCGATTACGAGCACGTTGCCGGATGCCATGAATGGCTCCAAGCGGTGGGGCGTGGGGCGCATATTCATCAGTCCTCGCATGATCTCGTCATGCGTGAGACCGAGGCGTTCCGCGACCGCAATCGCCCCCGCCACCATGCCGGGCGCATAGCTTCCGAGAAGCGGAACGCGCGCGTCGTAGGTAGCTCCCCCTTCGCTTCCTATCGCAAACGATCCTTCAAGGCCGTCCGCGCTCCAGCGCGTCCCTTCGCGCGGCTTATAATCGGCTTTTTCGTTGCCTGGGAACGAGCTGTAGAGAACAACCTTCTTTTTATGGGCATGGACTCCATACGAGCGCAGGACCACATCGTCATCGGCATTCAGGATCGCGAGCGCGCCATCTTTCGCATGATCAAGCAGCTCGAATTTCGCGACGATCGTGTTTTCGATGCTTCCGAAACGTTCAAGATGCGCTTCATTTATACCTGTCAGGATCGCAATATCGGGCGTTTTGAATGCGCATAAGTCGCGGATATCTCCTTTTTGGTACGCGCCCATCTCGACGATCATAACCTCGGTTTCTCCCGTAAGATGATCCGCGATTAGCTTCGCGATTCCAAGCGGGGTATTTACGCTGTCGGGTGTCTTTAAGACCCTGTATTTTTCCGCGAGGATCGCCGCAACCGTTTCTTTCATGCTCGTTTTTCCGTAACTGCCCGTTATTCCTATAACTTTTACGGCGGGATATAGGGCAAGCTTCGCTTTTGCCCGCATGATGCGCCGGCGTTTTGCGAGCGCGTCCACGGGGGAAAGGACGATGACCGCGATGCTTATCGGGAGCGGGAATGCCATGACGCCGAGCGCGAATCCTGCGACCGCCCACCCAATCCCCCCGTTTCCTAAGGCGTATAGGCATACCGCTCCGACGGCTGTCCATGCGACTGCCGCGACTGCTCGCATTTTCGCGGTCCATACAAGTTCTTGTCGCAGGCTTTGGGGCGGCAGATATCTACGGGACAGCGCGCGCCAGAATCTTTCCAAGCGGTAGTTTTCGAGCTGGAGCAGGGAAAAGTGATACCGGATCAGTCGTATCGGATACATGGCCTTATTTGTACCGTATTCCGGCTGTTTAGGCGAGGATTGCCTTATTTTCACTCGTGGCGTATCGTATCCGTAGCGTTCGTTACCGTTTCCTGTTTTCTCACTAGCTCATGGAGCGGAAGGATTTTTGACATGGCGGAACAAGGACCTAAAAGAATGCAGAAGCAGTTCGATGAAGCGGCTTATTGGGCGTTTATCGCCGGAGTCCGCAGCCAGCTCGAATTCACGACTGGCGTCGTCGCGAAAATCTGCCTGTGCGCGCCACGGACGGTTTCAAAATGGTTCGACAGCGGGCGGCTTCGCGGCTACCGGATTCCCGGAAGCCAAGACAGGCGCATTCCGCGCGAGCACTTACTCAGGTTTCTCAAAGAGAACGGCATGCAGCCTGCCTATGACCGGCTTTCTGACCATGGCGAGTCGCATACCGTCGCGTATGTCGGCATGGACGGAGAGGCATGCATGGCGGCGCTCGGTTCCGGCTATACGGTGCATATTGCCCGCAACCAGATGGAGCTGTGCGTCGCGATCGGAAAGCATCATCCCGGATCGGTTCTCATTGATTTTGTCCGGCCTGGGAACGACCCCCCCGCGCTTCTCTGTTCCGGCTTGCGCGGCCTCACGGATATGGGCCGGATCGCCTTAATCGGCATCAGGGACCAGGGCGCTCCTTTCGACCCTTCATGCGTCGATGCGTCGGTGTCCGACGTACCGAATTTTCTCGCAGCCGAGATCGTCGCCCAAGTCAAGAAAAAGAACTCGTAATCACGACCGGATCATCATGAGCCAAAACACCTAGAGCGCCGTATGAGGCTTCTGCCTCGTACGCCGCTTTTTTTTTGCTCACATCCTTTCTTCAGAATATATTGCATTATTTCGCGTATCGTGTCATGATAGGCGAAGCGTTCCTTCTCCCGTTCCCCTTTTCAGCAGGAGCTTGACAATGTATCCACCCAGCCAATCTTCATTGCCAGGAGGCGTTCCTCGAGAAGCATGGCGTTCGTTGTCTGTTTTCAGGACGAGCATCCTTTCTGATTTATGCGGCGTTTCCGATACTACCGTGAAATCATGGGTTCGCACCGGCGAATTATCAGGTATCGGGCTGCCTTGCAGCGGTCATCGACGGGTCGATCGCGATGCCTTACTCTTGTTTGCCAAACGGCAGCGGATGCGGCATGTCGTGAATTTCCTCGAGTCGCGTTCCGGTTTGCGCATCGCGTACTTCGGGGCCGAACCTGATTCCGCGAGCCGGGCGCTTCATGGGGAATCATCTTCCATTCAGGTTTTCTCGTGTTCCGACCTTTTCTCTTTCGGGATGGCATTCATGGATTGTTACCCCGACTGCGTGGTGATCGATATGCGTTCTCCGGACATGGTCAGCATGTGCTTTCGTCTGGTTCAGCATATACGTCCCACGCTTGAGGCGCTTGCGATTCCTTCCGTCATCCTCACGCGATGGGAGAATGAACAATTGCCTTCCGGCACCATTCATTCGACCCATGATCTTGGGGCCTTGTTTCGCCTCATCGAGAAAAGCCTCGCCGTTTCCCAACCCCAGCCGCCTTCGGATTGCGGCCGAGGCCATGGAGATTCTTCCCTTGCCTGACGTTTCCAGTTCGGTTTTTGGAATGGACGAGTTTTGCGCCCGGCATTCGAGCGCTGCGTATATCCCAAATAACGATCTGTCGCCAAGAAACCGCGGCATTGTCGCCCGGCCAGTCGGCCGGGCGATTTATTTTTCCTTTACAAATGCATCGATGAGCCGTGCGCATTCCTCGGGCTTTTCGACGAAGCAGTAATGCCCGGCATCTTTTACTACGGCAAGACGCGCGTTCGGGATTTCCGCCGCCATCCTTTTCCCGTATGCGAGCGGCGCCATATCGTCTTTTTCCCCCCATATAACGAGTGTTTCTGCCGTCACGCGGGGGAACAGCGGAGCGATATCCTCACCGACTATCTTTATAAACGTTTCCTTGAGTTCGGGCGCTTCCACATAATCCTCCGCGCCGATATGGGCATATATCCGCTTGCGTATCGGTTGCATGAACCGCGCTCGGAAGAACGGCTTTACGAGTTTCGCAATTATTTTTTTTGCCGTGCGTTCCGTTTGATGCATGAGCGCGCCGCCGCTTCCTATAACCACGAGCTTTGAGAGCTGTTTCGGGTGTCGGGCGGCGATTTTTACCGCTATTCGCGCGCCGAAGGAATGACCGACGAGTACGACATTCGATTCCGGGCATACAGTTTCGACGAAGCCCGTGACGATGTCGGCATAATCCGAGAGCGCGAGATCTTCTTTCGGCATTTCGGACATGCCGAAGCCGGGCAGATCGAGGCTGTAGAACGTTCGGATGCCCGTTTCCAGGCAATCGATGAGCGGACGCCATACCGCCGCATTTGATCGCCATCCGTGCAAGAAAACAATGGCGTCCCCTCCTCCTCTTTTTTCTTCGCGATAGGAGATGAGAATACCGTGTATAACTATCCGCTTTTCCATATATATCGAGAAGGGTAGCTCTTTTATTGTAATTTGTGTATTAGCGCGCTTCCTTCAGAAGCGGCGCTTCCAGGAAAAGCTCACCTCGTCCCGATAGTCATCGGGCGGGGTATTTTTATATGTGCTCCCACGGAGAATCGAACTCCGATTTCGACGATGAGAACGTCACGTCCTGGCCATTAGACGATGGGAGCGTTCTGGGACCCGTTCTAATTTACTCAAAATACCTCATATTTCCCCCTGCGGCAAGGCGTTTATGGGCGTTCGGAAATACCGGAGAGAGTCGGCTATGCGGGGCAGGTTCAGGCCGAACGCGATGCCTACGCAGGCGGCCGATGCCGCCGCATATGCCACTTCCCGGCCGAACGCATCGTCTATCGCGACTGCCACCCTTTTCCCCGCATATTCGAGCATGAACGATATACCGAGCAATTTCTTTTTTCCGCCTGCCGCAGCCGTTCGTACCGCGTATTCGGCAATGCGCATATCGCATCCTTCTTCGAATCCGAACGAGGTGACGTGCGCGCGCGTGTAGCGCACGAGCCCTTTTGCGCCGCGACTGTCTCCGTTCACGATGCCGTAGCCGTTAGATGGCAGAGCCTCGACGAGCGGCGCCGCCTTGTATGCCCGTTCGTCGCTTGATGCCGTAACGAGCGTTATCTGGGGCTTCGCCGCATGTAAGAATTTTTCCGCATCGTCTGTCCGCTTGGCCGGGCATTCGAGCATTAGGAGCTCGGGATAGGCGGTTTCGAGGAATGCGGCGCAGGCCCCTTCCCATATCACTCCGAGCCAGAACAGGAATCCCTCCCCGCTCTTCCTCTTTCCGAGTATTGCGAGCGGTAGGGCGATGTCCTGCGGGATGCCGCTTTCCGCGATGCGCACATGCCTAAACCCCCGCATGACCGTATCTATCCCCGCAAGCGCGAGATTGCGCGACGTTTCGCCCGTCACGACGAGAATTCCCGGCTGATACCGCTCCATTACTTTTCGCATGAGCGCCCCGAGCAGGGCCTCTTTTTTCCTCGCGAGAAACGATGGCATTCTTCCTAGTTCGCCGCGTTTTTTAAGGCGTCCGGAGGAATATCATAATATTGCAGTATGAACTCCGCAAGTTCCCTGAATGCCGGCACGACCGTCGTTCCCGCGAGCGGCGCTCCTTTTGGCTTGTCGAGTTTTATCAGGATGATGAAGCGCGGCGCCGATACCGGCGCGAATCCGACGTAGGTATTTATAACGTCTTTCGTGTATCCTCCACGCACGAAGTCGACCGCTTGCGCGGTTCCTGTTTTTCCCGCGACCTTGTAATTCTCGATATGCGCGACCTTCGCCTTCACGACGGCCGATTCCATCATGGCGGCAGTTTTTTCCGCCGCTTTTTCCGACAGCACTCGGCGTATGACTTCCGGCCTTCCCGTCGTGAGAATCCAAGGCCTCATAAGCGTTCCGCCGTTTGCAATCGCGGATACCGCCGTTATGAGCTGGATTGGCGTAACGGCGACGCCCTGACCGAACGATGCGGCGGCAAAATCGATGTCCGCGGTATGCGTTTTTATATTCTTTAAATTGCCCGATACCTCTCCCGGCAGCTCGATGCCCGTCGTCTCGTTCAGCCCGAATTTCAAGAGATAGTCGTAAAACGGACCGTTGCCAATCTTCGTTTCCATGAATGCCGCGCCGGTGTTCAACGATTCCTCGATGACGTTCGTCATGGTCACGAGCCCATGCGCTTTGAGATCCCAGTTTTTTACGACTTTACCGTCTTTGAATGTGAGCTTTCCCGTGTCGTAATAAGTTGTTTCGGGCGTTATCGCTCCCGTGTCCAGGCCGATCGCGGCGGTTAGTACTTTGAATACCGATCCCGGTTCGTAACGCGCCTGCACGGCGGGGTTCGTGAATGTCGATACCGGGTATTTTCCGTATGCGTTCGGATCGAAATCCGGCGCGCTTGCCATGGCAAGTATTTTACCGGTCATCGGGTCGGCCACAATGATACTTCCTCCTATGGCCTTCTTATCCTTCACGAGGGTTTTCAATATCGACTCAGCTTGTTCTTGTATGGCGATGTCCAACGTGAGGGGAATATCCTTTCCCTGTTCTGGGTTGCTCATAACCCCGTCTTTCATCGATCCCGGAGTTCCTGTCAATTCCGCATCGAACCGCTTTTCGATGCCATAGCGTCCTTTTACCTCATCATCCTGTTCTGAGGGCCCGATGAATCCTACCACCTGGCTCGCCGTCATTCCGCGCGGATACGCCCGGCGTTCCTGTTCGTCGATGTGGACCCCCGCTATATTTGCCTCCGCAATTTTCGTTATCTGGTCGTCTGTAGGATCTTTCAGGAGCACCCGGTACGCTCCTTTTTTCGCCAGAAGATTCCTGAGCACATCGCCTTCCATGCCGATGATCGGCCCCAGATTTTCAATGAATGCCTCTTTGTCTTTTATTTCGTCCGTTGCGGCTATGACTACCCGATAGGGCTGGTTTTCCGTTATTGGAACAGGCCTCCCTTTCTTGTCGGTGAGGTATACGATGCCCCGATGCGGCTCGAAAAATCCGGCGAGGCGGTATTGTGTATCGGCGCGGCCGATATAAAAATCATGATGGAGTATCTGGATATTATAGAGTCTGATCCCTAGCGTCGCGTATGCCCCGATGATACAGAAGAAGATGAAATAGAGCCGGAGCGGTTTCATTTATGAAGAAATATATCCCGGCGAAGATACCTTAACGAACCCGTATTCCTTAACGAACGCTTTCAAGCTCTCCTGATCGAGCGCTTGATACCATTGTTTTTTAAGCTCGACGTTTTTCCCGCGCGCGTTATCCAAAGATTTCTTTTCCGTCGCGACTTTGCTTGTTATGCCGACTATTTTGTCATATGCAATGACATTCCCTGCCGCGAGCATGATTATGCAACATACGCCTAAGGCTAGGGCCGGGTTCACGCGCGTTTCTTTCGATCGTTTCGGACGGATGATGGTCATTTGATAGCGATTAGTTTTCAGCGCTCACGGATGTTAGCGGGGATGGAGCCATTACGATCGCGCGGAGTTTCGCGGAACGCGAGCGGGGGTTTACGCGTACTTCTTCCTCGTCTGCGATAACCGGCTTTTTCGTTATAATTTCCGCTTTTCCTTCTCGTGCCAGGTCGCGGAAGGCATGCTTCACGATCCGGTCTTCCAGGGAATGGAAGGAGATCATCGCGACACGTCCTTCGGGCGCCATGATTTCAGGCAACGTTTTAATGATTTGTTTTATATTTTCAAGCTCTTCATTCGCGAAAATGCGCAAGGCCATGAAGGTGCGCGTCGCGGGATGGATGCGATTATATCCTCCGCGCGGGCGCGGGATCGCCCGTTCCACGATTTTCGCAAGCTCGCCTGTCGTTTCGACCGGCTTTCCCCGGCCAGACTCTTTGATTGCTCGCGCGATGCGCCCGGCATACCGTTCTTCGCCGTATGCGCGGATGATTTTCGCGAGGTCGTCCTCTTCGATATCTTTCAGGAGATCGGCTACCGGTTCTTGCGTGTCGTTATATGTCATCATGAGCGGCTCGTCTTCTTGGAACGAGAAGCCGCGACCCGAATGCATGAGCTCGTCGGATGAGATTCCTAGGTCGAGAAGAAGCGCGTCGGCCGGGGGGAATCCCGCGAGCCGGGCTATTTCCGGAATATCCTTGAAATTTCCCATGGCGCATGTAACGCGCGGGTCAAGGTCATACGCCGCGCTGCATCCGCGCACGGCGTGTTCGTTCCAGTCTATAGCGAGGAGCCGGCCCGTTTGCCCGACGCGCGCGAGAATTCCCGCTGAGTGTCCGCCGCCGCCATATGTCCCGTCAATTGCCGCATCGCCTTGTTTCAGGCGAAGGGCCGCCATGGTTTCCGCGAAGAGGACGGGTATATGCACCGTTCCCGACGTTTTTCTCATCGCGTTATGGCTTACGACCTGTTCTATGTTCATAGGGTTCAAATGCCGAGTTCCGAAAGTTTTTCCGCTATGTCATCCGAGTCCGATTCCGTTTTCGCCTTATACGCTTTCCATGAATCTTCATTCCAGATTTCGATGCGGCTGTAGAGTCCGGCCACAACCGCCTGCTTTCCGATTCCGGCATACGTGCGCAGGTAGTCTGGTAGCAGGATACGCCCTTGCGTGTCGAGGTCCACTTCCATCGCGCCCGCGAGCATAAGGCGGGCAAAGGCCCGGGAGTTGGCCTGGGCCAAGGGGAGCGCGACAAGCTTTTTTGCGAGCTCTTCCCAGTCGGTTACGGCGAAAAGGAAAAGGCATCGGTCGAGGCCGCGCGTGACGATCGCGCGCTCGCCCAAGGTCGCGCGGAATTTCACCGGTATCGCCAGGCGTCCCTTTTCGTCCGTCGCATGCTGATATTCTCCGATAAACATGGGTATTTTAAAAGTTATCCCCTGATCCGCGGCTTATCCCCATACTTATCCACTTCCCCCCACAGATGTACTTTTTAATACTATACCTCCCCACTCTGCGGTCAATGCGTCGTTTCTGTGGATAAGTCTTGCTTATAAGTCCATAGCGCCTAGGCAACCCGTTATGACGCATACGAAACTGCTCTCTCGTTGTCCGAAGCGATGTAAAAAAACAGAACTCAACCAAAAAACCGGCAAAAGGCCGGTTATTTTGGGATTCAGGCAGCAGTTTTTTCCTGCTTCGTTCCTCCTCGTTCGCATATTCGTATACGCGTCTTCACTCAGGTTACCTAGGCGCAATGGGCTTATTTTTTTTATTTCGCTTATATAAAAAAGACGCCGAATAGCTTTTTATCTCAAGGTCACGATTCTTTTTATGTGCGTATTGTTGGGATCGAACCAGTGACCTTGTACGTTGTGCGCATTGCTGGAATCGAACCAGCGACCCTTGCAATGTGAATGCAATGCTCTACCACTGAGCTAAATGCGCATATTGAAACGTCGTCATCGCTTCGCTTCCTGACGACGTGATTTGAAAAGCCTTAACCTCTCCGCTACCGGCGGATTCGGGATGGCTTTTCAAATCAGGAACGCTCTACTACTGAGCTAAATGTCTTTTTATTTCGAATGTTCTTCCTTGTCGTTGCACTTCCCGCGGAAGTGATCTGAAAATCCCAACCTCATTTCATTGTGGGAGGATTTTCAGATCAAATGCTCTACCACTGAGCTAAATGCCCTAACGTCAATTATGGTAAACAAAAACAGCCTTTTTGAAAAGGCTGTTTTTGTTTATTCCAGTTGCCGGATTATTGCAGTTCCGCAACGGCTCCCGCGGCTTCGAGCTTCTTCTTCAGTTCCTCCGCCTCGTCCTTCTTCATTCCTTCCTTGACCGCCTTCGGCGCGCCGTCGGCGATCGCTTTCGCTTCCTGCAGGCCGATGTTTAAGGCCTCTTTGATGACCTTGATGACCTGGATCTTCTGCGCGCCCGCGTCCTTCAGGAGCACGTTCCACGCGCTCTTCTCGTCCGCGGCGCCCGCGTCCGCTCCGGCTCCCGCGCCGGCCACGGCTACCGGCATAGCTGCGGAGATGCCGAATTTCTCCTCCATCGCCTTCACGAGCTCCGAGAGCTCCATGGCGTTCAGTCCCGCGATCTTCTCCAATACGTCGTTGAATTTATCCATTGTCTTGATGTTAGTTTGTAGACCTTTATTGCGTCTGCTTCGCGCGCTCGCCGAGCGCGATCATCATCTTTTTCACCGGCATGGTCAGCATGAACGCGACCTGCGTCAGGAGTATTTCGCGGGACGGAAGCTTGGCTATGAGCGCGAATTCCGCCGCCGTTATTTCCTTTTTCGTCGCGATCTCGATTCCACCCAGGATCTTCAGGTCCTTTTTTTCCTTCGCGAATTCCTTCACGAGGGCCTGGATTTTTCCCGCTACCTCGAAGATCTCCTGCGGCATCGAGAGCATTCCTGCCTGGCGCTCGAATTTCGTCGAGGGGTCGAAGTCGACTCCTTTGTTTTTCAGGGCGATGCGCAGGAGGCGCTTTTTCACCACGGTGAATGATCCCCCGAGCTCGCGCATCAGGATGCGGAGCTTGCGCATGCTTCCCGTGGGGACGCCCGTGAAATCGGCGAACACGAGATTCCTGCTTTTTCCGATGAGCTCTTCGCTCATCGCGACTGCCTGTTTCTTTTCCTCTTTTGTCAGCATTTGTTTCTTGATAGTCTCGCTTTATAACGCGAAACGCGACCTTTATGGGGCCGCGGACATGAGAGACGGAGCAGTATTCTGCTTCCTTTCCTCGGCGATGCATCGATGCTTCGCTGTCTGCGGAACGTGCATATAATCTATATCTCATCGGCTTTTTTGTCAAATAAATTAACCCCCTTGCCGGCAGTGCGGTCAGGGGGGTTAGTGCCCTTTCGGGAGGAATCGCTTGAGACTTCTCGATTCGGTTTTTAGGCGTTCAAGCATCGTTTTTTCCGCGATTATCGTTGCGGGAAAGGCTATAGGGCGCTTTCGGAAGGTGAGACGGCATTCCGTTTCGATAGATGCGAATAATGCGGGGTCGAGCATCAGCTCCTCGGCATAGTCCCGTATTCCCTCATTCATCGTGGCAAGGCATGGTTCGATATTCGCCGCGAGATTTCGCAGTGCCGTTACGCCCCCCGCGACAATGTCCGCCGGTTTGTTCCAGCGGAGGCGATTCACCGTTCCGCCATCCTGCAGGGACATCACGCGCAGTATGCGCGCATCGACGATGAAGAGCGTCATCGTTTCGCTCGCGAGGAAATCTTCCAGTTTCGTGTCGCTTGTCGCGCGCTTCGCGAGCCGGCGTACGCTCGTGACCGGACGCGCGTGGCCGTTTCTCCTCCCTTCTCTCACGCCTATCGTATTGCGATAGCGATAGAGCGCGTAGAGGCATGTTTCGGGATTTGGAAACGCCTCTGTCGCATCGAGATGGTTTTCGAGCTGTTCGGTGAAGATAAAAGGGCTCTCGGGCGTTCCCGCCGCCTTTACCTCTATCGACGCGTCGATTCTTTCATGGACGATGTCGCAGGGCACATTGATATGGTCGAGGTTTATCGTGCCTCCCAGGAGGCGTTGCGTGAGCGCGGTATAGAACTCGGCCACGCTTTCGCGGATGTCTCCGTGCATGGCGTTCCTTTCGCGTTGGGATTTCGTGTGAGAATGTCCTACCAAGTAGATATCACCTGCGCCGGCTCTCCGCAATCTTCACACTATGCCAAAAGCATGGCATGATAGGGCCGGTCCCTTTTCACCCTATTTCTCGGAGACGAAATCGTGCCGAAAGAAAAACCAGTTCCCTTGGAGCTCCGTTTCAACGAAGTTCGGGCGGAACAGGCGTTCCGTCTCTTGAGCGCCTTGTGGCGCGAGCGTAACACGCCGGGCACTCCCGGCGAGCGACAATTCGGCGGCATTGTTCTGCCCCAGGATATCTACCCGCGACCCGACGACCGCGTAGCGCATGCGATTTGGCTCTACATCGCCGCGATATTCATGCGCGGCGGCGTGGTGAGCGAGGATCCGTTCGCTCCCCTGTATCGTATCTTCACCCGGTTTCCGTGGATGTTCGACCCGGCCGAGTTCGGTTCTGATGCCGACGCCCAAAAAACCGAACAAGACGTTCTTGATGTCTTTGAGGCTATCGAGATGCATAATTACAAGAAGGACCAACATGCGAAGGCGTGGGTTCATAATATGCGTCTTTTGGCGGATCATTGGCGGGGCAATCCGCTTTTGTTTTTCCACGGCGTGAAGGATTTCGAGCAGGCGTTCGCGCGCATTGACGGAAATCGGAAAACCGCCGTACGCCGCGGCGACGGGATTCTCGGGATGAGGCGGAAGATCTTCTCGCTCTTCACGATCTGGCTTCAGGAGAAAAAGCTTATCAGGTATTTCCCCTGTCCCATTCCCGTTGACTTTCACGCCATGCGCCTCTTATGGGCGCTCGGCATCATGGAAGTCGTTTCGGCTCCCGCATTCGTTCCCAAGCCGGAGAAGCTCGGGCAGGATATCATCGCGCGGTACGAGGTGGTGCGCGTTACCGAAAAATTCGTGGATATCATCACGAAGTGGTCGCAGATCTTCATTCATAAGATCGGATTATCCCATGTCGATGTGAATCCTGCCCTCTGGTGTTTGTCCCGCGACATGTGCGCGGGCCATTTTCAGAACGGATCTGACGGCAGGGGTCAGGCGTATCGCACGCCGGAGCTTATCGAGTCCGGCGATCTCGCGTGGCCTCTCAATTACCACGATCGGTGCGCGTTTTGTCCCGTCGAGGCTATGTGCGGCCATGCCATTCCGAACACTCCGCAGTATCTTTACGGACTGCTTATGCGCATGAGGCGTGTGCCGTACCCTCAGAAGCAGCCTGTGATTCCCGGCCTCGAGCCTTTCGTTCCGCTTCGGCGGCACAAGTCGGGAATGCTTCGCGTGAGCGGCATGTTCGAGGGCAAGAGAACCTTACCTAAGGCAAAGCCGAAATCAATTTATCGGGATCAGAATCTTTTCCCCGATGACACATGAAAACCAGACGGGGCGCATGAGGCGCCCCGTTTTTATATCGTATCTTTTCCTTTTCGCCATTCTTCTATGTCTTTATGATTTCCCGAGAGCAGTACTTCGGGAACGTCCCATTTTTCTTTTTTATTGGGCGCGAATGATTCAGGTCGGGTATAGGAGGGGTGAGACCCTTTTATGCTTTCGAGTGATTCGCGTTTGCCCAGGACGCCCGGTACGAAGCGACTTACCGCTTCAATCGCGACCATGGCTGGCAATTCGCCGCCTGCGAGCACGAAGTCGCCGAGGGAGAGCTCTTCGTCCGCTATATGCTCTGCCACGCGTTCGTCGACCCCTTCGTATCTGCCGCATATGAATACGAGCGATTTATATCCCGCGAGGCGTTCGGTCGATTCCGCGTCGAGCTTTTTTCCCCGCGTCGAGAAAAGGACGACGTGCGCCTTGCGCTCCTTCTTTCTGATCGCCTTCACCGCTTCCCAGATCGGGCCGACTTTCATGACCATACCCGGGCCGCCGCCGTAGGGAATATCGTCGGTCTTTTTATGCTTGTCGTCCGCGTATGCGCGGAGGTTATGCGCTTCGATGACAATCTTTTTTGCCGTTTGCGCGCGTTTCACTATTGAATATTCGAAATACGAATTGCCCGTGAACATTTCCGGGAAGATCGTGAGTATGTGGAATTTCGTCATATATTTTCCTTTTATGCAGCTAAAAGGCCATAGGCGATGCTCGCTCTATGGCC
>JAHFLN010000026.1 GCA_023244835.1 Candidatus Harrisonbacteria bacterium
AGATGTTTTACAAAATGGCATTTTTTACCGTAGTATGCAATGAAACGCCGCCCTTGTAGCTCAATGGATAGAGCAGGACTCTTCTAAGGTCTTGATGGGGGTTCGATTCCCTCCGGGGGCACAGTATGCAACCTAACGAAGGCAAGACTATCGAGATCTCGTATGGCGGTAAGCAATACGCGCGTTTTCCCGTGCGGACTCATATCGTCATGAAGGGCGATGATATCGCTTTCGTTTGCACGAAATATGCCAAGCCGCATATGCGTCAGGGCGACCTGCTGTTTGTAAGCGAACGCGTCGTCGCGATAAGCCAGGGGCGAGCTTACCCTATAACGGAAATCCATCCTTCATGGCTCGCAAAACTTCTCGTAAAATTTGTACATAAGTCGCCATACGGAATCGGGCTTGGCAGTCCGTGGACTATGGAGCTCGCGATCCGCGAGGCTGGCATGGCGCGTATTCTCTTTGCCGCGTTCGCGTCGGCAGTCACGAAGCCGTTTGGTGTCCGCGGCGTCTTTTACCGCGTCGTGGGGAACAATATCAACGCGATCGACGGGCCGTGTTCGTACACGCTCCCGCCGTATAACGGCTATGCGAAGCTTGGCCCGGCTGATCCGCACGGGGTTGCTCGCGCGATACAGGCGGCGATCGGATATGGCGCCGTGGTTATTGACGCGAACGATCTCGGGGTCGTCGTACTCGGAAAATCCGACGCGGGAATTGCCGATGATTTCGCAAAAGCCGTTTTTAGGGATAATCCACTTGGGCAATCGTCCGAGCAGACGCCGCTCGCGATCGTGCGTCGGCTCGATTGAAAAAGCCTTCTTCATCTGCCATACTTCGTTACGAAGCCTGGGTAGCTCAGTGGTAGAGCGCTACCCTGAAGAGGTAGGCGTCCGGTGTTCGATTCACCGCCCAGGCACACAGGAATTCGTCTTTGACACCCGTTCTTGAATGCGGCATTATGGCGAGTAGAATCTATCTTATAAGATTGATTTCAGATGGTGCCCGTAGCTTAATGGTAAAGCTCCGCTCTGTGGCAGCGGTGAAGCGGGTTCGATCCCCGTCGGGCACCCCATGATTCCTTTTTTGCACGGATTTTCCCTTGAGGCGCTCCGCGACATTCTCGTTGCGTACGGTCTTTTTGCGCCATTCTTTTTAGGCGTTGCCGAAGAAGTTCTTTTTTTTATACCCTCCGCGCTTTTGTTCCTCGCTATGGGGCTCGTTCTCATATCTTCAAACGCTTCTTTTGGGGCCGCTCTCGCGGCCGCTTTCGGACAGATCGCTCTTCCGGCGGCTTTCGGCGTCACAATTGGAGCTGGGCTTATGTATGCTGTCGCGTATTTTGGCGGTAAGCCGGCGATCGCTCGTTTCGGACGCTATGTCGGCATTCGATGGGATGACGTCGCGAGGGTCGGGCGATTTTTTGGCGCGGGTTATACGGATGAGGCGGTGCTTGTCGCCTTGCGCGCCATTCCTATTTTCCCCATCAGCATCGTTTCGGCTTTTTGCGGTCTCGTGCGCGTGCCGACAGGGCCTTTTTTTGGCACTACATTCATCGGCAGTTTTATTCGCGTCGGCGCCCTTTCTCTTTTTGGTTGGTACGTGGGCAGGGAATATGCCGCGTATGCAGAGCAGATCGCTCGATTTGAGGGCTATTTTGCCGTTGCATTTTTAATCTGCGTAGCCGGTTTTCTTTTGGCGCATTTCAAGAAGAAGCGGCACAGGCAAGAATCAAAAGCCAAAAGTTAAAAGCGTTTATTGTACTGAAAGGGGGATCACGAATCCTGCGTTTACCATACTATCGAGCGCCGTTTTCGCGCCGAGATTGTATATTTGCCGAGATCCTTGCTGTTTCGCCGTATGGATGCCCACCACGTATCCTTTCCAGAAAATAGGTGATCCGAACCTTCCTCCTGCCGTATCTTCCGTATCCATATGGTTTTCGATGAGGAATAAGTCGTCTGCGTAGTGTCCGTCGCCAGCCCAATATCCGGTCACATGGCTTATGAGCCCTTGCATGAAGAGCGTATGCACGTCAGTTCCGAATCCGATACTTGTGCCGCTTGGGAATGAGAAATTTAAGGTGCTTTCTCCGATCTTCGGCAGTTCCGATATGAGAAGCGGCGCTGCGGGAAATTCCTCGGGCAAGGCCGTTGGTCCTCCGAACCAGCGCGCGTCCGTGTTTACGCCGCTTATTTTCAACACAGCGAAATCGAGCCATGCTTTTTCGTATTCGCTCATATCGTTCGGAGGGGGAATGAACGCCAGTTCCGCTTTGTACGCGAGATAAGGGATGCGCACGAACGCATTCACCTTTCGTATCGCTTCTATGCTTGGCAGCGGTTCTGATTTCGGGAGCTGGCCCACGAAGCATCCCGTGAGCGCATAACTTTCAAGCCCTTCGTTCAGGTAATTGAGATCGACGACGCTTCGTGCCGTGATTATATATCCGTCATTCGTTACGATCGCTCCCGATCCCCGGGTCATGCGCTTATCCGTTACGCCGTCTTCGTCCTTGTCGAATTGGCACACTATACCGACGACTGTTTGCGGATCTATGGGTACCGGCTCCGCCGGTTTCGTATTCGCGTCGTCCGTTCCGGCTTCTATCGGGTCGAGCATCGCATCTGGAGGCGGAGGCGGAGGCGCATAATTTCCCGCGAGATCGCCTGCCGAGACATAGCCCGGTGTCGTGGACGCATCGGCAGGCCCTTTCCACGAAACGGGAATCCAGTCGGTTTCCAGGGCGAGATTCAGGCGTACCTCGCTGCCTATGGGAAGCGTGCCGAGCGTTTTGCATGTCGTTCCGGGACATGCGAAGACTCTGGTTTCTTTCGCGAGCGGGAGCGAGACGTATTCGTTCGGGAGCCTTCCTTCGCGCATGGCGACAGCCTCTTCCGCGCTTGGTGTGGCGAAGGTGAATGAAGGGGTCGGTTTTTCCGCGCGCGGCATGCGTCGCGCGATCTCGCGCTTTGCGATAACCGACATGTCGAGCACGGCGAGCCAGGCTATGACAATAATCGCGACCTTCATGATCGGGCGCAGTCCCATTCTTTTACGATATCATGACTTCGTGGATTTTTCTGCGGCGATGGGGTATATACTTAGTCCCATGAATCCCGTGGAACAACTACGATCATGGTTTTTGCCATGGGGCGGGGAATTCCTTAGTCAGTTTTTCCGGGAAAGCATGACACTGTCGATGCTATATATACATTTAAATCGTAGTTGTAACACAGGATGAAGGATTCCGTTCTCGAAAAAGCCGCTGCTTCCGAGCTTGCGCGCCAGCGGGGGACGATCAATCTCATTCCTTCGGAGAATTACGCTTCGAAGGAGATTTTAGCGCTTCTCGGATCACCCCTCACCAACAAGTATTCCGAGGGATACCCTGGCAAGCGGTATTATCCGGGTAATGCCGTATATGACGTGATAGAGACGCTTGCGATAGAACGCGTGAAGAAGGCGTTTCGTCTCGGGTCCGACTGGCATGTGAACGTCCAGCCGTATTCCGGTTCTGGCGCTAATCTCGCTGCGTATCTCGCGCTTATGCAGCCGGGGGAGACTCTGCTTGGTATGGGGCTCGCCGCTGGCGGGCATTTGTCGCACGGGCATCGGGTCGCCGTGCCTGGCCGCCTGTTTCATTCGGTGCAATACGGGCTTGGGTCCGATGGATTGCTCGATTACGTGGAGATCGAGCGCATGGCGATCCAGCACCAGGCGAAGGTGATCGTGTCGGGGGTTACGAGCTATCCGCGCGCGCTTGATTTCGCGAAGTTTGGACATGCGGCGAAGAAAGCCGGCGCGCACCATATTGCGGATATCTCGCATATTGCTGGGCTTGTCGCCGCGGGGCTCCACCCTTCGCCGTTCCCGCATGCTGATATTGTCACGTCCACGACGCACAAGACGCTTCGCGGGCCGCGCGGCGCATTTATCGCATGCCGGAAGGACTTTGCGGATCGCATCGATCGCGTTGTGTTCCCCGGTCTTCAGGGCGGACCGCACAATCACGTTACCGCCGCGATCGCGCGCATGGGGTTCGAGGCGCTTCGTCCTGATTTCAAGAAGTATCAAAAGCAGGTTCTCTTGAATGCCAAGGCGCTTGCCTCGTCTTTTACGAAGCGCGGGTTCACGCTTGTGACCGATGGCACAGACATTCATCTTATGGTCATCGACTGTTCGTCGATTCCCTTGGGGGGGATGGAGGCGGAGACTTTACTCGAAGCTGCGGGCATTACCGCCAATCGCAATGCGATTCCAGGTGACGCGTCGCCCTTTTATCCGTCAGGCGTACGCGTCGGCACTCCCGCGGTCACGACGCGCGGCATGAAGGAGCGCGATATGGCAACAATCGCCGGTTTCTTTGAGCGCGTCCTTATATTGAAGGAAAAGCCGGCGGTAATAAGGAAGGAGGTCGAGACCATGATGAAGCGGTTTCCGCTGTACGAATAAATGGCTTCGATCGACGGCAGGGGAATAGCGGAACGGCTTATTGCTGGCCTTCGCGCGCGCCCGAAGCCCGCGGGATCGCTTGCGGTCGTGATGATTGGAAATAACGTCGCTTCGCGCGCGTTCGTGGCGCGGAAGCGCGCTGTTGCGGAGCGGCTCTCGATTTCGTTCGACCTCCGCGAGCTTCCTTCGAGCACGTCTCAGGCGGATGCGGAGAGAATCCTTCGTGATCTTTCTCGCGATCCTTCCGTTTCCGGCATCGTGCTTCAACTTCCTCTTCCTTTGGGTTTTGATCGTGATGCGCTTATCGCGTGTATTGATTCGAAAAAGGATATCGATAATCTTACGGGGAGAGCGCCGTTCGAATCGCCGGCCGTGGGGACGGTACGCGCTATCCTCGACGATCGGGGATATGCGATACGCGATTTCAAGAGCATCGTTCTTATGGGGCAAGGATTTCTCACAGGGAAACCGATTACGGCATGGCTTGCACGGCAGGGTGTTTCGTATTCAGTCGTTGATATCGATACGGAAAATCCGCGGGCGATCATTTCGCGCGCGGATCTCGTCATTTCCGGGGTGGGGAAGACGGGGGTTGTCGATCCTGCGTTGCTTGCGGATGGCGCGGCATTCATCGACTTCGGCATTCCTCCGGATGCCGATCAGGATACGCTTGTGGCGGAGGCGGGGAGGCTTCGTTTCCATACGCCGACGCCCGGCGGCACGGGGCCGATTCTTGTTGCGATTCTATTCGGGAATTTTTATGTTTCTCGAAATGCTACTTAACGTATTTTAACGTCGCTATTTTTATTTCGTCTACGAGTTCGAGTACTGGCACATGCCAAGTTGAAGCTGTTTATCGCGTCTTTGGAGATGCCGCTCGCGCTCGTTGTCCAGGGATCACGCACATCATCTATAGGATTATTTTATTTTACGCCGCGCAGCGGGGGATCGGGGGCGCTATGTCGTCCAAGAATGGTATGGCGTTATATACCGCCGCTATCGCCGCCGCGTCCCTACTCAGCGCCGTTATATTGTTCTGAATCTCCAAATCGGTCGGATTACATATCATCCCCGGCATCCCATTCTGTCTTGCCATTGCCACCATATTCCTGCAATTCTGCAATTGCACGCATGCCATATTTATCGCCTGAATCTTTTCCATATACCGCCCCCACAGATTAAATGTTCCGATTGATATGCCTGCCGCAACCGCTGCAGCGGGGGGGATTACGCGCGCCCCTATCGCGGCGAGGCGGGCGAGCATCGCGCTTATATAAGCGGCTAGATTCCTCTGAAGCTGCGCGAGCGCGGCCCATAACGCCGCTATCGAAGCTATCCATGTGTTGGCAGTTGCTCTGAACGTTGCCATTGCGCTTCTCATAGCGGTCATCGCCACTCTTAATTGGTCTCGCGCTATTACTTGTATTGATTCCGCCTGGTTGACCATTCTTTGATAGAATGCCACATTTCTGCCTGTTATATTTGCGTTTCTCAAATTATCCTCCGCTATACGGAGATTTGTGGTAGCGTTTTGCAGATTTCTATCTTTCGCCATCGCCTCTACTACAGCCGTCTTCGCTGTTTCTATTGCTCGTATATAATCCCTTCCTCTGGCCACTTCGGTTTGGAAGTTTACGGCTCTTTCCCGCGCGAGGTTCGCAGTTGTCCGCAAGTTCGCGGTTTCCGTAGCGTTTATGCCTGGTTGCCCAAGATAGCTTTCCGCGTTTTCTGCCGCGATGAGAGAGACCCTTGCCCCAGCTTCTGCTGATAGAATCGCTCTCTCTGCTGCCGTGCGTGCCGCGTTTAATACCGCATCTTCAGCGAATATCACTTCCGTGTCTCCTATTGCGCGTGCTTTCTGCTCGGGGATCATGCACGTCATCGTGATTATCGCGATCATGAGAGTCATCGCGATATTTCTTTCGTTTATGCGTATGTATGAGGATATATTCATCTCTTAATTATACCCTTTTATCAATTAATCGTGTTCGGAATATGTGGATAACCTTTTTTGACTTGTTTCATTGACATATTTCAATTTAGAATGTATTATAGTATATAGATTTCTTTGAGCATTCCTGTTTTGCGAAAGGATATGTCATGTGGCAATTCGTATGCGGGCTTGTGCAGAGCCTTTGGTTTGCTTGGGGGGTTGCGGGGTTATTCCTCATAACTACTCTTTGTTCTATCTTCCGGACTTCTCTCGGCATCGAGGGGTGCATGTTGAGCCTAATGACCCAGACGGCAGGAACCCAGGCCGGCATCATCAAGAATCAGCAGGGACTCATCGATGCTCAGCAGGTGATTATCGCCGCCTGCGAAGCGGAAATGCGTCTCGCAGGTCTCCTTCCGTGGGACGACGACGAGAATGAAAACGACGGGAGCTGAGCCAGCTCCCGTCGTTACGTCGCTCCTGCCTCCAATGCGCCCGATTTTTTGGGCGCATT
>JAHFLN010000008.1 GCA_023244835.1 Candidatus Harrisonbacteria bacterium
GGTTGAGCCCGATCTGGTTTGCCGAAAGTCCCACCCCGTCAGCGGACTTCATCGTGATGCGCATCGCCTTCACAAGCTCGCGTATCTCCTTCTTGGTGAACTTCGAGAAATCGAAAGCGGCGACAGCCTGCCGCAGGACAATCGCGTCTTCCTTATTGCGTATCGAAAGTATCCTTTTTTCCATAATCGTCATTCTTGAACAGAAGCCGCATGAAATACGCCCCCTTGTTATGCACGGACGGCTTTCCGGCAACGTCCTTCGCGAGAATCATGAGACGATGATGGTCAGGATGATCCTTCGCGATCTTGATATAGAGGGGCGTATGCGCCCGATCATTGAGCACGGTCGCAAGCTCAAGCCCGATCAGCTGGAAGGCGCTATACGCCTTCGATTCGGAAGCGCGCCGCTTGACGCCTTTCAGATAATCGCCCGTCATGCCGGAAAGGGCTTCCATATGCGATATACTATGCCACGAATCATGCGAAAAATCAAACTAAGCGACATCTCATAGTTTCTTGCGCGGACAGAGTAGCAGGCGCTATCATGAAGCGAATGAATTACCGGAACGGAATGCGCCCGAGCTTCGCGACAGCAATCATGGGCATTCTCGCGCTCGCTATTGCTGGAACAGCAGGCTATGCGATTGGGACAAGCCACCCAAAAACCGTCGTTATACGGGGAGTGGCGAATACGGCAAGCAATGCCGTGAATGCGGCTGACTTCGCGATTTTCTGGGACGCATGGAAGGGCATAGAAGGGTCGTACTTGCGTGCGAGTGATTTGAAAAACCGCGATTTGGTCTACGGCGCGACAAGCGGCCTTGTCGCGGCGCTCAAAGACCCGTACTCGGTCTTCATGACACCTGACGATTCGAAACGCTTTTCCGAAGATTTGAATGGGAATTTCGGAGGCATAGGGGCGGAAATCGGCATTAAGAACGACCAGCTCATCATAATAGCGCCCCTGAAAAATTCCCCTGCGGAAAAATCAGGACTCATAAGCGGCGACAAACTACTTGAAATCAATGCAAGCTCGACCGCGGGAATAACGATTAACGACGCGGTGAAGATGATCCGAGGACCGAAAGGAACGGCGGTGAATTTCACGGTTGGAAGAGCGGGTAAGGAAAAACCGCTCGCAATACGCGTCACAAGGGACACGATCGCGATACCGGCGCTTGAATGGAAAATGGAAGAAGGAGGCATCGCGCACATACAGCTCTTCACGTTCAGCGAGAACTCCGCCGCGCTTATGCGGACCGCGCTCTATGAAGCGAAAACGGCAGGCGCGAAAGCAATAGTGCTCGACATGCGCAATAATCCGGGCGGATATCTCGACGCGGCGATAGCGATGGCCGGCTACTTCATGAACCCGGGCCAGACGGTGGTTTTTGAGGAATTTCGAAATGGCAGGCGCGACTCCTTCGAAACCGAAGGAAGTCCGATAGTGGAAAACCTGCCACTCGTAATCGTCATGAACGCCGGCTCGGCATCCGCAAGCGAAATCCTGGCCGGAGCGCTGAAAGACAATAGAGGAGTTCCGATTATAGGCGAAAAAAGCTTTGGAAAAGGGACGGTCCAAGAATTAACAACGCTCCGAGACGGATCGGAATTGAAGCTGACTATCGCACATTGGATATTGCCGAAAGGGACGCAGATAGATAAGAACGGCATCGTTCCCGACGTGCCGGTAAAACTATCCGACGAGGACCGGGAAAAAAAGCGGGATCCTCAACTCGAGAAAGCTCTGGAACTCATACGCGCAAAACTATGAATCCCATTAGAAGCCGCCTTGTAAAAAATACCATGCATAGCAAGAAAGTTGATTATAGAAAATCGCTTCTAACGGGATGAAAGTAGTGCTCTTAGAAGATATCCGCGGAATAGGGAAGAAAAACGCGCTCGTAAACGTCTCTGACGGCTATGCGGCTAACTTCCTATTCCCTAAAAAACTCGCGATCCCGGGAACGCCCGGAGAGATCGCAAAGCATGCGGCGCGAGTGAAAGACGAAGCCGCAAACATCGCGCGCTTGGAAGAAGAGGCGAAAAAAATGGAAAAGGAACCTCTCATGATGCCTCTTAAAACAGGGAAAAACGGGGAGGTATTCGACTCGATAACGAAAGACGATATAACGAAAGCCCTCGGAAATCGCGGATGCCCCGAAATCAGGCGCGTTGATCTCGATCACCCCATACGCACGATCGGTGACCATGCCTCTCTCGTACACTTCGCGCATGGCATCGTAGCTAATATAACGATACGCACGACAGGATAAAAAAGACCCCCTTCTAAGGGGCTTTTTTGCGTCTTATTGTGCGACCGGAGCAATCACGCTCACCACTTTCGCCATACGCCGCGAACCGTCGAAGCGAATCTTCTTCTTGGTCGTGAAATTGACCGTTCCTAGAACCTTGGCATACAAGGTGTCGTCGGAACCGCGCATGACGTTCGTGCCGGCAATGTAATGGCTGCCGCGCTGGCGGATGATTATCTCGCCGGGACCAACTGTCTGGTTCTGATTGCGCTTGACTCCTAAGCGCTTAGACTCGGAATCGCGGCCGAGCTTAGTAGATCCGAGGGACTTTGTATGGGCCATAAGTACCATGTATAGTACCATCAAACCAGGTAGGAAATCAAGCGTACTCGGAAACGCTCATATGCGCGGGGTGCCGGATCGGGTAGGATAATAAAGATGCGTCTCTTAACCGGAATACGCCCGCGGGATCTTGCGGGTAAAGCCTGCCTCGTGCGGGTAAATCTCGATATCGCGCGCCCGCACGCCGGATCATTCCGCCTGCTGACCGTCCTCCCCACGCTCAAGCTCCTTATTAAAAATGGAGCGCGGCCCATCATAATGGGTCATAAGGGGCGGCCCGGCGGCATTGTCGACTCCTCGCTTTCCGTAAAACCGGCGGTCGACGTGCTCTCGAAACTTGCGGAAATAAGGCTTGATTGGCTGGAAAACCTCCGTTTCGACCCGCGGGAAGAAGAAAACGACGAAAAATATGCGCGCGAGCTCGCGCGTCGGGCGGATATGTATGTGAACGATGACTTCGCGACGAGTCATCGCGCATCGACATCAATCGTGGATCTTCCGCGTTTCCTGCCGTCGTATGCCGGACTTCTTATAGAAAAGGAGGTTGGGCATCTCACGCGCGTTCGAGACAATCCCGAAAAGCCGTTCATCGTGGTGATAGGGGGAATGAAGATCGCGGACAAGGCAGGAACTATCGCGAATCTCGCCAAAAAAGACGCCCGTTTCCTCCTGGGAAGCGCGTATGGGATGATGCGTGAAACCCTTCCGCACGGAGCCGATATCTCCCTCCCCGTCGATTATATCCCGGGCGACGGTGAGAATCTGGACATCGGTCCGAAAACTGTAAAGATATACGAAAAAATACTGAAAAGCGCGAAGACGGTGCTCTGGAGCGGACCGGTAGGAAAAGCGGAGGATCCGCGTTATGCGAAAGGATCTCTCGCCGTCGCGAGAGCAATCGCGGAAAGCGGCGCATTTTCCGTTGCGGGAGGAGGAGATACGGCCGACTTCCTAGAAGCTCATGGCATGCTTGGAAAATTTGGGTTCGTTTCAACGGGGGGAGGCGCGACGCTCTCCTTTCTCTCGGGCGCGATTTTGCCAGGAATTGCGGCGCTCGACGCGGCCGAATAAGCCTTGAGATACGTTCCAACGCATTGCGCGCACGGGCCGATTTAGCTATGCTCCACTCAATGAAACCGATTATCGTCCTCTATCATAAAAACTGCACCGATGGCTTCGGCGCCGCATGGGCGGCCTGGAAAAAACTGGGAGATGCGGCCGATTACCTGCCCGTCATCCACCAAGAGCCGCCTCCCAAAGAAGCGGAAGGAAAAGACGTGTATCTTGTGGATTTCTGCTACGACGAAACCGTGATGAAATCCCTGATCGCGAAGAACCGGCGCGTGACGGCGCTCGACCATCACGCGATGCGTGAGCCGGCCGTGCGCCTCACGGACGGAGGCGTATTCGATAACGCCCGTTCGGGCTCGACGATCGCCTGGGGATATTTTCATCCGGATGAGCCGGCGCCGACGCTTCTTAAATATGTTGAAGGCGGTGATTTATGGCGCAGAACCTTGCCGCATGCGAAAGAGATCGAAGCATATATTAATTTCGCGCCGCAAGAATTCGACGCTTGGAATAGACTCGCGCAGGAAATCAAAACCGGGTTCGAAGCATGCGCCGAAAAAGGCGCCCTCATTCTCGCGAGCGAGGAAAAGCTGATGGATAAGATCATCGAAGAGAATGCCGAAGAGGTCATATTCGAGGGGCATCGCGTACTTGCGGTGAATTCCCCCTGCTTCAGAAGCGAGATCGGCCATAAGATCGCGACAAAACAGCCGCCCTTCGGCATCATCTGGGACAAACGCAAGGGAAAAACCGTCGTATCGTTGCGTCCGATAGGGGACTTCGACGTCTCGACAATTGCCGCGAAATACGGAGGAGGAGGACATACGTTCGCCGCGGGATTCACGATAAAAGACAATGCCCCCGTACCGTGGAAAACGGCTTCGTAAAAATCATGCGCATTATATCCATACATACGGACGGAGGGGCCCGGGGGAATCCGGGACCGGCGGCGATCGGCGTCGTGATTGACGGCACGGGATACGGCGAATATATCGGCGAGACGACGAATAACGTCGCCGAATACAAAGCGGTCATTTCAGCGCTGAAAAGCGCGGAAAAGATTGCGGGAGAAAATACCGGAAAAACGACGCTTGAAATCCATATAGACAGCCAGCTCATCGCGCGCCAGATAACGGGAAAATACAAGATCAAGCAAGCGCATCTGAAAAGCCTCTGTGAAGAAGCGAAAACGCTTATCGAAAAATTCGCCTCCGTAAACTTCGTTGAAATTCCGCGAGAAGAGAATGCGGCCGCTGACGCGCTCGTAAACGAAACGCTCGACAGCCGGAAATAGGCGTGTCATATTCGGGGCAGGACCTATCTCATAATCTCTCGAATTCCATATCAGTCGCGGGGGTACGCCAGGCGGCCGCGCGTTCCGCGCGAGCGGAACGGGAGGAAAGTCCGGACACCCTCGCCTTCCGCATGGAAGGCGAAAAAAGCAACGGTCGAAAGGCCGTCACCGGCAACGGAGAGGTGCGAACAGAAACGCCCAGATCCGAAAGGAAAAGGGTATCCCGCCGTTCTGTAAGGAACGGAAGGATGTGTCCGATAGTCAAAGATCGGGCTGAAACGGCTAAATCCTTGCTCGGGTGCAAGGCCGTGCCCCGCGCGCAAGCGCGGGGAGTGCCGCATAGACAAATGGCCGCCATCCGCCGCAAGGCGGAACAGAATCCGGCTTATCGCGTGCCCCCACGAGTGATATGGTATGCTTAAAAGAGAAAGGTCATATACATCAAAAAATCATGGAAAAGAATAACGGAAAAATGTGCGGGGAAGGGTGCGAAGGATGCGGCTCCTGCAAGGGAGGCGGTTGCGGGCACGGAGGATCGTGCGGTAGCTGCGGCTGCGGGCACGGATTCGCGAAGGTTGCGATTAAAATCGCGATCCTCGTACTCATCTTCTGGGCCGGCATGCAAGTCGGCGAAAAGAAGGCATGGAGAGGAGTCGAGAAGTATGGCATGATACCCCAGGCAGGAATGATGGGGGTACGGCAATAAGATCCGACCGAGCTCTCACATGAGAGAAAAAGCCCCTTACGGGGCTTTTTCTCGCACGCGGCGGGAAGCGATAAGCGCAAGCTTCTTCGCGCGCGGCCATGACTGTATCTCCTTCTCCCTCTGGCGCGCTTCACGGAACGTCAGAAATCGCTCCTCATGCCGTAGAATGACGGGTCGCCGAGCCTTCGTATAACGTGCGCCCGCCTTCAATCCGTTATGAGCCGCAAGACGCCGCGAAAGATCGTTTGTCGAACCGCAATATAAGGTACCATCGGCGCATTCGAGTATATACGTCGAATACCTCATAACCGCACTTTTTTCAGGAAGCGATCGTGCTATCGCGCGCAAGATACTAGGCAGGCTCTCTATCGAAGATAGGAGATCATCGCTCACGCTATAATAAGGTTTTGCTCCCGGATACGGCGAATCCTGCTCGCAAAGGTTACGAAGCGAAACGCTCGCAGGCACGATCTTCACATAAAGCGTATCGCCGCAGATAAGCGCAACGGTCTTCCCGTCCGCATATAAAGCATATTCGCCAAACATAGCTCGCGCGGAAAAACACGGATCATGACCGAGCTTGGAAAGAATGAAGGCTACGGTTTTTGGGGAAGTCGCCACGAGAGAACGATCTTAATCCGCATAGAATAAAGCATCAAGCGGATGAGGATCATGATAAAGCGCGGAAACGAGATACGAAACGGCGGTTATGGACGCGATCTGCGTACCCGCGCCGCCGATCGAGCTCTCACGCTCACCGACAATAACCTGAGGAAGAAGGCCTGTTGAAAGGGAATACTGGCCCGTCCAGGCATGCTCGAGAGGAATATCATATCCTGTAAAACGGCGTATGAAATGCCTGATATTATCGACATGAGACATATGCAGACGGACGACGGCCGAAGACGATGATCCAAGAACGTCGCCGTATCCCAGAAGCAGGCGATCGTCGGCAGTGATCTTCCCGTAATGGAACGAACGCTTTCCGTCGTCCAGAAACATATCCTTATCAGCCAGGTTAAGCGCTGAAAGCTCGCCTTGGGACAGCGGACGCGTGATGCCGATCGTCGTCATGTAATTCTTAAGTGATGGATCCCGAAGCCACGTGCCGGACGCATGTATGATATGGCCGCACGAAACGGTTCCATGAGGCATATAGGCGACGCCGTCCCGATACGAGAGAAACGGCGTATGCTCGTATACGCGCACGCCGTGCCGAACGAGGTACGCCTTGACTCCGTGCGCGAACTTCAGGGGATTCACCGTAAGACCCTGCTCAAGATGCTCGCCGAAATAAAACTCGCCGCTCCGTATCTCGTTCCGCAACTCCTCCTCGTCGAGAAGAGTCGGGTGACGTGGATCGATGGCCTGCCGCGCGGCGAATTCGTGCATGGTACGGCGAATAGCCCATTCGGAATCGTTAATCAGCACAAAATCACGCATGGAAAAATCGCATGCGATGCCCTCGTTCTCGATAAGCGATCTCACGATACGCTGAGCATCTTCTTGCGCGCTCATATAAGCACGGGCGGCTTCCGCGCCGTATTTCGCGATCACGGCGCTCCACGGCCCAGTCTGCAAATCGCCGATGAGCATTCCGGCGGAATGCCCTGTCGACCCCGATCCCACGGCACCCCTCTCGATGAGAACGATATCGCGCTCCCCGCGCTTCAAGAGGAAATACGCGGCGAAAAGGCCCGAAACACCCCCGCCCACGATAAGCCAATCGGCCCGCTCGTTTCCCGCAAGCGGATCATTCGCCTCATAACCGGGATCGTCCCAAAAACAACGTTCCTGCATGACCTCATCCTACCATGCGCCAAAGTCCTGTTTATCGGAACGCGGAAACGAATTGAATCGGATCGACAGACTGGCCGCGTATCTTCACGGAAAGATGTAAATGCACGCCGCTTGCCATACCCGAGTCGCCGACAGTGCCAATAAGAGAGCCTTTCCGTACCGATTCGCCGCGCGCGACAACTATGGAATCGAGATGGAGATATAACGAATAGATGCCGCGCCCGTGATCGATAATGACGCTGTTGCCGTACGTCGGATCGGCATATGCCGCGATCGCGGTTCCGGCATTGATCGCGCCCACAGGCGCACCGCGCCGAGCGGAAAAATCAGTGCCGAGATGGACGATACGCTCCTCGCCAGTCTTCCGCACCTCGCCAAACGGGCTCGATATCCGACGATTGTCGGCAAGGGGCAGGCCGAACGGCTTCGCGAAAAGAATCGTCGTCCCGACTGCCGTGACCGCGCTATTAATGCTGGTATTAGTAGTCGCGAGACTCCGCACGAGCTGCTTCGGCGTCTGGGCAAGTTTCGTAGGAACGGGCAGGTCAATCATCGCATCGCGACGCGCAAGGACCGTAACCGCCGCAGAAGCCGCCTCTCCTCTGATCACGGCTCTAAGCGTATGCGCGCCCGGACGCGCGGAGAGGGAAAGGGGCGTGACCGCGCGCCAAGAATCCCGATACGGAAAAACGATAAGCGGGGCCCCGTCGAAGCTCGCGGAATCGGGCTCCGTGGAAAAACTCGCGACAAGCGTCTGCCCCGGCATAAGTCGCGGCGTAAGCGCCTGCATGCGCGCGGCGCAAGCCGAAAAAGGAAGCATGCACGCAAAGACGATAGCTATCTTCGAGTGTCTTGAGATCAAAAGAGCTTTCCTCCTACAATAGCGTCCGGACTGTCAGGCGAAACGAGGATCACTTTCCCGTCAAAATCGGGAACGCCAAGAGTAAGAACTTCGGACTCGAAGGAGCCGATGCGCCGCACGGGAAAATTGACGACACCGAGCACGAGTTTTCCGGCCAATTCCTCCTTCGTATACCGTGCGACGATTTGCACGGACGAACGCTTCATTCCGATCTCGGGTCCGAAGTCGATCGTAAGCTTATACGCAGGCTTCTTGGCCTCGGGAAAATCATAAACTTCGAAAATCCTCCCGACGCGTATGTCTAATTTCTCAAAATCCTCAATGAGTGCCATTTCATCCGTATGATATCATAGAACTATGTTGCATACTCGCCGGATAGCCACATGGTCGGGATTCAGCCGAGAGAGTGTTTTTTCGCGCTCGGAGGGAATCTGAAGTCATACGGACGTCTCGTCGGGCGTCTCAAAAGCTTCCCCCTCCGGGGAAGTTTTTTATTCACCAGATAACCTTAATCAACCGATGACAATACGCATTTCGAATCTCTCATTCCGAGGCACGCACGGAGCGACGGAAAAAGAACGCTTGGCACCCCAGCCGTTCCGGGTAAGCATCGCCCTTATGCCCTGGCGCGCGAACGTCGTCCGCGAAGATATCGCGGAAACGATCGACTATCGGATCCCGAAGAAAATAATACAAAACGTGATCGAAGGTCCGCATTGCGAGCTCATAGAAACGCTCGCGGATATGATCGCCGAACGCCTGCTCGAGGACAGCCGCCTGCGCACGGCGGAAGTAACTGTCGAAAAGCCCATGGTCTGGGAAAACGGAACTCCCTCCATAACCGTCGTGCGCCACGCCGCGCCTGTAAAAGGCCTCCTCGACTTCGACATCGAACGCGCGCTCTACGAACTCAAAGCGCATGGCGGTACGGCAATTCCGATCCTGCCCGAAGAGCGCCGCATGACGCTCGTCCATGCCGCCGAACAGGCGACATATAAGAACCAGCCGACAGTAGTCGGTCCGTATAAGGTGCGCGAAGAGCTTTCCTCATGCGGCGAATTCAGCGAAGAAAGCCCGTTCATCGCGCTGTCGGAAGACATGACCGATGCATTGAATATAAAACTTGCCGAAGCGAGCATTCACCCGTTCGGAGGCAGAGCGGTCAGCTTCAACGAAACAAGCCTCCAGAAATATGAAAAAGGCTCAATCGGCATCACGCCGCATAAGGACAACCGATCGAGCCTCGACCTTATCCTCGTCGTCACGCTAAAAGGAAAAGGAGACGTATTCCTATGCGCTGATCGGGAAGGAACGGGCAGGAAAAAGCTCCCGACAGCCCCGGGCACGCTCATGATCCTGCGCGCGCCAGGATTCCTCGGGTCGTCCCGGAGACCCTTCCATTACGTGACGAACATTGCCGAAGAGCGCATCGTCTTCGGCATGCGGCACAATGCGAAAAACTCCTAGCGCCGCTTCGTCCGCATGATAATAATCGCGGTCATGAAGACGTTCATGACGATCATGACTATGGAGTGGAGGACGGTCGCGATGTTGTACGCCCGAAGAGAGACCAGAGCGAGGCCGTGCCGTAACGCGTTCATGCCATAGAGAATGGGCGTTTCAGTGCGGGGATGCTTCCATGTCTTGCGCAACGTAGGCAAAAAAGCGACGAAGTCTATCGAGACCGCGATCACGACGGAAATGGTCGGATCGTTGGTAAGAATCCAGGGAACGATACCCAAAAGAGCGATCGCGAGAAAGAGGGTGTCAATGCCCGTAACGCCCCGGAATCCGTACCGTAGGGAAAAAAGAAAGATGATGACGGTGAATATCTCCGAGGCGGCGGTTGGCAAGGCGCCGATGCCTGCGCCTTTCGAAACCTGGCCGAAAAAAATAATACCCGATACGAGCGTCCACACGAGCCAGGTATACGGATGGGGCTTAACGCGGCCCTTTAATATATCGAGGAGATAGGGAACGTTGCCGAAAACGGCGAAGAGCGCGGCGACGATCGCAAAAACCTCTTTATCCATTGCTTTATGATATCACGGCGGAAAGCCGACGCTTCCGCGCGATATCGGGAAATGCGCTAACCATCACGAAATCGATCCGAGAACGGACTCGGCGGCTTTCAAATGCTCCGGCGTATTCACGCCGAGCGCCTCGTGCGGGCTGATCGCGACTGAGGCGATCTCATAGCCTTCGCGCATCGCCATCTGCACGGTGTCCGTAAGATAATACTCCCTTTGCGCGTTCGCATTCGTGAGTGCCGCGAGCTTCTCCCATAACCACGGGGCGGAAAAACAGAAATATGCCGGATTCACCTCGCGAATATCGAGCTCATGAGACTCGGCATCTTTCTTCTCGACGATCTTCGTTATATGCCCGGCAGTATCGCGGATAATGCGTCCGAAGTCCGCAAGGGGAGCATGAGCGCCGAGAAAATCAGGCACAGTCGCCGTCGCGAGCGTAAGAGGACCGGAACCTGCCGCATGGGCATCGCACAAGGCGCGGATAGTGACGGGGGAAACGAGTGGATGGTCGCCATATAGTACGACGATGCGCTCGGCGCCGGCACACGAATCCTGCGCCGAACGCACGGCATGGCCCGTGCCGAGAGGCGCATCCTGTATGGCATACCGCGCCCTCATTCCCGCATCGCGCACAGCGTTTTCAATAAGCGGCTTATTCTCGCCGACGACGATCACGGGCTCCGTCCCGAATCCCGCCTCCGCGATAGAACCCAAAAGGCGCACGAGAAGGGGCGTGCCGCCCAAAGGAACGAGCACCTTCGGAATATCGCTTGCCATACGACTTCCTTTTCCCGCCGCTAAAACGACCGTCTGAGTCCGCATAATCATGGATGATAGACTATCCCATGGCAAAGGATATAGTTAAAGGGATATGATATTTATTAATTATTGGGGAATAGTGGGAGCGGCGATAGCAAGTATGATCGTCGGCATGCTCTGGTACGGTCCGATTTTCGGGAGGCAATGGAAGAGGATGATGGGTTTTTCGGAAAGCGATATGAAAAAGATGCCCCTTACGGCAAGCCAAGCGATATGCGGAGGAGCCGTGACAGCGCTCGTAATGGCCTGCGTACTCGCAGCCGATGCGTACGCATGGGGAAGCTTCATAGGAGAATCGGGAACGGCATCATTCGCCTTTATGCTCGCCTTCTGGCACTGGCTCGGCTACGTGGCGATGACGCAAGCAGGAAGCTTTCTATGGGAAGGACGATCGTTTAAGTTATTCGCCTTCAACGCCGCGGAAAGCCTTGTAGCGATGTTCGCGATGACGCTCGTCTTGACGTTCGCGTAAGGGATCGGAAAAGGGAATAAAAATAGCCCGTCCCGCGAGGTACGGACTATTTTTTGTCCGTGCCGCGCAAAACGGGCCTGCTACCAAGAGTGGTCGCCGAATTCGTTGAAAATGAAGGCTAGAGACCACCTAAGGTCATCCTGCGGCAAGTATTCCACGAAGACGAACCGTATATCGTCCTTGAATTCGACGGCGAGGTAAGAGTGGCAAGGCATATTCTCGTCGAAATGCGCGAGGGAGCGGACAACCGTTTCATAGACAACCTCGATTTCGGAAGCGCCCATGGACTGAGCATCCGTCTCGATCATCTCGGGAATCACGAAGCAGGCATACACTTCGCTCTCCTCGGTGTAATCGAACGCCTTGCCCTCGAGGAAGAAGAACAAGATATTCGCTTCGGCAACGATGCGGGAAGGGGAGGCTCTCACGATCTCCCGGCCGGAAACGTCCCGAATCACAACCTCCGAATCGCTTTCCGACACGCGCAGATTCACCGCGGCCCGGAGAGTCTCGATCGTAACCTCTGTCGCATCATCCAAAATTCTCGTATGTGGCATGGTATGCCAACCTCCTGAAATGAGTGAAATTGTCGAACCGTCACTGAATATAATATAGCACTTTTACTATCTATTTGTCAATATATTGGACCGCGCAAATAATTAGCAATTCATCGTTTTTTTTGACGCGCATATCCGATAAGACTATACTCTTCGAAGCCTCTTTCCGAAGAGAACAGAATCGAAATCGCACCCAAAAGGACCAAGATCATGAACGGGTATAGGGCTGTTTTTGAAAAACAAAAAAACTTGATCGTCGTAATCCACATCGAAAGCGAGGAGCAGGCGCTAAGAAACGCCCGAATCGCGAAAAATGCGGGGGCATCGGGCATATTCCTGATCAATCACAGAAGTTCCGCTGACTCGCTCCTGAGAATCTACGGTTATGTGAAAATGTACTGCGGGAATCTCTGGATCGGGCTCAACTGCCTCGACTTGAGCCCTAAAGAAGCGGTCATGCAGACGCCGAAAGACATAGCGGGCCTATGGATCGATGACGGAGGCATCAAGGAAGACAGCGACGATCCGGCCGGAGAAGCAAGGGAGTTGGCCGAGCTTCGGGCGCGGCATGGAACGCGCGGGCTCTATTTCGGAGGCGTCGCTTTTAAGTACCAGGGCGAATGTCGGGATCCGGCCCGAGCGGCGCGATTAGCCATGCCATATATGGATGTCGTGACGACGAGCGGCGAGAAGACAGGAAGTCCGCCCGCGATCGAAAAGGTCAGGCTCATGAAACGGGCGATCGGCGATCATCCGCTCGCGATCGCGAGCGGCATCACCGCCCAGAACGTCAGGGAGTATATCGAATATGCCGACTATTTTCTCGTCGCGACCGGCGTGTCCGACTCGGACACGGAACTGAACGCTGGGAAAGTAGAGGAGCTTGCGCGGATAATCTCCGCATAGCAGCTCATCCGCACGGAACGCGAAACATCGAGACTCGGCCCTAAACGGCGCCGAGTCTTTTCTTAATACGAAGAATCATGCGCGCTTCATTTAGTTTTAAAAGAGTGATCCTGCCTGCTTCGCCCCGGAATACGTCGGCCGCTCACCGCGCTCGATAGGAATATCGAGCGCGATACCGTACGGCCCATGATCAGAACCAAGAACCTCGCGATGCGTCGCGGCGCTTGTGACGAGCCCCGTAAGCGGCGCGCTCGTGAAGATATAATCGATCCGCCAACCGATGTCCCGCTCGCGCAGATTATTCCGATACGGCCACCACGTATACGCCTTCATATGCGGATGCTTCGTACGGAACGAATCCGTATATCCGAAGCCGATCAAAGCATCTATCTGCTTCCGTTCTTCCGGCGTGAACATGATATTGTTCTCGTTCGCTTTCGGAAAATAGAGATCAAGCTCGGTATGAGCGATATTAAAATCACCGGCCAAGATCGTCTTCTTCCGTGCGAGCGGCCCCACTGCATTGAAAATCATCCGATACGCATGAAGCTTATACGGTAAATTCTCCTTAAAACGCCCGCCGTGGGGAATATAGAAGTTAAACAAGATAAAGCCCGGGAAAACGAGCTTCAACATCCTGCCTTCGTGATCAAACCGATCGAAGCCAAGCTCGGTCTCGACCGAAAGAGGCTTGGTCTTCGTATACACGGCGACGCCCGAATATCCTTTCTTCTTCGCCGAATTGAAATAAGCGTAATATCCGTCGATCTGAGAAAATTCGGGGGTAAGCGCCGCATCATCCGCCTTAATCTCCTGCAAGCACACAATATCGGGATCCTCGGCTTTCAGCCAGTCACGAAACGTGGTCCGGAAGACAGACCGTATGCCGTTCACGTTCCACGTAAAGATTTTCATATCAGCCCTTAATAAAAACTGCTGAATGTTTGGTTGTTTTCATACCATCTCCGAGCGCTTGATCTTCTCGATAAGCGGTTCGCGCGTACACCTGAAAATGAAGCCGCCGCCGATCTCGATGTCATAAGTCGCATGGTGCGGCCGCTCTACCTTGATAACGCGTTCGGCATTCTCGAATCGCCTCACGAAATCCTCATATGGCATCGCGACGGGATAGACCTCGATATGGTCGAAGCCATCCCCCTGGGAACCATCCGGCTTCTGGTCCGATAATTCGAGGAAGGCGATGGGGCCCAAGCCACTTACAAGCGGCTTCTTGAATTTTATATACGAAATTCTCCGCGCGGAAATGATGGATTGGAATATATACTCGCTCTCGCTCTCGAATAATTTCCGAACACGCTCGAATGACTCCGCCGATCCGCATTTGTAGCAGATATGGTCCGGTAAGGCATAGCCGGAAAGCGAATGCTTCGCGGCAAAGGCGTTAAACTGCCGCACGCATTCGGCAGAATCGGCATGGAAATCATGAAGAGTGAAAACCATTGGTCTCGTATATACTACCACTTTTAACAATCTTCGAAACAAGCGGGGGCTATCCATGCGAAATACGCCTGATTTGTGAACCGTCATAAGGTGAGATAGGATGAAAAGCGCGTACAAATATGAAACAAAAAAATACGATTTGCCTCTGGTTCGAAAAGGATGCGGAAAACGCAGCCGGCTTTTACGCCGCTACGTTTCCGAATAGCGAACTGATCAATGTCTTTCATGCGCCCAGTGATTTTCCAGGCGGGAAGTGTGGCGATGTGTTAACGGTGGAATTTACCGTCTGCGGAATTCCTTGCATCGGCCTGAATGGCGGCGCGTCAATCAGGCATAACGAGGCATTTTCCTTCCAAATCGCGACGGACAATCAGGAAGAAACGGATCGTTACTGGAACGCGATCGTCGGGAATGGGGGAAAGGAAAAGGAATGCGGTTGGTGCGAAGACCGCTGGGGGCTATCCTGGCAGATCACGCCGCGCGCGCTGACCGATGCCCTTTCATCTGGCGGTGCAGAAGCGAAACGCGCATTCGAGGCGATGATGACGATGTCAAAAATCGACGTCGCCGCTATTGAGGCGGCCCGACGGGGTTAAGAAAACTGCCCAAAAAGTAACGTCCCCGTCTCGATCACCCTCGCGCTAGGTGCTTATAGATGTTGGCTTCCTCGGCTGTGAACCAAGGATATGCAAGCAGTGTAAGGGTTAGGGTTTTTGAAGGGCTAAACTAGGGGACGGGCCGATGGGTCTCGGTCAGAGAGTAAATTAGTGAAAGCCTGAAAATTTATGATACTATTAAAGTATGAAAAAAAGACTGAAATATAGTATTATTGGAGGATTTATAGGCTTTGCTATATCCTGCATCGCAATATATCTTCAATTATTTTCTTCTTGGAACGATATATTAGGATTAGAATATTTTTTTGAGTTTACAACGCCAATCTACGCATTATTTTCCATCGGACTCATGCAGGATAATGCAGGGCCAAATACATTTATTACGAAGGCGGCAGGATGGACAATAGTAACACACCCTATATTTTTCATGGCGTATGGTTTAATTATAGGTTTTTATATAGGACGATCTAAAGATAATCCTTATTAATTAGATATCGGTCACCCTCGTGCTGGGTGCCCATAGATGTTGCCGAGCTTGGAATCGAACCAAGATGCCATCCTTCAAAGGGACGTGTCCTACCATTAGACGACTCGGCAATATGCGGAAATCCTATCACTTTTGCCCCAAATGCTCAATCATCGCGACCTCGAACGGCACGTGCGGGAAGGGGGAGTAGCGCATCTCGGTATACGCGCGAATAAGGGATTTCAGGAGTGCAATAATCGCCTGCGGGTCGATCGCCGCGCTATGGGTCTTCACCGAAGCTAATTCCTCCTTTGTAAGCTCATCCTTAAAGCTCGGCTCGAGCATAGGATCGAAACGCAAGGCGAGCGCCCGGCGCAAGTACATGATGAGCTCCTTGTTCAAATCGACGATATTGCCGCCCGCAGCCTGGATATCCGCGATCTGGGCCAGGACCGCGGAAACGTCGCGGGCAACGACCGCATTCGCGCACGCGATCACGCGCTTCGCGCCTGCTCGGCCCACGATCGCCTCGACGGATGCGATATCAGGCGCGTCGGATAATACGGTTATCTGGTCCAAGAGCGACTCGGCGTCGCGCAAACCCCCGTCAGAAGAGGCCGCGATAAACTCAAGCACATCGTCGGAAACCGCGATTGTCTCTTTCGTCGCGATCTCCTTCAATTTCAAAACGATCGTCTGCAAAGGAATCTTGTTGAAATGGAAACGCTGGGCACGCGAAGCGATCGTTGCGGGAATCTTCTCGTATTCTGTGGTGGCTAAGATGATGATCGTCCGCTCAGGCGGCTCCTCGAGGGTCTTCAAGAGCGCGTTCCATGCCGCCCCCGTAAGCATATGCGCTTCATCCACGATGAAGATCTTATGCGTATAGGAAGAAGGGGATACGCGAATGCTCTCCTTCAGGTCCCGAATTTCGTCGATGCCACGATTTGAAGCCGCATCGATCTCGATCACGTCCATGGCACGCCCCGCGTCGATTTCAGAACACGCCGCGCACGCGTTGCACGGCTCGCCCTCCTTTTTTACGTGGTCTTGAGACAGGCAGTTCGCGAGCTTCGCGATCAGCCGCGCGACAGTGGTCTTCCCCGTGCCCCGAGGGCCGTAGAGAACATACGCATGGGCAAGCTTGCCCTGCCGAGCCGCATTCCTGAAGATCTCGGCCGCCTGCTCTTGTCCCACAAGCTCGGCAAACGATTTAGGCCGGTATTTGCGGTACAAGGCGAGCATATATACAATCAACCTATCACCCATGAAGCCGAGCCTGCAAGCATTTTTTCTCGTCGCCGCGGTTTTTTTTTCAATCTATGCGACGAATAGGAAAATGCCCGAAACGACAAGCTCCGAATTCTATAACCCCGTCTTGGCATCAAGCGTAGGGGAAAGCGGCGCATATTCTCCCGACACGCGAAACGAGGAGAATATTCCAGGAGGAATCGCCATGCCAGAACTAAAAATCAATACGGCTCTCGCGAAAGAGTCTCTCGGAAATACCGTCTTTTTCCGCCTGCGTCCGGAAGAACGATGGCCGCTCGCCTCGCTCACGAAGCTTATGACGGCCGTCATAGCGCTCGAAAATATCCCCTATAATACGGAACGGGACGATCTTATACGCCGGATGATGGTGATCTCCGATAACGGCGCCGCGGAAACCCTCGCGGACACCTTGGGACTAGAGCAATGGCTCGCGCTCATGAACGCGAAAGCGAAGACTCTCGCTATGCACGGGACTGGATTTAGCGACGCAAGCGGGTTATCATATCTCAATCAATCGACGGCCGACGACGTAGACAAGCTCGTCCGCTATATCCTGCAAAAACACCCGGAAATCTTCGAATGGAGCAGGATACCGTCCGTGACGGTAAACGGAAAGACTGTGCCGAATATCAACGAATTCGCGGGTCATCCCGACTTTTTAGGAGGAAAAACCGGCTTTACCGACGAAGCAAGCGGAAACCTGGTGACAATATGGAGGACGTCACGCGGCCCGATCACGATTATCGTCCTCGGTACGCCTGACAAGTCGGAACGCTTCATACAGACAGAAAAACTCTTCGCATGGCTATCGCAACGTTTCAGGCTATAAGAATACTGCTCACGGCGATCGGATCGTTCGTGGTGGCGCTCGCTGTAACGCCTGGCGTCACGAGCCTTATCAAGCGCTTCCACCTGAGAAAGCCCATACGGTCAAGCGAGGCGGCTCCGGTATTCGCGAAGCTGCACAAAGGGAAGGAAGGGACGCCGACCGCGGGCGGCATCATCGTATGGGGCGCAGCACTCGTCCTCGCGCTCGCGCTCACGCCTATGCCGCTCTTCAGCTTCATCGACCGCTCGCAGACGTATCTGCCGATCGCTGCGTTCTTCATCGCGGCGTTCATCGGACTCATCGACGACCTTTTAGACATCCTAAGGATGGGACCGAAAGGCCGCGGCATCTCAGTGCGCCAGAAACTCGTCATGTATTTCGCGATATCGCTCGTGGGCGCGTTGTGGTTTTATTACCGCCTGGGCTTCGACCTCTTGCACGTTCCCTTCGTAGGCAACGTCAGCATGGGACTATGGTACATACCGTTCTTCATGTTCGTCGTAATCGCCTCCGCATTCTCAGTAAACGAAACGGATGGATTAGACGGGCTCGCGGGCGGGGTGATGCTCTTCTCGTTCTCGGCGCTCACCGTGATCGCGTTCGCCCTCGCGCGCTACCACCTCGCGACCTTCAACGCGGTTATCGTGGGAGCGCTCCTTGCCTTCCTCTGGTTCAATATCTACCCCGCGCGCTTCTTTATGGGAGACACGGGGTCGATGGCGCTCGGCATCACGCTCGGCGTGACCGCCATGCTCACGAACACGGCTCTCCTCCTGCCCTTCTTCGCGATCATTCCGATAATCGAAACGCTCTCGGTCCTGGTTCAGATGACGAGTAAGAAGATACGCGGCAAAAAAATCTTCCACTCGACGCCTATTCACCACCATTTCGAAGCAATCGGCTGGCCCGAATCCCAAATCACAATGCGTTTCTGGATCATCGCCGCCGTCGCGAGCATCATGGGTCTCGTGATATTCTTCCTCGACAGGTTCTTATAACGGAAATGTGAATTGCGAATTGCAACGCGCATGAAAAAACCGCCGGGCGATGTGCTCAGCGGTTTTTTCTTATGCGAAGCTTATTTGCGCTTCTTCGCGCCAGTCTTCTTCTTCGCGGTCTTCTTGGCTTTCTTCTTTGCTGCCATATTTTTTATGTTGCTTTATAATTCTCGGCTCAACGAACGACCTTGTTATGCATTTATTCTCGCACACCAGTGTCAAGTGTCAACTGTGGAAAACTATTTTTTGCCTTTTCCGACGATATTTTTCAGAAAAATGCGACTGAGGGAGAAAAGATCGATTTAAAATCCGCCATATCGATAAAAAGATGTGTGATAGTGGAAGCGTATGTGCAAAAATGCGATACTATAACCGATGATTCTCGTAAAAAATGCGAAGATAGTCGACGGATCGGGCGAACCGATGCGCCGCGGCGACATATTCGTATCGGGCAAAAGGATTTCTGCTATAGGAAACTTCCCGAATAAGAAAGCTGACGTGGTATTAGAAGCGCTCGGCATGCTCTGTGTGCCCGGATTCATAGATATCCACTCGCATGCGGACCATTCGCTCGCGATCATGGAAGATCCGGGGCAAAAAGGACACGTTGCCGCGGGAATAACGACGCTAATCGGAGGAAACGACGGCATTTCGCTCGCGCCACTCATGTACGGATCGCTCGACCCCTTGAAAAAATGGGCGGGTGGACGCGGGGCGAACGTCGGCTGGCATAGCATGCAAGAATTCTGCAAAGTTATGGAACGCATGCCGCTCGGTCCGAATTTTGGAACGCTCGCAGGCTACGAGACGATCAGGCGCGACGTGCAAGGAAAAGGAAAGGGGGACCTGACCGACGGAGAAATGCGCATGGCGATCCATGTCATGAAGACAGCGATGCGCGAAGGAGCATTCGGCGTATCGCTCGACTTGAAAAGTCCGTATGGACAAAAAATATCGCACGAGGAAGCGCGCGCGGTCGCGCGCGCGGTCGCCGAAGAAAAAAGAGTGCTCGTAATCGGCCTACGGCGCCATGAAGAACATTGCATGGAAGCGGTCCAAGAGGCGATTTCTATATATAAGACGACTGGCGTCGTGATGATAATCGCTGACTTTGTGCCAAAAGGACTGAATAAGGCAACGGAAAAGGAGTTCGTGCTCTCATGCGAGGCGGTGAAGAATGCGGGAGATAATCTTTTTATAGAGATCGCCGTGGGTGGGTCGCGTATCATTCCCATCGCGGATCTCCTACCGCACCGCATGCGGCATGAGACTCTCCCGGAACTCAAGGAACTCATGCGCGACAAATCAGGTAGGAAAGAGCTTGTGCGGGAATTGCCGCGTCATCCGGACGCAATAATCGCACGCGTGCCGCGGGAACACAAGAATCTGATGGGAATGACGATCGAAGCCTTCGCGCGCGATCGGGACATGACGGTAAAAGAAGCGCTCCTCGAGCTCATGCGGCTCACGCGCATGAACGCGACGGTTGTCGTGACGGAAAAACTATCGCCGTTCGCCCTTGCGGCGCTCGAAAGCGAGCGGGCGCTCATTGCAGGGCCACCAAAAGAGACGTTTATGGCAGCGGATACCCTGCGTTGGCCTATCGAAAAAACGGTGATGAAGCTCACAAGCCTACCCGCGCGCACGATAGGCATCGCAAAACGGGGAATGCTCAAGGAGGATTGGAACGCGGATCTCGTCCTTATGGACGACCGGTACGAAGTCGCGCATGCGATCGTAAACGGCGCATATAGCGGAACAGGCGGCGTTATGTTGGTAAAAGATCGCTCCGGAAAATGAAACGTCTTTCTTCCATCGGGAGCCGCGGTAATGATTACGTCGTAATCCTTCTCACTCTGCTCCTCACGACGTTCGGCCTCGCGATGCTCGCATCCGCCTCGTCGAGCCTGAGCGAGCTAAATACCGGCGACAGCCTGTACTACCTGAAACATCAGATGATTTCCGGCCTCGCGGTCGGCCTCTTGGGATTCATCCTCGCTTCGAATATCGGCTATAAGCGATACGAAAAGCTCTCGGCAATCGGCATGGCCTTCGGCATAGTGCTCCTCATGCTCACATTCACCCCTCTCGCGGTCGAAATGAAAGGAGCGGCCCGCTGGGTGAAGGTCGGCCCCCTCACGTTCCAACCCTCGGAACCCCTCAAGCTCTTTTTTATAATCTATCTCGCCGCATGGCTCGCGAGCACAAGGGGAAAAGGACGCCACGCGGCAAAGGGATTCATAGCGTTCCTCATGATCTTGGGAATCGTAATGGGCCTGCTTTTAAAACAGCCGGCAACATCGGCAAGCATGCTTGTAGGGCTTATTGCCGTTATTATGTACTTCGAAAGCGGCGCGCGGATCTCGTACCTGCCTGTTATTGTGGGATTGATTGCCGCGGGTTTCGCAATCGCGGTGTACCTCGCTCCCTATCGCCTCGCGCGTATCGAAGCCTTCTTCCACCCCGACCGAAATGTACAAACGAGCGGCTGGCAGGTAAACCAG
Organism: Candidatus Harrisonbacteria bacterium; assembly: GCA_023244835.1. Lineage (GTDB taxonomy): Bacteria > Patescibacteriota > Minisyncoccia > UBA6257 > UBA11618 > CALRGO01. The sequence goes on from JAHFLN010000008.1 coordinate 21,265, forward strand.
GCGAAAAACGCGATCGGTTCGGGAGGGTTTATGGGCGTCGGATACGGCCAATCGCTCACGAAACTGCACTCCCTCCCCGAACCGCTCGGCGACTCGATCTTCGCAGTCGTGGGAGAAGAGCTCGGCTTTATAGGCTCGATGACGCTCATAGGACTCCTCTTAGCGCTCGTTCTGCGCATCCTCTTCATCGCGCAAAAAACACGCGACCAATTCGGCCACCTGCTTCTCATAGGGTTCGCCTCGCTCATAGGAATACAATCGTTCGTGAATATTGCCGCGATATCGGGCCTCATGCCGCTCACGGGAATGTCATTGCCCTTCATAAGCTACGGCTCGACGGCGCTTACGGTTTTCTTGACTATCATGGGTATCGTGAATAACATCTCGAAACATACGGTATGAAACGCATTGCGCTCACGGGAGGGGGGACGGGCGGGCATATCTACCCGCTCATCGCCGTAGCTGAGCACCTCACAGAGTGCGAATGCCGCTATTTCGGACCGCGTACTCCGTTCAGCGAAGCGATTGAGAAAGCGGGGATGCGGATATCGCCTATAGCGAGCGCGAAAATGCGCCGCTATGTCTCGCTCATGAACGCCGTCGACGGCATAAAATTCTTATGGAGTATAGGACAGGCGCTTGTGAAGATCGGCATCTTCTGGCCGCACGCGGCTTTCTCGAAAGGAGGTCCTGGGGCATTACCCGTACTCATCGCCTGCAGACTCTACGGCGTACCGATCATCGTGCATGAGTCGGACAGCGTGCCGGGTCTCGTGAACCGCATAACGGGAAAATGGGCGAAGATCGTCGAACTCGGCTGGGAAGGCGCAGCGCAATGGTTTTCTAATAAGGAAACGCGCGTAATCGGCGTCCCGCTTCGGATGGAAACCATGCAATGGGCCAAAAGCGATCCGCGCGAAGCAAAAAGCGCGCTCGGACTCGATCCCGAAAAGCCTGCGCTATTCGTAACCGGCGGCTCGCAAGGATCGGCACGCATCAACGAGCTTATAATGGAAATACTGCCTGAACTCCTCACGGAATATGAAGTGATTCACCAGATAGGAAGCGCTACATACGGAAAATGCATGGAGCGGCTAGGAACGATGGAAAAGGAGCTTTCGGACGGACGGCGCGCGAATTACCGCGCGAGCGCATTCATGGGTCGCGATATGGGGAAGGCATATGCCGCCGCGGACTGCGTGATAAGCAGGGCGGGCTCCGCGATTTTCGAGATCGCGGCCTACGGAAAACCCTCCATACTCATTCCGCTTCCCGAAGCGGCAAATGATCACCAGCGCATGAATGCAGAAAAATATGCCGCGACGGGCGCGGCGATCATGCTCGAAGAGAAAGATATGACGCCGGAATCATTAAAAAGTGCGATAAAAAAAGCTATAGAAAACCGGGAGACGATGGGTAGCGCGGCGCTCGCATTCGCAAAGCCCGAAGCAGCCCAAGCGATCGCGGGGGATATCATGCGGATTGTAGGGAGTATATAGGAGGCAGATACTTATACAAGAGGGTTCCTGCACATCGAAAAAAGAAAGGGATAATCATGCTCGGTGATCTATGGAACGGCTTTATCGATTTCCTGGGTGATTGCAAGCGGTTCCCGGGAGAAGTAATGAAAGTGAATACGATTTCCTTGAAAAACCTACTCGCATGCCTCGCATGCGCAGGGGCAGGAGGAGCGACGATCGCATTCGTGAGTTGGTGGGGGCTCGTGATCGCATACCTAGCGATTCCCGCGCTCATAATCAACGGGGAAAACCGCCAGTCGATCCTCTATATACACACCCAGCTCGCCGCAAGCGCGATCGTGGGACAGGGGGTCGGATTCGGCCTACGGCTCATGTTCGGGGGAGAGGCGGGATTCTTCACGCCATGGAGTTTCCTCGGCATGTGCATCACCTACTACGCGTTCGGAAAGCTATTTCCGGAACGAAATTGATAGGTGTTATGAAAATTGATAGGTGTTATGAAAATTGAGCCCCTACTCGCCAGGGGCCTTTTCTTTGAATAAAAAGCCTCGTTCCCGAAACGGGAACGAGGCACGGATGCGACTCACGGAAAGAACTCAACGCCGCGCAAGGCTATTGCCCGCGCCGGCGGCGACGCGGAACCTCGAGAAGGAAAGGCGCGCCGCCCACGCCGCTATCTTCCGACGGAGGAAGAACCATGATCTCCCAATTCGGACCGAGGGCGATAGAGCCGGTACGGCCGCCGAGCAGAGGAGCGATCTGACCCTTCACGCCGGTCCACAAGAGATTTTCGAAAGCCTGGTGACGGACAGTATGGGAGAATCGACGCGCGGTCATTGTGGCTTGCTCGTCGTCGAACGGCTGACCCGTCTCCGCCTGCTTGAGCTCCAACTTGAGTTCGGCAACGCGCAAATCCTTCGCCTCCTTTTCCAGGACGCGCATCATCAAGAAATACGCGGCCTTCGTGAAGTCATCGGCGAGAAAACACAAAACCTCGCCACTCTCGAGAAGACTAGGATCAACCTTCGGACCGCCCGCCGGGAGATCGGCGGCGAGAGCCGAAAGCTCTGCCATCAACTCAGCCAAGAAACATTTCTGAACGGCTTGCTTCGACACTGTGACGTTCCTTTTCAACAAGAATAGGCTGGATAGCCTGAAATCTGAACCGAATATAATATAACACCTATTATTAAATACGTCAAATAAAACGCTGGCAAAGCCCGGCAGACGATGATACCCTTGAGCCATGGACGTACGCGTACGCATGGCGCCATCGCCGACAGGTTTTTTACATGTGGGAACCGCCCGCACGGCGCTTTTCAATTGGCTATTCGCGAAAAAGCACAATGGAAAGCTTATACTCCGCATCGAAGACACGGATATCGCCCGATCAACGCCGGAATTCGAAAAGGATATCATCGAACAGCTGAAATGGCTCGGTATTGGCTGGGACGAAGGGCCAATCCGCCAAAGCGAGCGTCTCGATCTCTATGAAACGCACCTGAAACGGCTTCTCAACGAAAAAAAAGCATACTGGTGCACCTGCACGAAGGACGAACTCGAAGCGAAACGCAAGGAAATGCTCGAGTCAGGAATCGCCCCGCGGTACGACGGCGCCTGCCGGGAAAAGCACCTCGGCCCGGAGAGCGGAGGCGTGATCCGCTTCATGATGCCCGAGCATGTGATTGGATTCACCGACCTTATACGAGGTCACATCGAATTCAAGGGAGAAGCGATCGGAGACATCGTGATCGCGAAAGGACTGAAGGAGCCCCTCTATAACTTCGCGGTCGTCGTGGACGACGAGGATATGGCAATCACGCATGTAATCCGCGGAGAAGACGGCATCGCGAATACGCCGAAACAGCTGGCGCTCCAGGCCGCGCTCGGATTCAGGCATCCGCACTACGCCCATCTCCCGCTGATCCTCGACGCGAACCGCGCGAAAATGAGCAAGCGGAACGCGGCGACTGGTCTCGCCGAATACCGCGCGGCCGGCTACCTGCCCGAAGCGCTCATGAACTTCTTGGCGCTGATCGGCTGGCACCCTGAAGGCGATCGGGAGATCATGACGCCCGAGGAGATCGCGAAGATATTCACCCTCGAACGCATCCAAAAAGGAGGAGGCGCATTTTCTTTGGACAAGCTCAATTGGATGAACGCGCACTATCTCCGCGCTTTGAGCGATGCGGAGATAGCGAAACGCATCGATTGGGAGGAATCGGAAAGAAATAAGAAAATAATCGCGCTCGTGAAGCCTCGCGCCGAAACCCTGAATGACTTCGCGACGCACGGCGCATTCCTCCTCGAATTGCCAGCCTATGACGCGAAGCTCCTCTTGTGGAAAGATATGGCGCCCGGAGCGGCAAAGGCTTCGCTCGAATATATCATTGAGCTTATCGAACAGGGCGATGCCGCAACTATACCGAAGTTCGCAGAACGAAATGGCAGAGGTGAGACCTTCTGGCCCCTCCGGGTCGCCTTATCGGGCATGAAGGAATCGCCCGGACCGCTCGAGATCCTCCACGCGCTCGGAACCGACGAATCGCTCCGACGCCTGCATATCGCAATCAAAAAGCTTGAAACCCCGTCATGAAGAAAGCCGTCGCGGCCTTCGCGAGTATTTTCATATTCCTAATCGCGTGCATGCCAGCTATGTCACGCGCGGAGACGCTCGCGCCCGAACAACTGAATAACGCCATCCAGGCGAAAGCGAAAGAGCTTGCGGATATCCAAAAACAGCTCGAAGAGACGCAAAAGAATCTGAGCGAAACGCAGGGAAAAGGCCAATCGCTGAATCAAGAGCTTGGAAAGCTGAAGACAAATATCAAACAGCTCGATTTAGGCATCAAGGCGAATACTTTGAAAATCAGCTCGTTATCGCTCGAGATAGGATCGCTCGAAGAAAATATCCGCGAAACGGAAAAGAACGTGACGCTCAAATCCGATGCGGTGTCGAGCCTGATGAAGGAGATCCAGCAGATAGACGAGGAAGACCCCCTCATCGTATTCGTGCGGAATAAAACGCTCGCGGAAGCGATCGGGGAGCAGTCGCACCTTGCCGAACTGAATGGAGATCTCGGAGAAGCGATCGGGGAATTGAAAGCCGCAAATGAAGAGAGGAAGCGAAAACTCGACGAGAAAGAGACAAAAAAGAAACGCGTTGAAAGCCAATACCGGGAGCTGGCCGCGAAAAAAGGGATTGTGGAAGACGTGAAAAAGGAACGCCAGGAAATTCTCGCGCAAACCAAGAACCAGGAAAAGACCTATCAGCAGATGGTGTCGGAACTCGCAAAACGACAGGCCGATATCGCGGCCGAAATCGAAGCGATCGATGCCCAGCTCCGTCTGCAAATCAACCCGAACGGCCTGCCGACCGCGGTGAAGGGAGTGCTCGGCTGGCCAACGCCCTCGCCGAAGCTCACCCAAGGGTACGGAGGCACTGCCTTCGCCTTAAGGGGAGGGTATAAGGGTCATTGGCATAACGGACTCGATTTCGGCGGAGCATACGGCTCGCCGATCATTGCCGCAAACGACGGGGTCGTCTTCGCAGCGGGAAACCAGGACATATACTGTCCGCGCGGCGCATATGGGAAATTCGTCATAATTCGGCACAGTAACAACCTGGTAACACTCTACGGGCATATGTCACAGCTCGGAACCCAGGTAGGACAGCTCGTAAAACGGGGGGACACGATCGGATATATGGGAAAGACGGGCTATGCGTTCGGCACCCACCTTCACTTCACCGTCTATGACGGCACGACATTCTCGATGCGAAACAGCAAGTCCTGCGGCCCCATGCCAGTCGGCGGCGACCTTGACCCACAGAAATACCTGTAGCACTATAAGCGAAGCGAAGCGCATGGCGTGCATGCGCGGAATCCAAGGGAAAATCCCTTAACAAAGGCAGGAGGAATGCGGAATGACTCTTACCGGACCGTTAGTGGAATTGATAGCGAACGCCTTCGAAGAAGCGGGGTTAGAGCAAGCGGATATTCCCACGCTGCTCGATGAGCCGACCGTCGTTACGGCAATCCTGATCGCCGCGGGAACCAGGATGAAAAATCGGGTGGTAAACCGAGATCCCGACCCGGAAGATCGGCCGATAATGGCACGAAGACGGCTATCTATGCTGCCAGCGCCTGCAAATCGGTAAAAAAGAAAGGCCTTAAAAACCCTTCGAACGAATGTCTCCGAAACGATGCGCGCCATGCGGTACAAAGCGCCTAATCGTAACGGAGATTTTTTATCGGATGATTAATATATAAATAAAAAGGGGAGTGCTATGTTCGCCCCAACTGAACCGCCTGCACGAAAGCACTATGCACCGAAACGAGAGAAGTCCCTGCGATAAGTTGTCTAAAAAAGCGGAATTGGAAAGCAGAGCCTTTTATGACAAATCGCATCGGTTTTTATCGTAAAAAGTTTTTAATCTTTTACGTCACGAGGGGCCTTGAAAGACATAACTGACGTAAAAGATACATTATACGACAGTCAATATCGTTAAGAATCGACTCCTCTATCTGACAAGCTCGGTGAATACCACGAGCCGCTCATCATAACGCCGCACTGCCTGATTCCATGTCCCATCGCATGTAATAAGGTTCAACCGGGCCATATGGCCGTCTCCCCCCATAATCTCCTCCATACGGTCCGTATCTTCCTTATAAGTACGTTTACCCACAACCTTGAAATGCATCGCCTTGCCGTCAATCGTGACGTATATATCATCTCCCGGCACAAGCTGCCCAAGGGACCGGAATACGCCCGGCCCGAAGATATGAGTGTCTCTATGCCCCACGACAATCGAAGTACCGAGTGAACCGGGCCGCATGGACCCAGTAAACCATGCGACATCCGTATAATTAGTCGGTATCCCTATATTCCCCTTAGGCGTAAGGCCGACGGACT